>QCRZ01000016.1 GCA_003209225.1 Pelagibacteraceae bacterium AG-464-B04
AAAAATAGTTTATTTGTTCATCTTACATTAGTCCCATTTATGAAAGCTTCTGGAGAATTAAAAACTAAACCCACTCAGCATTCTGTCAAAGAACTAAGAAGCATAGGTATTCAACCAGATATTATTATTTGCAGAACTGAAAAAAATATTCCTATTACAGAAAGAAAAAAAATATCATTATTTTGCAATGTTAAAATTGAAAATGTTATTGAAACTATTGATGTTCGTACAATTTATGAAGCACCAATAAGTTTTAATAAGGAAAAATTAGATGAAAGGGTCTTGGATTATTTTAAAATTAAAAGTAAAAAAACTATCAATTTAATAAAATGGAAAAATATAGCTACCAAGATTTTAAATTCTAAAAGCAGTGTAAATATTGGCATCATAGGAAAGTATGTTGATTTAAAAGATGCATACAAATCTTTAGACGAAGCATTAATTCATGGAGGGATTTCAAATAATTTAAAAGTAAATCTTAAATGGATAGATTCTGAAAATTTAGAAAAAAATAATGTAGAAACAGTTTTAAAAAATATTTCTGGCATACTAATTCCAGGTGGTTTTGGAAAAAGGGGTAGTGAAGGAAAAATATCTGCAATTTCATATGCTCGTGTAAACAAAATACCCTTTTTTGGCATTTGCTTTGGAATGCAAATGGCAATTGTTGAAGCTGCCAGAAATTTGCTAAATATAAAAAAAGCCTCTACTAGTGAATTTGGTAATAATTGTATACCAGTCGTTGGTTTGTTGAATGAATGGCAAAAAGGAAAAAAAATATTTAAAGGAAGTAAAAAAAATTTAGGTGGAACTATGAGGTTAGGATCATATGATGCTATATTAAAGAAAAATACGTTAATAGAAAAAATTTATTCTATGAAGAAGATTAGAGAAAGACATAGACATCGATATGAAGTAAATATAGATTTTAAAGATAAATTTGAAAAAAAAGGTTTAATTTTTTCTGCCTTGTCACCTGACGGATCATTGCCAGAAATTGTTGAATTAAAAAATCATCCTTGGTTTATAGGTGTTCAATTTCATCCAGAATTTAAATCTAGACCTTTTAAACCTCATCCGCTATTCTCATCTTTTATTAAAGCTTCAAAATTAAATCAAAAAATAAACTAATGGAAAATAAACTAGTTAAATGTGGAAAACTGAGCATATCGAACGATAGGCCATTTACACTTATAGCTGGACCATGTCAGCTAGAAAATGAAGAGCATGCTCTTGAAACTGCTAAAAAATTAAAAGATATTACTCAAAAACTTAATGTAGGACTTATTTATAAAACTTCATTTGATAAGGCCAATAGAACAAGCCTTCAGGGAAAAAGGGGAGCTGGTTTAGAAAAGTCTTTACCAATTTTTGATAAAATTAGAAAAAAATTAGATATACCCGTTTTAACTGATATTCATACAAAAGAACAATGTGAAATAATTTCTAAGCATGTTGATGTTTTACAAATACCAGCTTTCTTATGTAGACAAACAGATTTACTTATAGCAGCTGCCAAAACTGGAAAAATAATAAACGTTAAGAAGGGGCAATTTTTAGCTCCATGGGATATGGTCAATGTAACAAAAAAAATTGAACAATCTGGAAATAAAAATATATTAGTTACTGAAAGAGGCGCTAGCTTTGGATATAACACTTTAGTTTCAGATATGAGATCATTGCCTATAATGGCAAAAAATGGTTATCCTGTTGTATTTGATGCAACCCACTCTGTCCAACAACCAGGAGGAATGGGAGATAAAAGTGGAGGTCAAAGAGAATTTGTTGAATATCTTGCGAGAGCAGCAGTTGCTGTTGGAGTGGCCGCTGTTTTTATGGAAACACATCAAGATCCTGATAATGCACCATCGGATGGACCAAACATGGTTCCTTTGTCAAAAATGGAAAGTTTACTTAAGCAATTGGTTGAAATTGATAAATTAATAAAGAATGCCAAAAATCATTAATGTTAATGGTAGACAGGTTTTTGATAGTAGGGGTATTCCAACAATTGAAACAGAAATTCATTTAGATGATGGCCATTATGCTTCCGCAATTGTCCCATCAGGAGCATCAACGGGTACTTACGAAGCTCACGAATTAAGAGATAAAGAAAACAAAGATTTTTTGGGCAAAAGTGTTTTAAAATCAGTTAAAAATGTAAATACTGAAATATCAAAAGAGATTAAAAATTTTGATATTTTTGATCAGAAAAAAATAGATCAAGTTTTAATTGATTTAGATGGCACAAAGCAGAAAAAAAGATTAGGAGCAAATTCAATTTTGTCTGTTTCTATAGCCGCATGCAAAGTGGCGGCTGTTTCAAAAAACATTTCCCTTTATAAGTATTTAAGTAATTCTAAAAAAAATTCATTACCTTACCCCTTAATGAATATTATTAATGGTGGGGCGCATGCAAACAATACGTTAAGAATTCAAGAATTTATGATACGGCCAGATAAAGCAAAATCATTTTCTGAGGCCGTAAAAATATGCTTTCTAGTAATACAAAAACTAAAATTTTTAATGAATAGTAAAAATTTATCAACTACGGTTGGTGATGAAGGTGGCTTTGCTCCTTCATTGAAAAATAATGAACAAGCAATAGAATTTATCTTAGAAGCGATTGATAAAGCTGGATTTAAAACCGGAAAAGATGTTTGTATTTGTTTAGATGTTGCATCAAATGAATTATTTAAAGAAGGAAAATACGCTGTCAATAATTCAAATTTTGAAAATTCAAAAAAGACTATAGAATATTATTTTAATCTAATATCAAAATATCCAATCAAATCTATCGAAGATCCTTTTTCAGAAAATGATTGGATTTCTTGGTCTGAATTTAATAAATTAATAAAAAGTAAAAAAAAAAATATTCAAATAGTTGGTGATGATTTGTTTGTTACAAATAAAGAAAGATTAAGCAAAGGAATTAAAGAAAAAGCAGCCAATGCAATTCTTATAAAACCTAACCAAATAGGAACTATATCAGAAACTTTAGAAGTTATAAATTTAGCTCATAAAAATAAATATAATTCTATTATTTCTCATAGATCGGGAGATTCGGAAGATACTTTTATTGCAGATCTGTCAGTAGCGACAAATTCATCGCAAATTAAAACTGGCTCTTTATCACGATCTGAAAGAGTAGCGAAGTATAATAGGCTTTTAAAAATTGAAGAAGAGCTTGGAAAAAATGTTAAAATGGCTAGTATTTAATTTATGAAGTTTGTTGAAAATTTAAAAAGAAACTACTTTCTTCTAATTAGTACTTTTTTATTTATTTATATAACATTTAACTTATTAGATGGAGAGCGTGGTTTATTATCTTACTTTGAAAAAAAAGAAAAAGAAAACCAATTAATCATTAAAAGAAATGGTTTAGACATAAAACTCGAAGAAGTTGAAAAAAAAATTATTCTTTTGACTAAAAGTATTGATTTAGATTATCTAGAAATACTTTATAGACAAAAATTTTTTTATGGAAAAATAAATGAGAAAGTATATTTGAATCAAAATAATGAAAATTAGACACCCAGAAAAAATTAATAAACCCACAAATCCGATCAAGAAAAAACCAGAGTGGATTAGATCTAAAATAACAAACTCTCAAAATTTTTTTTTAACAAAAAAAATAGTCAACCAGTATAATTTGCATACTGTTTGTAAGGAGGCGAACTGTCCAAACATTACCGAATGTTGGAGCAAAAGACATGCCACTTTTATGATAATGGGTGATACTTGTACTAGAGCGTGTGGATTTTGTGACGTTAAAACTGGAAAGCCTGGCTCTTTGGATATTTTTGAACCTATTAAAATTGCGATGGCTACTAAAAAACTAAATTTAAAGCATGTTGTAATTACTTCGGTTGATAGAGATGATTTAAAAGATGGTGGTGCTGAACATTTCAATAAAGTTATTAAAGAAACAAAAAAATTAAATAAAAATACTACAATCGAAGTTTTAACTCCAGATTTTTTAAGAAAAGGTGAGGCTTACAAAAAGGTTGTTAACGCAGAACCCGATGTATTTAACCATAATATTGAAACTGTTCCAAGCTTGTATGTAAAAGTTAGACCAGGCTCAAGATATTTTTCCTCTCTTAATTTATTAAATTCAATTAAAAAAATTAACAAAAAAATATTTACTAAATCTGGAATTATGCTTGGTCTTGGAGAAAAAAGAGAAGAAATTATCCAGGTGATGGATGATCTAATATTAGCTAAAGTAGATTTTTTAACAATTGGTCAGTATCTTCAACCTTCAGCTAAACATTATCCTTTACAGAGATATATCCTCCCAGAGGAATTCAATGAATTAAAGACAATTGCTCAAGCCAAAGGTTTTTTAATAGTTGCTTCATCTCCATTAACCAGATCTTCTTATCATGCCGATGAAGATTTCTCTAAAATGAAAAAATTGAGAGAACAACAATCTCAATGCCATCAGCTTCAATAACAAAAAAAATTCTTTGTTCTAAAAGTAATTTAATTAAGATGGTACTTGATATTGAAAAGTATCCAGAATTTGTTCCCTGGTGTTTAAATGGAAAAATCCATACAAAAATTGATAAAGGGGACAAAATAGAAATAACAGCAGACCTCACTATTGGAAAAAGTTTTTTTAAAGAAACATATAAAAGTTTTGTTACCTATTATAAAATTAATGACTCGATCAATGTAACTAATATTGGTGGACCTCTTAAACACTTAGAAAATAAATGGTTTTTTAGACAAATTAATAATGCAAGTGAAGTTGATTTTTATATCGATTTTGAAATAAAAAATAAAATTTTAGATGTTTTGATGGTAAAATCTTTTGATTTAGGATTGAAAAAAATAGCTGAAGCATTTGAAAAAAGAGCAATCGAATTATTTTATAAGACTGAAAATAAGTTTTAATGATTTGTTAACAGAACTTTTTTGAATATTTTCACGACCAGTATTATTAAATAAATGTTTTTTAATTAAGGTTTTGTTAGCTTTTTTAATTCCAATAAAAACTAAGCCAACAGGTTTTTTCTTTGTGCCCCCACTTGGCCCAGCAATTCCAGTAATTGAAACAGATACATCAGTTTTTGTCATTTGGTATAGGTTTTTGACCATAGAAAAGCAAACTTCTTTGCTAACCGACCCATATTTGTTTAGTAAATTTTTTTTAACTTTTAAAAATTTTTTTTTAGAATTGTTAGAATAAGTTGTAATTCCCAAATAAAAAGTTTTGGAAGAATTAGCATGCTTGGTTAAATAATAAGATAGCAACCCTCCAGTGCATGACTCACAAACTGAAATAGTCAATTTTTTACTAATAAGTTTTTTAATAATTTTTTTTGATAAGCTATTCATTTTATATTGTAACGAGGAATATTAACATTTTTAACACAACTAATATAAAAGGAAACAAGACACAATATAATCCTGCTAACAAATCGTTCATTATAATACCTAGAAAAATTTTTTTTTTGTCAATGTAGCTTAATTGAAAAGGTTTAAAAATACAAAAAAACCTAAATAGTATAAAATTAATAATAATTAAATACTTGTAGTAAATGGTTGCATGAAATTTTGTTATTAACGTATGTTCATCATAAAACCAAATAATTGACAAAAAATTTTGCATGAAATCAGGAAGGTTTTGTAATTGAAATACTGCCGACAAACATAACAGAGGCAAAGATAAACCTAAAACTTTGTTTATAACTATTTGATTTGGATTATTGTTATCAAAATATTCGATTGATTTATCAATAGCAAAAGGAGAATAAAATAGAGATAAGAAGAAAACAATTAACAAAAACCAAAATGATTGATTGTTAAGATTAATAAAAAAATAAAATATTAAGCAGGTAAAAACGGTTGCAAAAGTATTTTGTCCAAATTTAATATTTCCAATGCCAAAAAAAGTTAAAAAATTTATATTAAAACTATTCACTATTTTTTATCAAAGAAGTAATTGCTTCTGAAGCTATTGCTTTTTCTTTCCCAATGATACCAAGCTTTTCAGTTGTTTTACCTTTAATATTAATTTGATCAGATTTTATTTTACAAATATTGCTTATTATTTTTTTTATTTTATCAGTATATTTTTTAATTTTTGGTTTTTCAGCGATTATATTAATATCAATATTATTTATACTATAATTTTTAGACATTATTAGACTTATAACTTTTTTTAGTAATTTAATTGATCGTATATTTTTATATTTTAAATTATTATCAGGGAATAAGTTTCCTATATCTTTTAAATTAGATGCACCAAGAATACTATCAATCAACGAATGAATAACAGGATCTCCATCTGAATGACCTTTTAGACCAGAGTGAAAAGGTATTTTAATTCCTCCTAGAAATAATTTTTTATTTCTTTCTAGTCTGTGAATATCAAATCCTATTCCATAACTAATTTTCTTTTCTTGATAATTTTTAAACAAATTTAAATCATTCGTAGTTGTTATTTTAAAATTTTGTTCTTCACCATTTACAATTTTAATTTTTTGTTTATTTTTAACAAAAAGCGAAGAGTCATCAGTTATGTTCAAGTTTTTGTTTTCTTTATGCATTTTAAAAATATTTTTATAATTATAACCTTGGGGTGTTTGAATTATTAATAGATTTTTTCTGTCAATATTAAAAGTTGATCCTTTCGTATCTCGTCGTTTAATAGTATCCTTAACTTTTATTGCTGGCACCACAGCATTATTAAATTTAAGTTGTGCAATTATTTTTTTTATTAGTGCAATTGAAATATTAGGTCTCGCAACATCATGTATCAAAACCCTTTTGCAATTAAATTTTTTAATTCTTTTTAACGCTAAATATGTTGATTCAGCTCTAGTTCTTCCTCCGGGTATTTTAATAACATTTTTAATATTTAAATTATCAAGTCTTTTCTTGTGTTTTTTATTATAAGTTAAAACAATTTTTTTTATAAATTTTACTTTTTTTGCCTTAATTATATTGTGTTCTATTAAAGTTTTATTATTAACTAATATATATGGCTTTGGTTTTGGCAATTTTAATCTTTTGCTCTCACCAGCCGCTAGTAATATTAAAAAAATGTTCATTATGTATTATATATCAATAATATTCTAAATATTTTATTATTTTAACATGTTTGATTTTATCAAAAAAAATAAATGGATCTTCATTATTTTTTCAATAAGTCTTCCATTGGGTATATTAACTTTTTTTGCATTTATAAATGAAAGTTTTATTGAATTAAATTATTTTAATTTTCAAACTTTGTTATTTATAGATCTGGCATTAGTTTTATTATTTTTTTTGATTATTGTCAGAGAAATTTACAAACTTTTTAAAGATCAGAGGTTTCAAGGAGAGGGTTCTAGGGCAAATTTTCGATATATAACATATTTTTCTATTTCAACTCTCTTGCCTTCATTAATAATAGCAATATTTTCATTACTTATATTTTTTGTAGGTTTACAAAATTATTTTGATAAGAGGATTACTACCGCGGTTAATAATTCATATGATGTTGCAAAAAATTACGTAGATGACAAAAGAAATAATATTGAAGCTGATATATTATTAGTTTCAACAGACTTAAATAGGAATGCACAATTATTTAATAAAAACCAAAAAATTTTAGTAGAAGTGCTTAGACACCAAAGATTGATAAGAAGACTTGATGAAATTCATTTGATGGATAGTTCAGGAAAACTTAAGATTTCAAGTGTTAAAGATGTTTCTGTAAATTATGTTCCTCCACAAAAGAAGGCCTTTGAATTATTAGCAAAAGAAAATAGACCAATTAAAATTACTGATGCTATTACGAATAGATCTTCATCATTATTAAAATTAGAAGGTTTTATTGATACTTATCTTTATATAGTTAAATTTTTAGATCCAAAAATTATTAATTATCTTAAAGAAACAGAGCAAGCTGTAAATTTTTATTATAGCGTAGAAAACAAAAGAACAGGAATTAAAATAACCTTTGCGTTAATTTACATAATTGTCGTTACTTTATTATTATTTTTGTCTATTGCGATCGCAATAAAATTTGGTTCAAGATTTTTTAAACCAATAGCAAATTTGATTGGAGCTTCTGAAAGAATAAGTGCAGGTAATCTAGATACTAAAGTTCCATTAATAGAAGCAGAAGAAGAAATAGAAAAACTAAACAAAAATTTTAATTTGATGATTGACAGATTAAAAGGACAGCAAGAAAAATTACTTCTTACAGAAAGACATGAGGCTTGGACTGATGTTGCTAGAAAATTAGCACATGAAATTAAAAATCCTTTAACCCCGATTCAGCTTTCTATTGATCGTTTGAAAGAAAAATATCTTAACAAACTTACCGTACAAGAAGACAAAGAAAATTTTGATAATTATTTACAGACAATTAATAGACAAATTAGAGATATAGAACATCTTGTTAATGAATTTTCAGATTTTGCTAGAATGCCAAAACCAATCTTTAAAAAAATAGATATAAATGAAATTATTAAGAGAATTATTGATTTGCATTCTTTATCTAATAAAAAAATTAATTTTAATTTTGTATGTGAAAAGGAAAAAATTATAGTAGAAGCTGATGAAGAACAATTAAATAGAGTTTTTATTAACCTTGTAAAAAATTCTGTAGAGTCAATTTTAGAAAAAGCAAAGAAAAATGGCGAGTTTAGTCAAGAAATTGATATAATAATTAAAGAAAAAAATAACTATATATACTTTACAATAGATGATAATGGCGTAGGTTTTTCAAACGATAATTTAAATAATATAGTTAAACCATATTTTACAACAAAGTTAAAAGGGACAGGTTTAGGTTTAGCTATTGTAAACAAGATAGTAAATGATCATGATGGAAAAATTTATTTTAAAACCAAAAAAAATGGTGCAAAAGTAGAAATAATTTTACCTAATAATGTCAGCTGAAATTTTAATTATTGATGATAATTCAGATATAAGATTTCTGATTTCGAGTCTATTAAAAGATCTTGGTTTTAATATTAGACAAGCAGCAAATTATAGCCAAGCATTAAATGAAATTGATAAAAAATTACCAGACGTAGCAGTTATTGATGTAAAACTTGATAAAGGTGATAACGACGGAATAGAATTACTTTCCCATATAAAAAAAAAGGATGTAGATATACCCGTAATAATTATATCTGGCCATGCAAATATTCAAATGGCAATTGATTCATTAAAATCAGGGGCATTTGAGTTTATCCAAAAACCATTTGATTCTCAAAGGTTAATTAATTTTGTAAATAGAGCAGTAGAACATTATGGATTAAAAAAAGAAAATAAAAACCTTCAAAGCAAATTGTTTCATTCTTATGATTTAATTGGAAAAAGTTATTCTATTTTAAAACTAAAAGAAAAAATAAACAAATTAACTTTAACAGAAAGTAGAATTTTTATTTTTGGTCCAGCTGGCTCAGGTAAAGAATTGGTTGCAAGAAAAATACATAAAAGTTCAACTCGAGCAAAAAAAGCTTTTATAATATTAACTGGAGCTTTATTGGATCCTAAAAAATATGAACTTGAACTTTTTGGTTCAGAAAACAAAGATGGAACAATAAATTATGGGGCATTTGAAAAAGCATCAGGAGGAATCCTTCTCATAGATGAAGTTTCGGAAATACCATTGGAAACTCAATCAAAAATTTTAAGAGTATTAACTGATCAGAAATTTAAAAGAATTAACGGCAGTCATGACATAAACGTTGATGTGAGAATTATTTGTTCATCTAGCAAAGATATAAGAAATGAAATTAACAATGGCAATTTTAGAGAAGATCTTTATCATAGGCTAAATGTTGTACCAATCGTGCTTGAACCATTAAGAAATAAAACCGAAGATATCCCCCTATTAATAGAATACTTTTCAAAAAAAATATCTGAGTTATATGGAATTTCAAAATTTAAGATTGATACCAATAATCCTCACCTTTTCGATTATGATTGGCCTGGCAATGTTAGAGAATTAAGAAATTTAGTAGAAAGAGTAGCAATATTATCCTCTAATGAAAAAGAAGAAAATATTAATCTAATTATAAGAGAATCTTTAAAAAAAGTATCTACACCATCCGACAATTTAAATGAGAAAAATTTTTCTTTCCCTTTAAAAGAAGCAAGAGAAAATTTTGAAAAATCTTACCTATCTTCGCAATTAAAAAAATTTAAAGGAAATATATCCAAAACTGCAGATTTCGTAGGTATGGAAAGATCAGCTTTGCATAGAAAATTAAAATCTTTGAAAATTAAAGGAATAAATTAATGAATATTATTATTTGTGGAGCTGGTAGAGTTGGCTTTAGTATCGCAAAACAACTATCAGCTCAAAGTCATTCAATAACCATAATTGACCAATCTAGCGAAGATATTCAAAAAATTAGCGAGTCTATAGACGTTAAAGGAATTGTTGGAAGAGCCACATTCCCCTCTGTACTTGAAAAAGCTGGAGCCATGGAAGCTGATATGATTATTGCAGTTACAAGGAATGATGAAGTAAATATGGTTGTTTGCCAAATTTCACATTCAATATTTAATATATCAAAAAAGATAGCAAGAATTAGATCGCAGGATTTTTTAAATCCTAAATATGGTAAGTTGTTTAGCAAAATAGAGCTTCCAGTTGATGTTATTATTTCACCCGAGTTAGAAGTAGCTAAATCTTTGCAAAGAAAGATAGAAGCGCCAGGATCACTTGATAGCGTTCCTTTTGCTAAAGATAAAATAAGAATGCTAGAAATAGCAATAGATGAAAAATGCCCCATAGCAAATATTCAACTAAACAAATTAACAAAAGCTTTTCCTGACTTAGAAGCAAATATTTTAGGCGTGATAAGGAACGAAAATTTTTTAATACTAAAAAAAACAGATAAAATGAAAATCAATGATAAAGCTTATGTTGTTATTAATTCTTCACAATTAAATAGAACTTTAACTGCATTTGGGCACGAAGAAAAAATTGCCAAAAACATTCTTATAATTGGTGGTGGTAATATTGGTTTTAATTTAGCAAAAAATTTAGAACAGTCATTAGAAGATCCAAGAATTAAAATTATAGAAAAAGATAAAGAAAGAGCAGAGATAATAGCTACGGAGCTTGAAAACTCAATAGTTATAAATGGAGATGGATTAGACGAAGATGTTTTGAGAGAAGCTAATATAGAAAAAATAGAAACTGTTTTAAGTTTGACAAACGATGATGAGGACAACGTTATGGCTTGTGTATTGGCTGAAAAATTTTCGCCAAATAAAAGAACCATAGCTCTCGTAAATAAATCTAATTACAGTTTATTAAAAACATCTTTAAAAATAGATGATTTAGTTGATCCAAGAATGATTACTGTGTCAAATATATTAAAACATGTTCACAAAGGCACTATACAAACGGTATATAGTTTATTGGATGGGGAGTATGAATTTATAGAAGCTGAAATTATAGAAACATCAGAATTAATTAACAAAAGTTTAAAGGAATCTAATTTACCCCAAGAAATAAGAATAGGAGCAATATTAAGAAAAGATGACATTATTATTCCGAGATCTAATTTTGTTTTTGAAAAAAAAGATTTAGTTGTTTTTTTAACTAAAAGGGATCAACTTAGCAAAGTTGAAAATTTATTTAGAATTAGTTCCTTTTAAAATATTTTTTAGCTGATAAATGTTTAGATCATCATTGTTATATTTAGGAATATTCACAGTATTTATTTCAATTTTTTCATTATTAAATATTCTTTTTTGCTATTACTTTGATTCTTTGCTTAATGTAAAGGTATATTTTTTTTCTTTATTAATATCGTTAACTTTAAGTATTATTTTAATTTATTTTAATAAGCAGTATTTTAGAGAAAAGGTATTTTTTTTTGAAAAAATAATTCTTGTAATAATAGGTTTTTTTTATTTACCATTTTTAATCGCAGTTCCTTATTATTTTAGCATTTATGACATAGGTTTCGTAAATTCTTATTTTGAAGCTATATCTGGTTTTACATCAACAGGTTTCACAATATTTGATAATACAAAAAAAATAGAAGAACCATTATTAATTTGGAGATCGGTTTCACAATGGCTGGGAGGTTTGTATTTTTTATTTTCTTTGTTTTTATTAACAGAATCTTCAAAAATTAAAAATGTTTATTCAAATTTAGAATCTACAAATTTTTTAGAAATAAAGAAACAATATACAAAAGTTTTTATAATTTATTTTTTCTTAACCGCATTAATTTTTGTATTATTAAGTTTTTCAGGCATTCGTTTATTTGAAGGATTAAATTTATCCATGACTATTATTTCCGCAGGAGGTTTTATTCCTTCAAACTCTCTAAATGAAATTATACGATTAGAAAGTCAAACATTAGTTTTTTCTTTTTGTATGTTAATCTCTTTTTTTAATCTTTATCTAATTTATAATATTTTTTCTGGAAAAAGATTTTTAGACAATAATTTACAGGATCTATATTTGTTAATTTTATTATCTATTGTTTTGGTATTTTCTTATGTTTTTTTTAACAAAGAATATGAATTTATTTCTATTTTATTTGCTACCATAAGTAGTCTATCAAACATAGGAATAGGTCTTAATAATGACTTTTCTAATTTATCAATTTTATTTCTAATCTTGGTTATTATTGGTGGATCAACATTTTCAACATCTTCAGGTTTAAAATTTATAAAATTATACACTTTAACAAAATTTTCCTTAAATGAAATTTATTCAATAGTTAAGCCATTGCACGTATCAAGTAATACATTGTTTTTATCAAAATCAAAAATAAGAGATATAGAAATAAATAATTACTTTTTAATAATAATTTTTTTCATTTTTTGTTTATTTGTTTTATCTGCTATTTTATCATTTGAAGATATTACTTTTAAAAATCTTATTTCTTTATCTATTTTAACTCTTACAAACACAGTTAACTCAGTAAATTATAATCTAAGTGATTTTTCTTTTATAGATCTAAACATATTTTCTAAATATTCATTGATTATTTTCATGATTATCGGAAGGGTTGAATTATTAAGCTTTCTTATTCTAATTAAAAAATTGTTTACTAAATAAATAGTTTTTTGTAATAAAAACAACATGAGTGCATTAATAAAATCTATTTTAATACATCCTTTTCTTAACGAGATAGTAATAAGTTAGTGAATAAATATTTTTTTTGTTTGTTGAATGATGCTGCAGGTGCTAAATAAGTGTTAAAACATTTAGTTAGGCGCCCTTAGCTCAGTTGGATAGAGCATCGGTTTTCTAAACCGAGGGTCGGAGGTTCGAATCCTCCAGGGCGCGCCAATTGTAGAGCATATACCAAACTTTTGTCGCTCGCCTGTCGCAGAGCGGGTTAGATTTTGCCTCAAGTTTCGAGGTGCTTGGTTAATTGTAGAAGGTATAGAGATGGATTTAATATTTTGGTGCCCTACTTACTTTACATTGGGCTCTTTGGTTAAAAGTCCTAGAAGAAACAACTAGTGGATTGGCAAGTATTTTTCAATGAGAATTCGACCAGCAACTGATTCCGTAATATCTATTTCTGATGAGTCTTCATTAATTAAAGGTTCTTTTTTATCAAACATTTCTATAATTTTTCTAGCTTTTATCAGAGCTTCTTTTGTAGTCCATTCTTCTATCATGCAATAGGTATTGGGTCCCGTTTCTATATGTTTGCATGAAATTAACCCCTCAAAATTTGCTACATTTTTAATTTTTTTAAGATAACTTTTTTTTGAGTCTTTTTTTACATGTACTTTTACGATATTTATAAATTTACTCATAAGTTAGGATTCTAATATTCATTTAATTAAAATAATAAAATGTGACAAATGGTCATCAGTTCACGGTTATAGAAAATTATGGGATTGCGACAAAATTTCTAAAAAATATTTTTCAAACCCAGAACCAAGATCCCTAAAAGCTTTTTCATGATTAAATGTTATCAAAATTCACTAAAATGCACCACAGCTCACGCAGAGATCATCTTTCTTTGTTATATTAATTTTTCAGATAATTGAGTAATACTAATGAAATGATAGAAAATTTTAAAAGGAGAAAAAAATGAACTCTCAATATGTAAACAGAATTATAAGAGCTTGTAAGTTAGATGTTAATCTTTACGAAGAGGTAGAGGCTGATAAATCGGCAACATTTCAAGCAGCAGGGGTTGTAGTGCTTTCAAGTTTGGCGGCAGGAGTGGGGGCTTTATCACTTGGAACATTTAATTTTTTTATGGCTCCTTTGTTATCATTGGTTAGTTGGTTTATTTGGGCTTACTTAGTTTATTTTATTGGCGTTAAATTTTTTCCAGAACCTACAACCGAAGCTGATCACGGTCAGTTATTAAGAACAATTGGTTTTTCTAGTGCTCCAGGACTTATTCGAGTTTTTGGTATCATTCCTAATCTGATGAGCATAGCTTATATTGCAGCATCAATATGGATGCTAGTTGCGATGGTTATTGCTGTAAGACAAGCCCTAGATTATAAAAGCACCTGGAGAGCAGTTGGAGTTGTTGTAACTGCCTTTTTAATTCAATCTATTATTTTGTTTATGATACTGAAGCTATTTCATATAACTCCAGGACAATAATATGTTATAGAAGTCTATTTCTGATGGGTTACTTAAAATAATTAGTGTGCTGATAGTTCAGTATTAGCAATACTGAAATGAATTCTTCGAGAGGATAATCCGTTATCAGCAATGGTTAAAATCATTTGCTCATAACTCATATTAAGATTTAATAAACAAGATCTGTAAAAATAACCTTTTCGAAGACCAGGCATAAGGTTAGCTTCAATAAAATGAGGAACGCAGCGATAATCCATTTTAATATCAATTCGCCCCAGTGACTTACCATCTAATGCAGTAAAAGCTTTTTTTGATAAATCAGAGAGTTGATTAAAAATTTTACTATCAAAAACTTTAATTACCTTTTCGTGATCATTCTCTTTAATATCGTAGTCAAGAATACGATGACCGTTAATGTTTTTTTTAACAACTATTTCTATTGGCATTGCTTTTAGATTTTCATTAGAGAGATCTTGAAGAATGCTAACACTGTACTCTTTTCCAGATAAATATGTTTCTACTAAAGAACGTAAATTGTGCTTGCGCTTAATATCTAATACCTTTGCTTGGAAACTTAAAAAATCATACACGATGGAATTTGCATCAACTCCTCTACTGTCTCCACCAGTTAAGGGTTTTATAAAAAGAGGGAAAGCAATAGGGATCGACATTTCATTTTGGTGCTCCCCAGGCTCTGTTGTGAAAAAATCAGCTGTCCTAATACCAGCTTTTTGCATAATTTTTTTGGCTATGCTTTTATCATGCTCATTATGAAGTGCTGTTCTGTTTGAAGCGATATACGAAATATCATGAAGTTCTAAATAATCGTTAAGCCAAATAATTCCATCAGCAAAATAAAAATATTTAACACCCGAGAAAACTAAATCTGGTTTTCTTAATGCTAATTTTTTCAAATCATTTTCAGTATTAATCTCGGTAATTAAGACATTTCTATAACGTTTAGATAAAATCTCTAAAATGAGTTTTTCATCTAATATAATACCAACATTTTTTTGATTTGCTGTTATGTCAGCTAATTTTGGAACAATAACAATTTCAATCGTTTTATCAATTTTATTAGGAAAAATATTTTTTTTAAATGGTAGAGTGGCGCCTGTTGTTAAAATTTGTTTCTTTGTTATATCTTTTATAATCATAATAAATCCATTTCATTCTTCACGTATAATATACGTGAATGAAGAATTCTCTTTAGATGGGTACTTTCCGAAAAATACTTGCCTAAGTAATGAAGTTTAAAATTGTCTGGCAGTATCTAAAAAAAACCTTTTGTATCAGTTATTATTAGCAATAGATAGGATAATATAAAAAGATAAACCAAATAGTCTATTCTATAGCTTTATCTACATAAAAAGGTTAGCTAAGTAACCCAATGCAACTAATATAAAAATTATTATAAATATTTTTTTCATACCTTGAGATTCTTTCTTTTGGTAATTCTTTAAAATTTCCAAGTCGCGTTCTTTATCTTCTTCCATTTTTTCTTTCTTTTATACAATATACACCTATTTCGAGTTAAATTGCCTGGCGCGAATCAGATATAATTAACAAGTTATAGAAGGCGGGAGCGGGAGACTCAACCCGCCTTCGTCTTTTCGAACAAAACTTTATTTATCTTCTTTTCGTACAAGTTTAGTAGCTTAGGCGAGTGAGTCTTTAAGCCATTTTCATGGACATCTTGTAAAATGATTACTGTAAATGAACAAAACGGTGCAACTCGATGCAATTCGTAACCACAAACCCACGCATTTCTAAACCGAGGGTCAGAGGTTTGAATCCTCTAGGGCGCGCTAATAAATCCAACGTTTTTGTCAATAAATTAAAAAAATATCAAAGTTTAAAGGATGAAATTTATTAGGATGGGTAGCATGTGATGATAATGTTAGAGATAAATCTTTATATGATAGAATCTAAAAAAAAACAAATTGGGATGTGTACGAATTAAAATGAAGAAAGTTTCAGCTAAGATTTCGTCAAATAGAAGTTTTGGGTTTCTGTTTTTCGTTGTTTTCTTTGTAATATCTTTATGGCCTTTAAAATCTCAAGGAGATTTAAGATTGTGGGCTTTTATTTTGTCCCTAATTTTTTTAGTTTTAGGAGTTTTAAACTCTAGATTTTTAGCTCCTTTAAATAAGCTATGGTTCAAATTTGGAATTCTTTTAGGTTCTATTGTATCACCTATTGTTATGGGAGCAGTATTTTTTGTAGTTGTAACACCAGTAGGATTAATTATGCGTCTTATAGGTAAAGATTTATTAAAAACAAATAAATTTAAAAATGTATCTACATATTGGATAAAACGTGACAAGCAAAATAGTACAATGAAAAAACAGTTTTAGGTATGGAATTTTTAAAAGAATTTTGGGAATTTTTAAAAGTTAGAAAAAAATATTGGCTTTTTCCAATTATAATAGTTTTGGTATTATTTGGAGGATTAATTATTCTTAGCCAAGGATCTGTTGTGGCTCCGTTTATTTATACAATTTTTTAGAGTTAAATATTTTTTCTATGAAATTTTTAATAAAAATAATAAAATTAATCGTCCAATTTAGTAATATATTCACTAAATTCTTTCATAACAAATTTATTAGCTTCATTGCTGAAATGTCCATCAAATAGGTCATGATTTCTTAAACGAAATTCTTTTAAATTAATTATTAAAACATTATTAATATTTTTAAACGTACGATTAATTTTTTGATAAAAAGCTTCATTTGAATATTCAAATTCACGAGTTTTAAAACAATAACGATAAACTTTATTATCATTAAAAGGCTGGTAATATTCAGGTAAATATGGAAATATAATATGAAAAGAAGCTTGATTTTTAATTGTTAAATCTTGAATTTTTAATAAAATTTTATTTGTTAATATTTCTTTTTCTTTATCATTATCTGATATTACTAATCTATTATATATAAAGGGGTCTTCCAACCACTCTTCATTATATATTTTTGTTTTTTTTTCATCTTGAATTAAGAAACTAGAATAATTTTTTTTTTTCCATTCTTCAAAATCAGGATAAGTATTTATATCAGCAGATTTTCTTCCATAGGGTTTTTCAAAATGAGTAGTAATTAATTTTCTTCTCTCATACATTTTTTTATTATAATAATTATTTAGCAATTCTTCTTTGTTGACGTAATCACTAGAATTATTATTTTCGCAACTTTTCAAATAATCAAAATAAGATCTATAATTTTTAAATTTTAATCTTTCAATTAATTTATTAATAGCTCTATAAAAATAGGAATACTCAAAATAGTTTTTCCCTGGCATCCTATTAGGACCAGATAAATAGTAGTTATAATTTTTGTCTTTTTTCAGACTAAAGGTTGGTTTTAAACCCAAAAATCCTTGTTTGGAGTAATTCTCCATTAAGTCGTTCATTGAAAACCATAGAATTACGTGGTTGGGTTTTATTTCATGAATATATTTTTTTAAATGAATGTATTGTTGATCTGTTGCCCAGCCCCAAGAAGCAAAAGAAATAACATTTGTATTATTTAGATTATTTCTTAAATAATTTTCTGGCATTTCATTTAATCCATGAGAAGTTTCCACCGCAGAGTCACCAAGCAAAATTATATTGTTTTTTATTTTTTTGTCTGGTTTTTTTCCTCTAGTTAAAAATCCGTTAGTTTGTTCTTTATGTATTTCATTTTCATATAAATGATCTGCCCCATTCCAGGTATACCAACCAATATTCAAATATGAGTAATAAGAGTTTTTCCACAGCAATGGTCTAATTTTTATCAGGTTGGCAAATATATCGCTAACAATTATAGTAAATACAATTGGAAAAATGATTAATAATTTTTTCATTAGCTTTATTAAATGTATATCTGATATTATTTTTTCATACAAAATTTATATGACGTCAATTTTGGGAATTTCTGCTTTTTATCACGATAGTGCAGCAGCGCTTGTTATTGATGGAAAAATAATTGCAGCCGCTCAAGAGGAGAGATTCACAAGAAAAAAACATGATTCGAGTTATCCTTTTCATGCAATAGAATTTGTTTTGAGTTTTTCTAAATTAAAATTACATCAGATTGACCATGTTGTTTTTTATGAAAAACCATTTCTAAAGTTTGAAAGATTGCTTGAAACCTATGTGGCTTTTGCCCCTAAAGGATTTAAATCGTTTTGTATGTCCATACCTTTGTGGCTTAAAGAAAAATTATTTCAGAAAAAACTAATTTTCAATGAATTAAAAAGACATGATGAAAATTTTAATGATATAAACAAAATATATTTTTCTGAACATCATTTGAGTCATGCGGCAAGTGCTTTTTATCCTTCCCCATTTAAAGAAGCTATAATTTTAACTGCTGATGGTGTAGGAGAATGGGGAACAACTACCGTTGCTATAGGAAAAGAAAATAAATTAAATATTCTTAAAGAAATTCATTTTCCTCATTCGTTAGGACTTTTGTATTCAGCTTTTACTTATTACACAGGTTTTAAAGTAAATTCTGGAGAATATAAACTGATGGGATTGGCACCATATGGTGAACCAAAATATAAGAAACTAATTACAGATAATTTAATTGATATAAAAGAAGATGGATCATTTAAACTAGATCAATCATATTTTGAATATTCGACTGGTTTAAAAATGATCAGTGGAAGATTTTCGAAACTTTTTGGAAGTAAACCTAGAAATCCTAAAAAGGAAAAATTAACTCAATTTCATATGGATATCGCCTCTTCTATTCAAGAAGTTACAGAAGACGTTATGCTAAGAATAACAAATTCATTAGCAGATGAATATAAAATAGACAATTTGTGTTTAGCGGGAGGAGTTGCACTAAATTGTGTTGCCAATGGAAAGATTTCGCGAAATGGTAAATTTAAAAATATTTGGATCCAACCTGCGGCTGGAGATGCTGGAGGTTCTTTAGGTGCAGCATTGGGACTTTGGTATATTGAACTTGAAAAAAAAAGAGCTATTAATGATAAAGATGGTATGAGTGGTTCATATTTGGGACCAGAATATTCTAATTCCGAAATTGAAAAAAAACTAAAAGAAATGGGAGCTAATTTTGAAATATTAGAAGAAGAACAGCTTATCGAAAAAACGACTTTAGAATTATGTAATGGCAAAGCAATAGGTTGGTTTCAGGGGAGAATGGAATTTGGACCACGTGCACTTGGTTGTAGATCAATTTTAGCTGATGCAAGATCAACAACTATGCAAAAAAATTTAAATTTAAAAGTAAAATATAGAGAAAGTTTTAGACCATTTGCCCCATCAGTAATTCGTGAAGATTTATCAGATTGGTTTGAAATGGATTGTGACAGTCCTTATATGCTTTTTGTGTCAAATGTAGTGATTAATAAACGTAAATCAATGACAGAAGATGAAAAAACACTTTTTGGTATAAATAAATTAAATATTAAACGATCTGATATACCGGCCGTCACACATGTGGATTATTCTGCAAGAATTCAAACTGTTCATAAAGAAACAAATCCTAAATATTATAAATTATTATCCGAATTTAAAAAGAAAACGGGGTGCCCAGTAATTGTAAATACTTCATTCAATGTAAGAGGTGAACCTATCGTTAATACACCAGAAGAGGCATTCAACTGCTTTATGGGGACGGAACTTGATATTCTTGCGATTGGAAACTGCTTTCTAAATAAGGAAAGCCAAGACAAATCTTTAAAGAAAGATTATAAAATTAAATATGAACTCGACTAAAAATTATGAGTCTGATGTTTTACAAAATAGCAATTAACAAAAAATATTTTAGAAACAATAATCACTATTAAATCTCAGTGAGCAAGGATCTTGGTTCCGGGTTTGTTGTGGTGCAAAGTAAGTTAGATTTTGCTTCTGGTTTTAGCGCATTAAATTGGAAAAATAGTTTTTGATATTTTGCAGGAATCGCAATTTTTGTATCCATGCATTATCAAATTTTGAGAAACGCTTTCATCTTCCTTTCTACATTCTTCACAAATATTATTTAATTTTTCTTTTTCGTTTCTTTCTTTTTCTTTATATATTTCGACCATATATTAAAACCTAAATCAAAATATCTTAAATTTTTTCATATTTATTTCATTATTGGCATTATAAAATCTGGATTAGATCTTATTCCTGATGGCCATCTTGATGTTATTGTTTTAAGTTTAGTATAAAATCTAACACCTTCTACGCCATGCATATGTTGATCTCCAAATAAGGATCTTTTCCACCCACCAAAACTATGAAAAGCTACTGGCACAGGTATTGGGATGTTTATTCCAACCATTCCAACTTTAATTTTGCTAGCAAATGTTCTGCCAACATCTCCATCCCTAGTATAAATACTTGTACCATTACCAAACTCATGATCGTTAACTAATTGCGTAGCTTTTTCAAAATCTTTTACTCTCACAATTGATAGTACTGGCCCAAAAATTTCTTCTTTATAAATGCGCATTTCCTTAGTAACATGATCAAACAAACATCCTCCAATATAAAATCCTTTTTCATACCCTTGTAATTTTAAATTTCTTCCATCGACTACTAATTTTGCTCCTTCTTTTACACCTAGATCAACATAACCCTTTACTTTTTCTAAATGTTCTTTTGTAACCAAAGGACCCATTTCTGAAGTTTTGTCTATACCTGGTCCAATTTTTAAAGCTTCAATTTTTTTTGTTAATTTGCTTACTAAATTATCACCAACATTACCTACGGCGACGGCCACTGACTGAGCCATACATCTTTCTCCCGCAGACCCATATGCGGC
>QCRZ01000017.1 GCA_003209225.1 Pelagibacteraceae bacterium AG-464-B04
TTTTGATACTAATTCAGGACCGATTCCGGAAGGATCTCCTAAAAGTACAGCAATATTTCTTTTTTTATTAATCATTTTTTTCTTACGGTTTCTAACAGATTATGGTTAAATTATTAAATATAAATCAACAAATAAGAGAGGGAAATAATGAAAAAAACACTTCAAGTTTTACTGGGAGCTGTATTCCTGGTAACTGAATTTTTTGTTTTAACATTGCCATTATTGACTACATCTGCAAAAGCGGATGGAGCTATCCAGGCAATAACTCATGCCGGTTTTGGTGGAGGAACTGACGTAACAACTAGAATGATGCTTTTAAGAGCTAGAAGAGTTCTTAAACAAGATATGCAATTGGTAAATAAAAAAGGTGGTGGTGGAGCCGTTTCTATGGACTACATGATGTCATTACCAGCTGATGGACAACATACTTTAACTTGGACTACTGGGCATGCTGTTTCAATGGCTCTAGGTAAAACAAAAGTTAAATTAAGTGATATGCAACCTTTAGCAAGAGGAACCGATGATCCACAATTATTCGTTGTTAATTGTAAAGCAGACATTAAGGATGCAAAAACATTTATCAGCACTTCAAAATCAAAATCACTTAAATACGGAACTACTCATACAGGTGGAATTGACGATGTAAGCGCAATTGCTTTTACAAAAAAAGGTGGATTAAAAGATCCTACAATTGTTGCCTATAAAGGTGTTGCTCCAATTAAAACTAACCTTATCAAAGGAGATATTGATGTAGGTGTTTTAAACTTGGGAGAAGCATTAACTGAAATTAATGAAGGAACACTTTGTGTTTCAATAGTTCTTGCGAACAATAGAATGGCAAAAATAGGAGATAGTCCAACAGCTACAGAGTTAGGAATACCTGTTGTTTTGTCTACAGTTAGAGGATTTGTAACTAAAAAGGGTGCTCCAGCTGAAAGAGTAAAAGAGTTAGAAGCTGGAATGCTAAAAGCAATGAGTCACAATTACTATAAAAATTTCTTAACGGAAATTGGTCTTGATGAAACAAGTGTAGTAGGTGCTGATGAGTGGGGAGCACAAATGGAAGTAATGCTTGATGAGATGACTGCTCAACTTAAAGCTTTGGGTTATACTAATTAACTATTCGTTGTACATTTTTCCAAATGAATAATGTACAAAATAAAAAAAGGGCGAACAAAAGTCGTTCGCCCTTTTTTTTTACAGACTCTTTTAAAGTTTTATCTTTAATAATTATAATTTCTTCTATTTTATTAATTGTTACATTTACTTTTGACATAGTTCCTCCAATTTTAAATCGAGGAATACAACCAGCTACATTTCCTAAAGCATTACTAGTTTTAATAATATTCCTAACCTTAATTGTTTATTTTTTATCTCTAAAGATTCCATGGAAAAAAGAAAAAAAGTTACCAAAACAATTTTTTATAACTTTATATAATTTTATTTTATTTATTATTATTGCAAAGACTTTAGATTTTTTTTTAGCTATCTCAGTTTTATCATTTTTGGTTTCTTATTTTTGGGGTGAGCGAAGAATTATATACTTACTATTAGTAAGCATATTATTTCCTATCATTGTATTTATATTTTTTGAAACAATTTTGGGTTTAAGATTTCCACCAGGCATAATTACTAATATTTATTATAACTAGTATGGAAAATTTATATTTAATGATGGCACCTTTATTTAGTTCGAAACTATTAATAGTTTTATTTTTTGGAACTTTATTTGGTTTAATTCTTGGTGTTTTGCCAGGACTAGGGCCTACTACTGGTGGGGCATTAATTTTACCTTTTACAATGACGTTGGATCCACTTTCCGCAATTGTACTTTTAACATCAATTTATTGTGCAGGTACTTATGGAGGAGCAATTACAGCTGTACTAATTAATACGCCTGGAACACCAGCGGCGGCGGCAACTTGTTTAGATGGATATCCTTTAGCTCAAAAAGGTGAAGCAGGTAGAGCATTAGGAATGGCAACAGTATCAAGCACTATTGGAGGTATTTTTAGTGTAGTAGTTCTTGTTTTTTTTGCTCCATTATTAGCTCAACTTGCTTATGAATTTGGCCAACCGGAATATTTTGCGTTAGCTATATTTGGTTTGACTATGCTTGCATCTATAGGTGATGGAAGTCCTATAAAAAATTTAATTGCAGGCGCTTTTGGAATTTTAATTTCAACAATTGGAAAAGATTTTATGACTTCAATTGATAGATTTACTTTTGGAATTAATGAATTGTCAGAAGGAATTGGCTTTATACCCGTAGTTGTTGGATTATTTGCTATTAGCGAAATGTTAACTCAATCTACTTTATTAGATCAAGTTTTTAAAAGAATTACTTTAAAAGCAGTTAAATTACCATCAATTGATGATTATAAAAAAACATGGAAAACAATTTTAAGATCGTCTGGTATCGGATCTTTTATTGGTGTTTTACCAGCAGAAGGCGGAACAGTTGCATCTTTAATTGGTTATTCTGAAGCAAAAAGATGGTCCGAAAAACCAGAGGAGTTTGGAAAGGGTTCAATTGAAGGAATAGCAGGTGCTGAAGCTGCAAATAATGCTGCAACGGGAGGTGCAATGGTTCCAACTTTAGCATTGGGAATTCCAGGTAGCGCAACTACAGCAGTAATATTAACAGGCTTGATAATTCATGGTGTTAGACCAGGACCTGATTTATTTAGAGAGCAACCAGAATTTCTTTATGGAATTTTTGGTTCAATGTTAATTGCAAATATCATGTTTTTTGTATTTGGATTTTTTGGAGCAAAAATTTTTGCAAGGATAACTTTGGTTCCTAACAAATTATTGTGGCCAATGATATTTGCTGTTTCTGTTTGTGGGATATACTCATTAAATCAATCATTAATTGATGTTTGGATTATGCTTTTATTCGGTGTAATTGGTTTTTTTATGAGACGTTATGGATTTTCGGTAGTACCAGTAATTATAGGATTAATATTAGGAGAACTTGTTGAGGGTACATTGAGACAATCACTGGTAATATTTGAGGGAAATTGGTTAATGTTTTTAACAAGACCAATAGCAATAACTTTTTTTGCTTTATCTATTATAGCTTTAATTTTTCCATTATTTAAGAAAAAAACTAAAATATAATTGGATTGTGTTTTTTAGGTTAGCTTGGATTTCTCTTCAAATGTTCAATGTACTCAACAACTTTTGCGAACTTCTCGTCTGGAATATCCTTATAAGATTTCTCAAATTTTGATTTTACACATATTGCTACATGCGCGTAAGGATTTCTTCCTTTAGGATGATTAGGATGATCGGGTAATTGTCCTTGTAAATAATCACCAGCTTCCTGTATGATTTTCCAGAGTTTACTTGCGTTTTCTTTGTTCATTTGCACAAAACACTGATTTATCTCTTCCGACACAAGTTTGATACAAGTTTATTCCACATAATTTTATAAGTTATTCTGTTTAAAGTTAAATGTTTTAAGAATTTTATTTTTATTAATGCCAGAAAAAATATTACCTTTAAAAAAGTTAGTTTTATAATTTTTTTTAAATTCTTTAGGTATGCAACACACCATTTTAACCCATTTACTTTCATCAAAGTTTTTAAAAATTTCTAAATTTAGATTATATGGTTGTTTTTTGTCTGCAACAATTGCCAAAAGATCATAGTTTAAATCGTTAAAAAAATTAAATAGTTCTTTACTATAATTTTCAATCATAATTGATGGTCTGTTTTCTGCAATTATTTTTTTTGCACCATATAAAACTTGTAAATCAAATCCATCAATATCTATTTTAATTGCAGAGATTTTATTTAAGCCACTTTTACTTACAAAATCATCCAATGTAATTTTTTTGATTTTTTTGTTTATATCTTTTTGATCATATTGTTTTGAGTCTTTGTAAAATGAGTAACCTGTATTAGAATCACTCCCTAGTACTTCTGTATTTTCATCTCCAATAAAGTTTTGATAGTATAGAAAATTACTTAAATTTAGCTTTTTATAGTGGTTTATACATTTTAAACTTGGCTCAAAACCAATTATTTTTGTGAAATAATCTTTAAATAATATTGGAAAATAAGCTGTATGGCACCCGATATCTAAAAATACCTCATTTTGTCTTTGTGAAATACTATCTAAAAAAAGATATTCATTTCCCCAATCTGCAAAACATTGAGTCATATACACTTCTGATCCAGATGGGTCCCATTTTGCAATTTTGTAAAAATTATTTGTAACGGTATTATAATTAATAGTTTCACTGAATTTTTTTAAAATTTTAATTTTAATTCCTCTGAAAATATAATTTTTCAAGCCAATTTGTTTTGCAAATAAAAAACTCATATTTTATGCTGATGAAGCCTTAATAGGTTTGAAATCTCGCCCATGTTTGTATTCTGGTCGAGCAAATTTGGTTTGGGCATTATCACATGGATTAAGAATAGCTGAAAAAATTGCTCTATCCAAGGGTGACATGTTGTGTGCAGAACCATGTACCAAGTTATCTACAAAAATCACAACTGTGCCAGCTTTCCCATGAGCTGATATAATTCCATTTTCTTTTACAAGAGTTTTGACATTCTGCTGATCAACAACCCATAATGGATAATTCGTAGTGACATTATCCAGTTTTGATGGTGCAGAACCATATTTATGAGATCTGGGAATGAAAAAAAGTGGACCATTGAATTCAGTAACATCATCAAGGAAGACATGTAAATTCAAAGCTAGTGGTTTAGGCACCCCATCTTCTCCAAAGTGAGTTGCAAAATCGTAATGCCATTGCCAAACTTCACCAGTAAAGGCTGCTTTGACGTTAATTTTTGTCTGCTGAATATAAAGATTATGACCACGTATCTGACACGCAGGTTCAAAAAAATTAGGGTGGCGCGTGAGTTCATCAAAAATCTTGCTCCGAAGGTGTAGACCCATTGCAGTGCGAACTACGCCCGAAGATTTTTCAATTATGTTAGCCTCAGTCTTCTCATTAAAGACTGTTGTCATGGCTTTACGAATATTATTTACTTCTTCATTTGAAAAACAACCTGGTAGAATGACATATCCAAGTTCGTCGATTTCTTCAAGTTGGCTTTTATTGAGTCTCATTATATTTATTTCATTTTATTTAATTTGTTTCTTTCAAAATATTCAAAATAATTATCCTTTTGCAAATTCATTTTATTATGAGTTTTATGTTTTCTTTTATTAAATTTAATCAATTTAAAGTTATTTTTCTTAAAACATTGTTCCGATCTTTTATTAGTTTTTATTATTAGACAGACTATTTTTTTTGGTTTGTAAATTTTAGTAAATTTTTTTATTGATAGTTCTAATAACTTTGTGCCCAAACCTTGGTTATAATTTTTTGAAAGAATTCCGATAGAGACTTCATAGTTTTTTTTATATATATAATCGAATCTTGTATAACCAAATTTGTAGTTTTTAATCTTGCCAATAAAAATTTTAGATTTTGAAATGAATAATTTATATCGTAACCATAATTTGAATGTTTTCAAGCTATGATTAGGAGATGCAGATCTTAAATATCCTTTACTAGCAGATTCTCGATGAATTTTTAAAAGTAACTTTGCGTCAGATAAATTACAGTTAATTAATTTCATTATAAATATTCTGGCATAAAATAATATTAAATTTTTTCAAAAATTTTAAATAATAATTCTGAAACGTGTTTTGCTTTTTGATTTGAAAAATCAAAAATTTGCTGTCTACAACTAACACCATTTGCAATTACTATATCATCTTCCTTCATTTCATTCTTAATGGCTGGAATTAAACTTAAATGTGCCATTTTTTTTGAATATTCATAATATTTAGTGTCATAACCAAAGGATCCTGCCATACCACAACAACTGCTTTCTATAGGTTTATAGTTGATATTTAATTTTTTTAATAATTGTAACAATAGAGTAAATTTATTTTGTGATTTTTGATGACAATGACCATGTACTAACACTTTCTGGTTAAAAGTATTGCTAGGAACTTTATTTCCTAATTTAATTTGATGTAAAATAAATTCTTCAAGCAAGTAAAATTGATTTTTGATTTGGTCTTTGTTTAAAATATTTTTCATTGTTTTAAATTCATCATTAAAAGTAAGTAAACAAGACGGTTCAATTCCAATAACTGGTAATTTATTATAATTATTTTCAATAATATAGTTTACAAATCTATTTAGTTCTTCGTTAGCTTTATCAAGTAGGCCATATGAAATATAGGTTCTTCCACAACAAATTGGTCTAGAAAGTTGTGAATTATCAAAATTTGGAATAATTGCTTTGAAATTAAATTTATTTAATACTTTAATCGTGTATATTAAATTTTGTATCTCAAAGTTAATATTAAAAGTATCTGCTAGAAGAATTACTTTGTTCTCTGCATCTGGTTGAGAAAAATAAATATTTTTTAAAGGTTTAATGCTTTGAACTTCAGGAAAAGTTCTTTTAACTGAAAAATTAAATATTTTCTCAATTATAAATTTTATTATTGGTATACTTTTTATTTTGTTAAATAGCGGTGATGTTAATTTTAAGATCCATATATTTTTTGGTAGATTAGACATTATTTTATCTTTGATTTTCATTGAAAACTTTTTGTAATAATAAAATAAAAATTCACTTTTCATTTTGGCTATATCTACGCCCATAGGACATTCTCTTTGACATGCCTTACAACTCACACAAAGTTCCATGGTTTTAAACATTTCTTTAGAAACGAAGGAATTTTTTGGCAACTGATTTGATAGCGCTAGTCTTAAAGTGTTTGCACGACCTCTAACAAGATCCTTTTCTTCTCTAGTAACTCTGTAAGATGGACACATGACCCCGTCATTTAATTTCCTACAAGCTCCATTATTGTTGCACATTTCAATTGCATCGGAAAATTTTCCCCAATTTGACCAGTCAAATCGAGTGTCAATATTCTCAGTTTTGTAATTAGGTTTATAACGAAGCAACTGTCTGTCATCAAATTTGTAGGGCTTAACAATTTTATGGGGATTCAATAAACTCTTTTGATCAAAAGTATCTTTTATATCTTCAAAAACTTGAGTAATTTTTTTTCCGAACATTTTTTCATGAAATTCAGATCTTAAAATTCCATCTCCATGTTCGCCGGAGTGGGATCCTTTATATTTTTTAACCATATCAAAAGTTTCTTCCGCAATTTTTCTCATGTTTTTAATTTCATGTTCTGTTTTCATATTTAAAACTGGTCTAACATGAAGTGTTCCTACCGAAGCATGAGCATAAAACATTCCCTCGGTTCCATACTTTTTAAAAATTTCTTTAAGTCTTGATGTATAATCTGGCAGTTGTTCAAGTGTTACTGCACAGTCTTCAATAAAAGCTATGGGTTTTCGATCTCCTTTCATTGACATTAATATATTTAATCCAGCCTTTCTAATTTCAAAAATTTCTTTTTGAACTGCTAAATTTTCATGGAATGAAAAATTGTTATTTTTATTTTGAGTTTTAACAATTGATTCTAAATCATTAATTTTACTTCTGGCTACATTGATATCACGATCAATAAACTCAACCATTAAAACCGCTTCAGGATTCCCCTTGAAATATTTTGTTATCCCTTCAGAATAAATTGGTATTTGTTTTGCAAGACCAATTAAATTATGATCCATTAGTTCAACACAGGTTGGAGCAAGTTTTACAATTTCTTTAGTTGCCTCCATTGATTGTCTAAAATTTTCAAAAAAACAAACACCCAATATTTTTTGTTTTGGTAGATCCCATAATTTTAGTTTTATTTTATTGAATAATGATAAAGTTCCTTCAGACCCTACCAATATATTGGATGAGTTAAATCCTTTTGGATTGACTAAATCTATATTGTATCCACCAACTCTTCTAAGTAATTTAGGAAAACTTAAATCAATTTCTTTTTGATGTTCTTTATAAAGAATTAATAACTTTTCTATAATTTGATAATAACGATTTTTACTATTTGCTTTTGCTAAGTAGTTTTCATTTATTTTATCGAAAGTATGAATCGATCCATCATCTAAAATTGCTTCAATCGCAAGAACATTATGAACCATATTTCCATAATATAATGATCTTGCACCACAACTGTTATTGCCGGTCATTCCTCCTATAGTAGCTCTGCTACTTGTTGATACATCAATCGGATACCAAAGATTGTACTTTTTTAAATAATCGTTCAATTGATCTAGTACTACACCCGGCTGAACCCAAACAGTTTTTTCTTCAACATTTAGTTTGATAATTTGATTTTGATATTTAGAATAATCTACAATGATACATTCGCCAATGGTTTGTCCACATTGTGAACTTCCACCTCCTCTAGCGAGAAGAGGTAAATCATGTTTTTGAGAATATTCTATTAAATTCACAACATCGTAATTATCTTTTGGTAGAACTATTCCTATTGGTGTTATTTGATAAATGGATGCGTCAGTGCTGTACCGACCTCTGGAAAACTCATCAAGTAAAATTGTGCCTTTAATTTTAGCTTGAAGGTCCTTGCCTATTTTATTTATTAGATTTTGCCTGTTACCCATTACGTTTTTTAAAACTTAACAATAAACCTAGAACCAAGATCCCTAAAAGTTTTTTCATAATTAAATTTTACCCATTAATAGAATAAATTTCTACCATGGTACTTTTTTATCTTTTATTTAAAAAATGCGATATAAACCAATAAAGCAACAATCAGCAATTTACCATAATCAAGGTCAAATGCTGTTCCTTGACCAAATTTTTTTTCGAAATATTCTTTCATTATTATTCCTTTTTTAATTAAGGTATCATTCTTTAATGTATCTCGCTTCTACTTTCAGGGTGCTTGGTTAACTAAAGATTAATTAAATTGATTTATTAACAGTAAACCTTAAATAAATTTTATCTAAATAGTAATATAAGGACAAAGCTCTTAAGATCATAAATAGACATAGCGAAATCCAAATACCAGTGTTACCAAAAAGATCTACTAATAGTAGGGAGATGACCACATATGAGGATACTGAAAAAACCATTGCATTACGCAACTCTTTTGTTTGTGAGGCTCCAATAAATATCCCGTCGAACTGATAACAAAATGAAGAGATCAAAGGCATTATAATCAACCAAATTGCATAAGAAGAGCTAAGATTTTTGATGAGCTCAATGTTAGACATTAATTGAATAGCAAACTTATTAATTAAAAAATAAATAATTGAAATAATCAATCCAGTAATTGAGCTTAAAATAAAAGAATTTTTAACAATCTTTTTAAAAAGGTTGATATCATTTTTTCCAAGAGAATAGCCAACCATTCCCTCTGTAGAAAAAGCGTAGGCATCCAAAATAAAAGCAGATAGAAAAACTAAATTAATTAAAATAGCATTTGCCGCAATATAATCTTCACCAATTTGGCTTCCAAGATAGGTAAACCATAAAAAAGAAAAAGTTAAAAGTATTGTTCTAATAAATATATTTAAATTAATATTAAATATGCTCTTAATTTTATTTAAGTCTATTAAATCATCAATCTTAATTTCAATCTTAGACATTCTGTTCAAATACACAAAAGTATAAATTAAAAAAGATATTGATATTATTAAGGCTGAGAATAAAGTTCCATAAGCAACACCTTTGATATTTAAATCAAATTTTGCAACAAAAAGGATACTTAAAATTATATTTAATATAGAAAATAAACCTACCGCTAAACTTGAAATTTTGGTTTTTTGTAAACCAATAAATAAACCTGCAACAATATATAATGTTAGCTCACCTGGTGCTGACCAAATTCGAATTTGGAAATAATCTTTATAAAATTTTTCAGTTGTAACTGATAGATCAAAAATATTTAAGCTTGATCTAAAAATATAATTTTGAAATGAAATTAATATTATGAAAATTATTAATACAAAAATTAGATTTCTTAAAACAATATTAAATATTTCTGAATAATCTCTCTTTCCGTATGCTTGTGAAACTAAACCAACGGTACCCATTCTTAAGAAACCAAAACTCCAAAAAATCATTGAAAATAAATTTGCTGCAACAGATGTCGCTGATAGATAAGATAAATTACCAAGATTACCCATTAAGCCAGTGTCTATAATTCCAACAAATGGAATCGCTAAGTTTGCAAAAAAAATAGGGATAGATAATTTTAAAATATATTTTATTGAAGGGTTTTGCATTTAAATGCTAATTATTCTGCATATACATTCCCACTCCACAACAAGCCCAGAACCACGATCCCTAAAAGTTTTTTCATTTAAAAAAACCCCATAAGAAATTTCACTGTGTAAACGAATACAACTAATAGAAAAACTGCAAGCATTATTCTATCGAAAATTCTATGTTCTTTTCTTTTTTTGCGCCACATTCAATTAATTTTACGACAACAAACCCAGAACCAAGATCCCTAAAAGTTTTTTCATTTGATAAACCAAAAAATGATATTTAATAAATAAAGCAAAACGCAGTAAAATACGATCATTTGGATCTTTCTTAGACCCGTTTTTTCATTCCAATTAAATTTAAATATCTCTGATGAAGAAGCCGTCATTATGAAGACTCCAATAACAATTATAAGTATTGATAAAATTATAAACACATTCATAAGTTTCCCTTTATTTCGTATCGCACCACAGCAAACACAGAACCACGATCCCTAAAAGTTTTTTTATTTTAGTAAATTTTTTTTAAAAAATTTTAAGAAGTAACCTCTGAAAGCTTCCCAGCTTGGTGTGCCAGTTTTTCTTGTTCCACCTATGTGATAACCTTCGTGTGTAATACATGAATCATCAAATTTGGCATCCTTGTTAGTCATTCCGTCATCTTCTGTATAGTAGTCAGGACAGTTATGCCAGACCTCTTGGCCTGCTTCAAATTCAGCTGAATAATTAGATTCGAACCCATGACCCCATCCATGTTTAGTAACTACTTTTATATCTGCTCCAGCTGCTTTCATTTTTTCTCCATATTCTTCACATATGTGTGCATGTGAAGCGTCATCAATTTTACCATTGACCATCAAGATTTTGGTTTCTTTGATTGGTTGAGGATTTCTAAAAAATCCTGACTGACGACATTCTACTGATCTAGGTAGTGAAGCAGCAAAATATAAATCTTTACTGATAAGTGCATCTCTTATTCTTGTTTCAGCGATAGCAAGTGAATTCATTCCACCTCTTGACCAGCCAGTAATTCCAACTTTTTTAATATTAACTCTTGGATCTTTTGACAAATATTCAAGCGTCATAAATGCATCAATATAAAATGAATAAGTTGATACTTGTGCTTGATCAGCTCCTGCACTTATTACATTTCTTCCAGTAAAATTATCTACAAACATTACTGCAATTCCTTTTTTCTGTAATCGCTTCGCCATTTGTCTGTTAAATTTATGCCATTCATTGCTAAATAGAGCAGCTCCACCGCTTGCATGATTGAATACTAGGACAGGGAATGGGCCTTCACCTTTCTTAGGATATGAAATTAATGCATCTATTTTGACTGGTGATTTTTTATACGACCCATCTTTTAAACTAATAAATTCATTTGGAAAAGCTCCCGAATTATATGAGGGGATTTTTATCATCTTGGCATCTTTAAAAAAGATCCATAAATCATATAATGGTGATGTTCCAGCAAATGAAGGACTTGCAATAAATACACAAAACAGAATTATAAATATTTTTTTCATTTTTTATATTTATTAAAAACTTTATTTGTTTTGGATTTGAATTTATTATTTCTAATGTTATTTTTATGTTTTTGAAAAGCTAGCTTTTGCATTTTTTTCATTGCTTTTTTAGAAGACATTTAAATTTTCCGCAATGATTGATATAGCAGCAAGCTTAGAACCACGATCCTTAAAATTTTTTTCATGATTAAATGTTAACAAAAATCATCAGAATTAACTATTTGATTTATTTCACATAATCCTAATTTTAAAATTATGCTATTTCTCAGTATTTGATAAATCTACACCAGTATCTGGATCAAGTTCAATCCCTAATGGAGTAATGTTTCTTGGTAGAGGAGTAAAATTCGAATCAGGATTAACTTCTGTAGTTCTTATAGTCATTCTATAAATACCAAAAAAACCAATAATAATGTGGAAAATCATCAGAAAAATAAAAAGTCCATTAGGACCAAATATATTCATAAAAAAAGAACAAGCTAATGGTCCTCCCATTGCTCCCAAACCAAAAATAATCTGCAAACCACCTCCAGCAGCAACGAATTTCTCTTTTGAAATAAAATCATTTGTGTGTGCAAGATTAAGCGTGAACAGACAAAGAGATGCACTTGCATAAAGTGTTATAGAAATGAAAAAAATTAACTTATCTTGTCCAGCATCTACAACAACATCTATATATTGTAAAGTATCACCTGATACAATAATTGATAAAATACAAAAAAAAGCACTAAGTGTTGTACATATAATAATAAAAATTCTTCGATCAAATTTATCAGAAAGATAGCCTATCGGTCCCTGACTTATAGCTCCGGCGATGGTAATTAAAAACAATAATAATGAAATTTCAAAAATAGTAAAATTCATTATAGCCCCATAAACTGAAGACATAGTAAATAATGCTGAATAAATTGTACCTGTACAAAATGAACTTACTACACCTAAAGGAGAAATTTTATAAAGCTCTTTTAATTTTAGTGTACCTATTTTTTTAAATTTAGGAGCCTTTCGTTTTGTTAGAAGAATAGGAACTAGAGCTATTGATAATAATACTGAAACTAATATAAAAGGTTTATGACTTTCTGGACTATCAAAGTTTAATAAAAGCATCCCAATTGCTAGACCAAAATAATTTATAAACATGTAAACAGATAGAATTTTACCTCTAGTTCTATTATTTGCTCGATCATTGAGCCAGCTTTCTGCAATTATGTAACAACTAACTAAACTTAATCCTGTAATAAATCTTCCAACTGTCCACACAACAGGATTCACATAAGCTGATATAATTAAAATACTCAAAGATGCTGTGGATGCCATAGCAGCAAATACTCTAATATGGCCCACTCTTGAAACTAGTTTTGGTGTTAAGTGAGAACCAAGAAAATATCCTACAAAATATCCGGACATCATTATACCCGTGGAAAAATAATTAAATCCCTCAAGTACAGATCTGACACCCATCAAACTTCCTTGAAGCCCATGTGCTATCAAAATTATTCCAATACCTGTAAATAATGCCCAAGAATTTTTAAGAACTTTTTCCATAATTAAAGTGTAGATATTCTTTTTTAAGAGAATTGCAATGAGATATCTAAAAAGATTATGTTTTTTTTAGGGCTAAAATTGAGTGTATGATAATTGTTAAAACAATTACCGATCCTCCAAATATTGTTTCTATACTTGGCTGTTCGTTGATTACCAGCCAAACCCAAAGAGGTCCCAGTATTGTTTCAAGTAAAAAGAACAGGTTGACTTCAGGTGCGGTAATGTATCTAGGGGCTACAGTTAAAAGAACAAAAGGTATTGCTACACAAGCAATCCCCATAACCGGAATTACAAATAAGTCTGTTCCTTCAATATATAAGTTATCTGCAAAAAATAAGGCTATCAACCCAACAAACAATTTACCCATCATTGCAGAAGGGATTAAATTTAGATCCTTTGCAGATCTTATTATTACAGCTCCTGCAGCCATACCTAATGCGCATATAAAACCAAGAAAATTTCCTTTAAAATCACCTTTGTCGAAAGAATCAAAAAAAATATATATAACCGCGAGTGAAGTGACTGTTACAGCTATCCAAGTTTTCTTGTCAGGGTTTTCTTTTAGAAAAACAAAACTTATTATTGCCGAAAGCATTGGAGCTAAACTGATCATTATTAATGTGTTAGCAACGTTTGTGTTTTCAATCGAAATAACAAACAAAATATTAGTTATGGCAAAGGTAAAAACATAAGCTACACCATGCCATCCATTACTTAACAGAGAAGAGATAAACTTGCTTTTTTGAAATATTAAAAGACCAAAGAAGACAGCAAAAAAAGGTATAATTCCTCGATAAAATATAAGGTTCCAAGACTCAGTGTTTGATAAACGAATAAGTAGACTATCAGGAGTAATAAACATTATCGCAGTAAATGCAAATAATGTTCCCTTTTGTTGGCTTGTTAAATTCATTTAGTTAATAGAATTTTTTTTTAAATATTCATCTAAGTTATGAAGGTTTTTTAAAGGTAAAGAACATACCATTTTTTTACACACTATAAGATAATCATCTTCACTTTTTTTATAAATAATTGTAGCAAGATTTAAAAAGTTTTTTTTTACATATTTTTGCAACTCTCTAAGATTTGCTAAATCACCAAAAAAGGTAAATGTAATTTTTTCTTCTATAAAATCTAAATATTTTAAATAACTAAACATTTGAGTAGATTGTAGGTTAATATATGAATGAAAAGATTTAGCAAGTTTTCCAGTTTTTTCTTTCCAATCTTCTTTTTCTAAAATTAATTCAAGCTTTTGGGAAATGTAAAGATAAATACTGTTTCCATTTGGAATATTTCCATCTCCAATATCTATGGAATTTACAAATAAATCATTTTTATTAATAGGATTTTTGTGTAATAAATTATTTTTTTTATCAAAAAATAAATTCCAAGTTTTTATCATTATTTTTTCGCAAGCAAATAAGTATTTATCTTTTCCTGTAGCTTCATAAAAAGTTATTAACATTAATGAATAGTAGGCATAATCTTCTAAAAATACATTCACCTTGTTTTCGTTTTCATAACAATGAAAGAGATTATTTTTAAATTTTTTATTTATAATTTCAAATAAATTTAAACTTTTTTGAAATAATTTAGGATCCTCCAACACTTCGGATGCGTGAATTAGTGTTTTAATCCAAAAACTATTTAAGTCTGTTTGGGATTTATTATCAAAAAGAGGCTTGTTTCTTTTTTCTCTTTCATTTAATAATTTATTTTTAAGTATATCTACTTTTTTTCTATCTTCCTTATTAGAAAATAAATTTTGTTTTTCTATTAAAATATTATTACTTTCAAAATTTCCATCTTCTGATATGTCAAAATTTTTTTCAAATAAAGTAAAATTATCTCCAAGTATTTCTTTTAAATTCTTATAATTCCAAATATAATACTTTCCTTCTACACCATCGCTATCTGCATCATACGCAGAACCTAATAAGTTTTCAGAATTTATAAACTTTGTATTAATAAAATTTATTGTTTGTTGTAATTTTTCTTTATAATAATTTTCTTTATTGTTTTGATAAAATTTAGTGAGTAATTCTACAAAAAGAATGTTGTCATATAGCATTTTTTCAAAATGTGGAACTATCCACTTATCATCCACCGAATATCTAGCTATTCCTCCCTCAAGATGGTCATAAAGTCCTCTTGAACAAACATTAAATAATAATTTTTCTACAGGAAGAAAAAAATCTTTTCTTTTACTTTTTTTAAAGTAAAAAAACAAACAATCAAAAATATAAAATTGTGGAAATTTGGGACTCCCTTTAAAACCTCCAAAGTCATAATCTAAATATTTTAAAATTTTTTCTACATAAGGTAATAGATTTTGATTTATAACAGATGATTTTTTATTTAATTCGTCAAAAGCAATCCTTATTTGCGTAGCTTGATTAATAATTTTTTCTCTATTAGCTTTGTAAACTTCAGACACATTATTTAGAACCTTAACAAAATCTGGACGTCCGTGCATTTCTTTGGGTGGAAAGTAGGTTCCCCCAGTAAATGGAACAGCATTTTCATCTAAAAACATTGATAATGGCCATCCACCAGGAGTTCCAGTTAATATTGATAAACTTTTTTGAAAAATAATGTCTAAGTCAGGCCTTTCTTCTCTATCTACTTTAATATTGATGAATTTTTCATTCATAATTTTAGCAGTTTCTATATTTTCAAAACTTTCGTGAGCCATAACGTGGCACCAATGACAGCTTGCGTAACCTACACTTAAAAAAATTGGCTTTTTTAAATCTTTCGCTTTACTTAATGTTTCTTTACTCCATGGGTGCCAATGAACAGGGTTGTTTTGGTGTTGTTTTAGATACGGACTTTTCTCTTCTTTAAGTAAATTAGTCAATTTTTCTCCAAGTTTTTAATTATATTTATAATAAGTAAAAAGTAATTATATAAAAAGATATCGTTTTAAGATTATTACATTAAATAAAATAAATTTATCTTGATTTAATTTATAATTAATAATACAGTAATTATAAGCGCTAATTTAAATCAAATTGCGGGCGCCTTGTAAAAACCTGCTAAAACGATGACTTTTAAAAAAGCCACCGTAATAGTAGGTGGTTTTTTTTTGAAATAAATTCATAAAAAACCAGGTAGTTAAACCAAATTGTGCACCTGACATGTGTCAAAGCACTAAAAAGGAGAAAATGAGCAATATAATTATTCATACAAATGATTGCTCCAAAGTTCCTAAATTAACTCTCTCTTTAATCGTTAGGGTTATTTGTCGATGTTTTTATTTGCTCATTGCTCCTCTTCAAATCAATAAAGAGGAAGAATAATGAGAAAGTATGTTGATAATTTAGAAAATTGGGATGAAAATAAAAAAAATAAAACAGCTAGGTTTAAAATAGTAAAAGGCAAAAAAAAAGGATTAATTGATCGTTTAAATTCTGGTCCAGTAATTTGTGCTGAAGGATTTCTTTTCGAAATTGAAAAAAGAGGCTATATGTCTTCCGGGGAATTTGTTCCCATGGTTGCTTTAGAACATCCTGAAGCTTTAGAAAATCTTCATAGAGATTTTCAACATGCTGGCTCGGATATAGTTCAAGCATTTACATACAATGGTCATCGTGAAAAAATGAGAGTTATTAATAAAGAAAAACTACTAGAGCCTTTAAATAGAGCAGCATTAAAAATTGCAAAAAAAGTTGCAAATAGTTCAATAGGAAAAGATAAAAATTTAATGGCTGGAAATATTTCAAATTCAAATATTTGGAATGATAAAGATAAAAAAACACATTTAGAAGTAGAGAAAATGTTTTCAGAGATGGTTGAGTGGGCAGTTGACGAAGGAGCGGATATGATAATAGGTGAAACTTTTTATTATGCCGAAGAAGCTTATGCCGCATTAAGAATAATGAAAAAAACAGGTCTTCCATGCGTTATTACAATTGCACCAATGGGTGAAAATATTATGAGAGACGGTGTTACAATTTTAGATACTTGTAAAAAATTAGAACAGCTCGGAGGAGATGTGGTAGGAATGAATTGTTTTAGAGGTCCAGCTACAATGTTGCCCTACCTTAAAGAAATTAGAAAATCTTTAAAATGTCATGTGGCTGCTTTGCCTATAAATTTTAGAACTACCGAGAAACATCCTACCTTTTTTAATTTACCCGACAATAATGGATGTACATGTTATTCTCCACATAAAACATCTTTTCCTACCGCTCTAGATCCTATGCAATGCAATAGATATGAAATTGGTAAGTTTGCAAAAGAAGCTTATAGTCTTGGCATAAATTATTTGGGAGTTTGCTGTGGAGCAAACCCAATGTTAATAAGGCAGGTTGCTGAATCAGTTGGACTAAAAGTCCCAGCTAGTAAATATAAAGAAGATATGTCAAAACATATGCTTTTTGGAACTCATAAAAGAATTCCCAAACATCAGAAGGAGTATATCGATAAGGCTTAATTTATTTACAGGGTAAATTAAAATTTTTCCAACCAATATTTTTTTGGTTACCTAAAAAACCATCTAAAATATTTATACAACTGTAATTTTCTTGAGCTAATATCTCGCAAGCTATTTGGGATCTAACTCCAGAAGCACAAAGAGTTAGGATTTCAAAATTTTTATCTACATTTAAATTTTTAAATTCTTTAACAAAATCAGCACTAATAGACAGGAAATATGTTTTTGCACCAACTTTATCTCCATCGGGTTTTCCATCCTCATTCCATTCTTTTTTAGTTCTAACATCAAGCAATATACACTTTGGATTATTTTTTATGTATTCTTTTATTTCATTGCTTAGAATTTGTTTAATCATAATTAATTTTTATTATAAATTTCAGTTTGAATATGGAGTTCTATTAAATATTTTCCTAACATATGGTTCGAATTCTTTTAATGATAAAGAGTTAAAATTAGGATTGAATGACATCTGATCCCAATTTTCACAAAATTCTGCAGTAGCTTTAAAATATTTGTGACCTTTGTATTTATCACGTTCATTTTTATTGAAACCTAAATGGTGAGCATAATAATACATTTGAAATATTCCATGTTTTTCAATTATCCACGTAGTTTTTTCACTTACATATGGTTTTATGATTGCGGCAGCAAATTCAGCATGATTATTTGGAGCAAGTTCATCCCCAATGTCATGCAATAAAGCAGCAACAATCATTTCATCAGAGGCATTTTCCTTTAAAGCTCTAGTTGCGGTTTGCAAAGAGTGTTCAAGTCGATTAATTTGATACCCAACAAGACTCGAAGTCAGTCCTTGTAAAGTTTTAAGAATTCTGTCTGCAGTTCCTTCAATAAATTTTTTTTCCAACTTGTCTAATAAAAGATAATCCTCTTTAGAACCTTTTTTCATTTCTTTAAATTTTACTTTTTCCATACTACTATTTAGTTTTTATTAACACCGCTTAAAATTGATAGCTGTGTGACTTTGTTATCACCTAAATTGTCAATAGGTTTTACTGGATAATCACCTGTAAAGTAATGATCAGTAAGTTGTGGGTAAAGATTGTTTCTTTTTTCAAAACCAATAGCTCTATAAAGTCCATCTAATGATAAAAAATGTAATGATTTTGCGTTAATAAATTTACGCATTTCCTCATTAGAGTTATTTGCGGCCAGCAATTCTTTTTTAGTAGGAGTGTCTACGCCATAAAAGTCAGGAAATTTTATTTCTGGGCAAGCAATTCTAACATGCACATCTTTTGCTCCAGCATCATATAACATTTTCACAATTTTATGACAAGTCGTTCCTCTTACTAATGAGTCGTCGATCAAAACAATAGATTTGTTTTGTAACGAAGATTTATTTGCACTTAACTTTAATTTTACACCAAAACTTCTAATGCTTTGATTTGGTTCTATAAAAGTTCTACCAACATAATGATTTCTAATTAATCCAAACTCAAAATTTTTTTCTGTTTTTTGGCTATAGCCAATTGCAGCAGGTATACCTGAATCGGGAACAGGCACAACAATATCAGCATCAATGTAAGATTCTTTGGCTAATTCAATTCCAAAACTTTTTCTATATTCGTAGGCACACTTGTTATTAAGAATACTATCTGGTCTGGAAAAATAAATATATTCAAAAACACATGGTCTAGCTTTTTTTTTAGGAAAAGGTTTGATACTTTTTAAGTTTTTATTTTCAATAATTACAACTTCGCCATTTTCTACTTCTCTAACAAATTTTGCGCCAACAATATCTAGCGCACATGTTTCTGATGCAAATATATAAGAGTTTTTTAATTTTCCTATAATCAGCGGTCTTATCCCGAAAGGATCTCTTGCACCAATTAAAACATTGTTTGTTAATATTGTTAAAGCATACCCACCTTGAATTTGAAACAAAGTATCAACAATTTTATCAATCATTTTTGGTCTTTTTGATTTTGCTATGAGCTGAACAATAGTTTCCGTATCAGAACTTGTATGAAAAATAGCTCCATCTTTTACAAGTTTTTCTCTCAAAGTTATTGCGTTTGTAAGATTTCCATTGTGACTAACGCTGATTCCTCCACCATAAAGATCTGCAAAAAAAGGTTGAATATTTCTTAAAGTTGCCCCTCCTGTAGTTGAGTAACGATTGTGTCCAATAGCAAAATTACCGGATAGTCCTTTTATAACCTTTCCTTTTGTAAAATTATCTCCCACCAAACCTAGTCTTTTTTCTGAATGAAAATTTTTTCCATCAAATGAAACTATTCCACATCCTTCTTGTCCTCTGTGTTGAAGAGCATGCAGACCTAAAGCAGTTAAGGTAGCGGCATCTGGATTATTGCTTATTCCAAAAATCCCACATTCTTCTTTTAATTTTGGATTAAATTTTATTAATTTCTTTTTTTGTATCGTCATAATAATCTTCACTTTTTGGAAATTCCTCTACCAAAAATACACTACCATTATATATTATTTCAAAAGAATAAGTACCTTCAGTTTTTATGGGCCATTTTTGGTATGGATAAAACCAATTAAGCAAAGAAAAAACACATATACAAAACACATAACCTCTAAAGATTCCAAAAATTAAACCAAAAGTTTTATCAGCAGAACCAAGACCTGACCAAGTAACAGCTTTATTTATGGCTTTACCTATATGGATTATTACAAAAAGAGAAACCACATATATAAAAATTCCTAAACCGATGTCAGTAGCAAATTGTGAGTCTATAAAATCCTCTACAAAAGGATTAAATTTTGGTACTAAAACAATTGTTATAATTAAAGCAAGTAACCATTTTGAAAAGGACAACAAA
>QCRZ01000018.1 GCA_003209225.1 Pelagibacteraceae bacterium AG-464-B04
GACTTATAAAGAATTAGAAAAAGCAATGAAAAATTCAAAAGATAAAAATCATAAAAAATATCTGGAAATCAGAAATAAGAATTTACATAAGATGAAACCTATTCCTGTTTGCAAAATGAACAAAAGTTAAGAATATTTATTAATAATAAATTTGAATTTCTACAAATTACGTATATCCTAAAGAATCATGGATAACTTATTAATATTTATAGTTGTGGCACTTCTGTTAGTCAATTTAGTGATATTATATTTATTATATAAAAATAAAACAAAGCAAGAGAAACAAATTAGTGAAAATTTTAAAGATGATATAAATTCTCTAAAGAATTCTTTTAATGATTCTTTTAGCACAATGAGCAAAGAAGTGGCTAAAGATATGACAGGAGCTTTGTCAAGAGTAGATGAAAAGGTTGGGGTTTTTAACCAACAAGTTCAAGAGATTAATAAAAGCCAAGATAATTTTAGTAGAATTTTAGCTGGAGTAAAACAATATGGGGGTCTTGCAGAGTTTTCGCTAGCAAGCTTACTAAAAGATTTATTACCAGCGGCGCAATATATTGCAAATGTGAAAATGAAACCTGATGAAACAGGTGATGTAGTTGAATTTGCTGTAAAATTACAAAATGATGTTCTATGCCCAATTGACAGTCATTGGCCAATTGAAAAATATAAGGCTATAGATGAAGCCTTTCAAGCTAAGGATAAAGAAGCCCTAGCTAATTCAAGAAATAATTTGGCTTCAGCATTTAGAACTAAATCAAAAAGCGTAAGTATAAAATATATTAATCCACCACAATCAACTGACTTTGCAATTGTTTATGCGCCCACCGAAGGACTATATGCTGAGTTAGCAAGCTATCGAGATCCCAAAACTAAAGAATTATTATTAGAAGAATTAAGAAAAAAATATAAAATTACTATAGCGGGACCAAATACTCTTTGTGCAATATTGCAGGCTTACCATTTGGGATTTCAAACACTTAAAGTCCAAAAGCATGCAACACAAATTCATGATGATTTAAAAAATATTACTTCTAGATTTGCTAAACATTTTGAAGGTATAAAGAATCTTCGTAAAAAATTAGAAGATGCCATGAAAGTAACAGATGATTTTGGAAGAGACGCGAGATCCATAACAAGAACTTTAGAGAATATAAAAGATCCAGAACAAATTGAAAAAGCTACAAAAGAAGAAAATGTCGAAAAAATAGATTTTAAAGAAAAAACCAACGTATCATAAATAAAATATATTTATTTTTTAAATTGCCTGATTTGATTTTGCCAAATACAATTAGAACAATATTTTCCTGATGAAGGGGGTTTTTCTAATTTTAAGCATTTTTTTAACCCTACCAAGATATCTTCAATATAGTCAGTTTTTAAATCGTAGGGCAATAAAGTAATTTTAAAGTTAAGCTTTCCCTCAAAAGTTAGCTGGCTTTCATTGGTGGCGTTACATATTAGCCAATATCCTGTCCTAAAAACTTTGTAATTATTTAGTTTTAAAAGATATGCATAAAAATCTAATTGGCGCTTATATGATTTGTGATATTCTCTAGATGAATTTACATAATCGGGATCAATTTTACTTGATGTAGCTTTATAATCTAGAACAACGATTTCATCAGTATCTTTGTTGAGCCACAAATCATCTAAAGCCCCAAATAAAATAAATTCTGTTTTTTTTGATTTAGCCTCAATTCCTTTTCTATTATTTCTATAATCCTTTAGCTTTTGATGATCTAAATTGTAAGGGACAAAATTTAAATTATATTTTTTAAAAATAGGATGGGGTGTTTGATTCGCTCTATAATTATCAAATTCTGTTTTTAGCAAAGAATCAACCCTCATGTTAATATTAAATCTTGGAGTTGCGGGTGGATCAATATTGTGATTTTCTTTTAAATAAAAACAAAATGGGCAACGAATAAAATTTTCCCACTTTGATCTGCTTAATCTCATAAATGTCTTTGACTTTTATAACAGAAATATCTATATAATAAATTAACTAAATATTGGTTATCATATTGTTTTGTCGCTGTGTTTAGGATTTTCATAAAATTTTAAATCCTTACATCCACAATAACTTGATGCAGTAAATAGTCAATTATGAAAAATATTGCGATAATAGATATTGAAAGTCAGGGAGCATCTACTTCGTACTCTAGTATAATTTCGATTGCAGGTATCTTAGTTAGTTCCGAACTTAAAGAAATAGATCGTTTTGAATTAAATTGCAGAAACAAACCAGGCCATGTGCCCGACCCATATTCTCTCTGGGTAAATAAGGGATTTTATCAAATGAAAAAATCAAATTATAGTCACTACCAGCTAATGAAAGAACTTCACAAATTAATAAAAAAATGGTCCCCCTGCGTTTGGATAGGCTGGAACTCAATTGGATTTGATTTTATTATGATTCAAAAAGAAAATTATAAAAGTTTATTTCCACCTTACGCACTAAATACCAATTCTAACGAACAAGCAGATTTTTTACCAGTAGCAAGGAGTAGTAAGCTTTTTTTTCCTAAATCTATTAACACCACTTTTTCGGAAAAAAATAATCCAGTTTTTAAACTTGAAACTCTAAGTACAACAAATGACATAAAAGTTGATCAATTTCACACCGCGATTTCTGATTGTGAAGCATGTTTAGGCATTATGCGTTTAATTCAAAAAAATGCTAAACAAATTTATGATCAATCTTTCAACAGTACATCTAAACACAAGGTTTCAGATATACTCGAAAAAGAGAGAATATTTACCACAGTATTTTACTACTATGGAAAGGCTAGACCGTTTTTAGTTAGCTACTTGTGTGATCATAGTGAATATAAATGGCCAATGGTTTTTTGTTTAGAACAAGATCCAGAAAATTTTTTAAACCTAGATATTAAAACATTAAAAGAAGAACTAAAAAAACCTGGAAAATGGGTAAGAGCTTTACCCGCAAATAAGCATCCTATTATCTTGGATAAAAAACTGGGCATGGAACTTGATATTTATAAAAATATTGGCTTAAAGAAGTTAAAAGAAAGAGCAGATAAAATATATGAAAATAAAAAATTTTCAGAAAAAGTTAGTTTTGCATTGGGTGAAATAGCAAGGGAAAAGAAAAAAAAAAAAGAAAAAAAAAATTTAGCATATGAAGATAGATTGGTTTCAGGAGGATTTGCTGATGTGCATGATAATAATTTAATGTTAGAATTTCAATCCAATGATGACTGGCATAAAAAAAAACAAACAATATCGAAGATTAAAGATCCAAGATTTAAGCATTTTGGAAAAAGATTAATTTATCAAAATCATCCAGAAATTTTAGACAAGAATGAATATAAAGAAATTCATAAAGATATTGCAAAAAAAATACTTAATATTGAAGAAACAAATTTTACGACAATCCCAATGGCAGAAAGCTTGATTGACACAATGAGAAATGAAAAGGGAATAACCGATGAAAAATTAAACTATATTAACGATATTGATATTTATATTTCAGATATACGAAAGATTTATGAAAAGGCTTTACAAGATTAAGAATATCAAAAAAAGTATAATTGACATTATTTACTGAAACAAATAAGACTGGTTACCATGACAACAAAAAATATTACTGACGATAGCTTCGATGCAGATGTTTTAAAATCATCAAAACCAATCGTGGTTGATTTTTGGGCAGAGTGGTGCGGTCCCTGCAAACAAATTGCACCAGTGTTAGAAGAAATTTCAAATGAAATGGCAGACCAAGTAACTATTGCGAAACATAACATTGACAACGAACCAAACTCCCCAACAAAATATGGAGTGAGGGGGATTCCAACTATGTTATTATTTAAAAATGGTGAACTAAAAGGAACTAAAGTTGGTGCCACGACAAAGTCAAATATTGTTTCTTGGATTAAAGAAAATATCTAGTTTAAATTTAATATTTCTCCACAAAAATATAAGCTACCCGTGCAAAAGATAACCGCACTTCCGTCTTCTTTTGAAATATTTTTAAGTGCAGTTTTTATAGAATTTTCTGTTTTTGAAGTAATACCAAATGATCTTGCAGTTTTCAAAAGCTTTTCTTTTTCAAAAAAGTTTTTTTGATTAGGTATATCAAGTGCAATTATAGAATAGACACTGTCTTTAAAAATTTCAATAAATTTTCTATGATTTTTATTTGCCATCATGCCCAAAAGCATAAAAATTTTTTTCTTTTTAAAATGATAATCTAAATATTTTTTTATTTCATATGCTGCCAAAACATTATGAGCACCATCTATTAATATTTTGTTATTTTTTGAAACATATTTTTTAATTTTTTTTTGTGTAATATTTTGTAACCTACCTTCACTTCTAATATTAGTTATAGCTTTACAAATTTGTGATTTTGTTATTTTAAATTTTTTTATGTTTCTTGTAGCGGCAATCGCTGTAGAGATATTACTAAGTTGAAATTCTCCTTGTAAATTAGGAAATGGTAGTTTTATAGAAAAGCGTTTATCCTTGTACGTAAACCCATTAATATTTTTTTTGTAGTAATAATCTTCACTAAAAAAAATTTTTTTTGATAGATTATTTTTGATGTTTTTTTTTATTTCTTTAATTACATTTTTTTTTTGTTTCGAGACGATAATAGTAGACTTTTTTACCAGATGTGAGCATTTTTCATATACTATTTCATTAATAGTACCTTTTTTCAAAAAATCTTTATGATCCATACCTATGGGTGTAATTATGGAAACAAGGTTTTTTTTTAGTACGTTGCTAGCATCAAGTCTAAAAAAAAGACCAGCTTCTAAAATATTAATGTCACTTTTGGTTCTTGAAGCCTCATAAAAGAAGCAAGCACAAATAAATTCATGAAAAGTAATTTCCTTTCCTTTATTTATCTTTTCTACCTCTATAAGCAGTTTACAAAGCTTTTCATTGGAAATATTTTTTCCAGAAAAATAAAATCTTTCATTAAAATTTCGAATTGAAGGGCTTATGTTTAAATTTACGGTATATCCTGCCGTTTCATAAATTTCTCTTAAAGTTGAGCAGATAGAAAATTTTCCATTTGTTCCAATAACTTGAATACAATTTCGTAGTTTTTGTTCTGGATTACCTAAATCTTTTAGTAATCTTTTAATCCTAACAAGTGATAAATCTATTGACTTAGGATGCAACAGAAGCAATCTGTTGATTATCTTCTTGATTTTCATTGGTTGCATCAGTTGAGGTAATTTTATTTTTTTTTAACAAAATAGTTATTAGACTGCCAATAGTATCTCTTAAATCTTTTCTGGATACAACAAGATCAATTCCACCATGCTCTTTAATATATTCGGAAGTCTGAAATCCTTCTGGTAGTGTTTCTCCAATGGTCTGTTCTATAACTCTTCTACCAGCAAAACCAATGGTTGCCTTTGGTTCTCCAATAAGGATATCCCCTAACATAGCCCAAGAAGCTGTTACACCTCCCGTTGTTGGGTTTGTTAAAACAACAATATAGGGAAGATTATTTTTTTTAAGTTCATTCACTGCCAAAACAGTTCTACTCATTTGTTGAAGGGCGATAGCGCTTTCCATCATTCTTTGCCCACCAGAACAACTGAAAAAAATTAAAGGGTTTCGGTTATCAATTGCATGCTGAGCTGCATAAATAAAAGCTTCACCGGAAGCTGCGCCAACGGATCCTCCTATAAATGAAAAATTCTGTGCTCCAACTGTAATGTTAATTCCTTTTAATTTTCCCCCTGCGATTAAGATTGCATCTTCTTGGCCTGTAGATTTTCTTGCAGCAGACAATCGATCGACATATTTTTTTGTATCAGCAAAGTTAAGTGGATCATCTGAAGGTAAAGGAGTTTTTAAAATTTCATATTCACTGTTATCAAAAAAAATTTTAAATCGATCATTGCAAGAAATTTTTTGATGGGCCTCACATTTTGGACAAACAAATAAATTTTTATGAAGTTCTTCTTTGTAAATTAATTGCTGACAAACACAAGTAGTCCATAAACTACTTTCTCCAATTTTTGTTCGCTTTTTAAATAATGTTTTAAACCCAGGTTTAATAAATTTAGTTATCCAATTCATGATATTTTTTTTTTTAAATTTTTTACCATATTACTAACATTTGTGACAGGATTTTGTCTTTTTTCTATTGATTGTGAAATTTTTTTGCAAATTTCACTACCAACCACACATCCATCTGCAGTTTTAAAAGATGAAATATTTTTACTTGTAATACCAAAGCCAATTACTAGGTTTTTAGACTTGTTGATTTTTTTGACTTTATTGTAATTTTTTAATATCGTTTTTGGTGAAACTTTTAACTTTCCGCCAGTAGTCGAAAGCATTGAGATTAGATATATCATCTCATGTGAATCCTTGATAATTTTTTCCATTCGGGCTTGTGAAGTCGTTGGACTCAAAAGCTGAATAAAACTAACTAAGTTGTTTTTACATTTTTTTGCAAAAATTTTGTTATCTGGCCAAGGTAAATCAACTACTATTAAACCATTTACACCTGTTTGTTTACATTTTTTTAAAAATTTATTCTCGCCATATTGATAAATCATATTATAATAACCCATCAATATTACTGGTTTTGCATTTATATTTTTTTTAAATTTTTTGACAATTTGAAAGACATCTTTCATTTTTATACCGTTTTTAATTGCACGGTAAGAAGAAGTTTGAATTTGCCCACCATCAGCAATTGGCGTATTATGTGGAAAACCTATTTCACAAATATCAACATGACTTGAAATAGAATTTAATATTTCAAGCGATTTTTTTTTAGTATGATCTCCAGCCACCGTGTAAGTTAACAAAGCAGGTCTTTTTTCTTTTTTACAATTTTTAAATGCTAGGCTAATTGGGGACATAATCATTTTTTATCTTCCTAATCTTTGCTTTAAAATATCTCGATCCTTTTGAGCATCTCCGCACGAATTTACAATTATTATTGTATCCTTGCTTAATCTTGGTGCTATTTTTATTGCTTCAGCAAACGCATGACACGGTTCTAAACTAGGATTTAAATTTTCGAATTTAGTGACAAGTTTATAAGCGCTTAGAGCTTCTTCATCGGTTGCAAAGGTGTATTTTGCTCTTTTTGTATCTTTTAAGAAACAATGCATAGGACTAACTCCGGGATAATCTAAACCTGCACTTATTGATTCTGTTTCATTTATTTGCCCTTCGTTATTTTGACAAACATATGATGCTGCGCCATGTAAAATTCCGAGTTTTGCTCCCCTGCTTAAAGGTGCAGCATGTAATTTAGATTTTGAAGGTCCTCCAGCCTCAACACCTATTAAACTTATTCTATCTGGACTATAGTCAATAAATTCACTCCAAAAACCATAAGCCGAACTTCCTCCACCAACACAATTTATTAATTTTATTTTTTTAGGAATTGTTTTAAATACAAATTTTATTTGATTTTTTAATTCTCGTGATATCTGAGCTGTGCTCCAACCACATATTTTTACAAAAATATTTGGTCCTACCGTACTACCCACGCACATGGCTGTAGTGTCACAATTTGAGACCCAATATCTCATGCATTCACTAACAGCATCAACTAGAGTTTGGCTTCCAGAATAAACAGGAACTATTTCAGCACCATTTTTTCTCATAGCATCACAATTGGGCTTTTGTCTTTTTATATCTTTAACACCCATAAATATTTTACATTTAAGACCAAATTTTTTGGCTGCCATGCTTAACATTTTTCCAGCATATCCGGCGCCAGTATCTCCAACTATGTATTTTTTTCCCGCTCTCTTAGTAATTAAACAGTGAACAGTAGCGTTGTATATTTTGTGAGCTCCGCCGTTAGCTTCAGATACAACCTTTGCCCATATTTGAGCACCACCTAAATGTTTTGTTAAATTCTCCAATTTTATAAATGGCGTAGGAGCTCCAACCCAATTTTTAAAATAATAGTCTCTTTCTTTAATAAAATTCTTATCTCTTCTTAATTTTTCAAATAAAATAGTAAGATCTTCTATGGGCTTCTTTAAAGTTTCTGGTATAAAATTACCACCAAATTTTCCTCCCCAAAATCCATTTTTATCATGCTGGTCTATTAAGGGTTTGCCTTTTTTTATTTTTATCATAGGTTTTTTACTTTCAGCAAAAAATCTAAAACTTTTTGAACAGATTTTTTTCCTGGATTATCTTCTAAACCGGAAGAAATATCAATTTTTTGAGTAATATTTTTAGCCTTCTCTAAATTATTAATATTAACACCTCCAGCTAAAAACCATCTTTTTATTTCAATATTTTTTAAATAATCCCAGTCAAAAGAAGAGCTTTTTTCCATTGCAGGAGAGTCAAAAAGAAACTCGTCAGCAATGCCAATGTATTCTTTATATAAATTTACATCTTCTTTTTTATTTATTTTTATAGCTTGAATAATTTTTTTATTAGAAATTAACTTCAATTCTTTAACTTTTGCTGGTGAAGAATTATAAACCTGAAGATAATCAAACTGATCTTTAATTTTTTCAACAAAACTATTTTCTGGTTTTACTATAACCGCTACCTTTTTTATGTAATCCGGAACAACCGAAGTTAGCTTTTTAGATTGCTCAATTGAAAGGTTTCTTGGAGAGGGAGGATAAAAAATAAATCCTAAATATTTACACCCACCAACTTGCACAATTGTGTTTATAATTTTTTCTGAATTAATGCCACAGATTTTTAATTCTATTGGCATATATTTATATTTTAAGCGAATTAAGTATTTTGTTTAAATTTTCTTCAATATTTCCTTTGATTATACTTCTTCCCATAATAATTTTATTTGACCCATTTTTTATACTCTCCAAAGGAGTACAGGTACGTTTTTGGTCATTTTGATTATCACCAGCTATGCGAATTCCAGGTGTAAAAATTAAAAGATCAGGTCCTATTATTTTTCTAACAGTTTTTGCTTCAAGTCCCGAACACACAACGCCAACTCCTGTTTCTTTTGCAATTTTTGATAATTTTTTAACTTGTTGCGTAACGGTATTGTAGTTTCCCATATCTTTTAAGTCACTATCATTTAAAGAAGTTAAAATTGTAATAATTAATATTTTGGGTTTGGATTTAATTTCACTCGCAGCCTTTTTTGCTTTTTTTATCATTTCTTTTCCACCTTGCCCGTGGATGGTAATAAAACCAAACTCAATATCGTCAAGTGCTTTAATTGCTTTGTAAACTGTTTCAGGTATATCTTTTAATTTAAGGTCTAACATTAAATTCGTTATACCGATTTCATTAAATTTTTTAACGCCTTCTTTTCCAAAAGAATTAAAAAGCTCTAGTCCAATTTTTATACTGAAAATTTTATCTTTTGTTTTTTTTGCAATATTTATTGCTTCTTCTAAGTTTTGTGTATCTAAAGCTAATATGATTTTATTCATTTTGTTGTAAGTTTTCATTTAATTTTTTAAAAAAAATTTTACTCATTTTCCAATTTACATTTTTTTTAGCTGCAATCTCTACTTTCGATCCGTCCCTAGGATTTCTACCTATTCTTGGTTTTAACTGTCTAATTTTAAAAGATCCAAATCCCCTAATCTCAACATTTTTGCCTTCAGATAAATTTTTTATTATTTCATTTAATACAAGATTTAAGACTTTTTCTAAATCTTTTCTAAGGAAATTGGGGTAAGAATTGGCAAGTTGGTCTAATATTTGGCTTTTAACAAAACTCAATTTTATTTTTCTTCTTCTTTCTTTTTTTTATTTCTTTGTTTTTTTAAGGCATTTGGCAACTCAGCGAAAGGTAAAGATTTACCACTGTCCACACTGCCATATTTTTTTATTGCCTCTTTGTTTTGCTCTTCCTCAAGCATTTTGATTGATAATGATACTGCTCTTTTTTTTAGGTCCAGACTTACAAACATACAATCAATTTTATCACCCTTGTTATACCTGTTTGTCCTTTGATCTCCTTTGTCCACAGCAATTTGATTTTTTTTAATTAAAATTTCTACTGGACAACCATCTGGAGCAACTTTTATACCAACATCTAAAGCTTCAAGAACAATAACTGTTATGATATCTTTTTTCTTTTTATCTTTAAAATAATCTAAAGGGTCGGGTTGCAATTGTTTTAAACCTAATCTTATTTTTTCTTTTTCTGAGTCAATTTCCAAAACTTTTGCGATAATTGAATCGTTTTTATTAAATTTTTTTAGCTCTTCTTCAGATTTATTAAATGAAATATCTTTAAAGTGTATCATTCCAACTAAATCAAAATTTTTTATATTAACAAAAAGTGCAAATTCGGTAATATTTTTTACTGTTCCTTCAACCTTAGAATCAACTGGAAATTCTTTTTTAAATTTTTCCCAAGGATTTGGAAGTGTATTTTTATATGATAAAGATATTCTTCTTTTTTTCGTGTCAATTTCCATAATCATAACGTCAATTTTTTGCGATATGGACAAAAGTTTTTTAGCAGAAATATTATTTTTAGTATGAGATAATTCACTTTGATGACAAAGTCCCTCTAGAGAATCTTCTAAAGATAAAAAAACACCATAATCTGTAATTTTCTTTACAACTGCGGGATAAGTTTTTCCCACTTCGTAATTATTAATTTTAGTTTCAAATGGATCCGGCGTTAATACTTTTACAGAGGTAGAAATTTTTTTAGTTTCATTATCAATTTTGATTATTTTTAATTTTTGTTTTTGACCAATTGTGAATAATTCTTCTGGGTGACTAATTCTACACCAAGAACATTCGTTAATATGTGTCATGCAATCAAAACCATTTAAATCAAAAAAAACTCCATAGTCAGTCATTCCTTTAACTGTGCCCTCTACAATATCGCCTAGCTTAAATTTACTTAACATCTCCTCTTTATTTGCATTCTTTACACTTTCTAGAATAGCTCGTCTAGACACAACCACATTTCCTCTAATTTTGTCGTATTTAACAATCATAAATTTTTGAGGCTCTTCCATTAAATGATTGATATTTTTTAAAGGCTTAATATCAACCTGACTTCCTGGCAAGAAACACAAAGAAGATTGAACATCAACTACAAAACCACCTTTTATTTTAGATACTATTCTTCCTTGGACTTGTTTTTTTTCTTCATATGCCTTTTCAAGTTGTTGCCAACTTTTCATTTTTTTAGCTTTTTCTCTGCTGATAATTAGATCACCTTTTTTATCTTCTAATTTTATAATTAAGACAGAAATCTTTGAACCCACTTTTAAGATTTCTTCTTCTTTTAAAAGTTTAATTTCACTAATATCTATTGTTCCCTCAGATTTTGCTCCGGGCAACTCAATAAAAACAAGTTTATTTGTAATTTTAGTTATTATTCCATCGGCTATTTTGCCTTCTTCAATTTTTGATCTAGAAAATTCACTGTTAAGCAATTGTTCAAATTCCTTATTTTTAGATGAGCTTAAATCTTTATAAATTTCTTCCATATTTTTCTTTTAGTTTATCTTCTACAATCTTCGAAAGTTTTATTAACATTTGTTTTTTATTTACTTTCGAGGTGTCAACAGTTACAGCACCTTTTGCGGGTCGTAAAGGGCTAATTTTTCTTTTTTTATCAACCAAATCTCTTAATTTTATTGATTTTTTAACTTCATTAAGTGTAATTCCTTTGTTTGTTTTTCTGTATTCTTTAAATCTCCTCTTCGCTTTTACATTTAGCGGACAAACAAAAAATAACTTAAGATCAGCGTGTGGAACAATTACAGTGCCTATGTCACGACCTTCTATTATGACATGCCTATTTTTTGCAAATTTCTTTTGATAATTTTTTAAAAGATTTCTAACCATCTTAATTTTTGCAATTTTTGAAGCAAGTTCTGTTACATCAATGCTGTATAACTTTTCTTTTTTTACATCATTTAAATTAATATTTTTAGTTAACCTTTTTAAATAATAATTTTTTAATTTTATTTTTTTTGTCCTAAGTAGTTTGTAAGCAACATAACGGTAAAGTAATCCTGAACTTAATAATTTTAAATTATATTTTTTTGCTATTAATTTACTGCCCGTTGTTTTTCCCGATCCGGCACCTCCATCGGCTGCAATTAGTAATTTAATTTTTTTATTTAATCTCATATTTGGCACCGATTTTTTTCATTAAAGTTAAGAAATTAGGAAAGCTTGTTGAGATAGAATTGCAATCTTTAACCTCTATCTGTCCACCAAAAGTTTGACCCATTACAAATGCCGACATACAGATTCTATGGTCAAAAAGACTTTGAATTTTATAAGATTTGTTAAGATTAATTTTTGGGTTACCAAAAATTTTTATAGTCCCTTTTTTTAATTTAGTTTTAATACCTATTTTATTTAAAATTGAATTCATAAGGTTAAGTCGTGGACTTTCTTTTTTGTTTAGTTCGTTTAGACCAGCAAAAGTAGTTGTTCCTTTAGCTTTAGCTGCAGCAATCATCAAAATTGTGAATTCATCAACAGTGCTTGGGACCATAGAGGCAGGACAATTAATAGAATTTAAATTGCTGCTTTTAACAATTATATTTCCAATTTTTTCACCGTATTTAATTTTAGTATTTACTATTTTTATCTGAGCATTCATTTTTTTTAAAACCGTTATGATCCCAGTTCTTGTTGGGTTTAGATTTACATTTTTAAGTTTAATAACTGAATTTTTAGCCAAAAGAGTTAAAACAATAAAAAAAGCTGCTGAAGATATATCACCCGGTATAGTTAAATTAAAAGCGTCAAAATTTTTTTGGCCAATAACATAAATTGTGTTGTAATTTTTAAATTTCTTAACTTTAATTCCACCCCCAATAAACCTCAGTATATTTTCTGTATGGTTTCTTGATTTTTTTAATTCTTTGATAGTTGTAATGCCTGGAGCATCTAAAGATGCAAAAATAATTGAACTTTTAACCTGAGCAGAACCAATTTTTTCTTCATGATTTGTTGCTGTTGGTATTTCGCTTCCGGTAATATAGATAGGAAGAGTTTTTTTGTTTGTAGGTTCAAACTTGCATCCTATTTTTTTCAGAGGCATGAATATTCTTTCCATTGGTCTCTTATTTAAACTTTTATCTCCAGTGATTTTAATTTTATGAGCATAATTTGTTAAAAGGCCCATAAGCATTCTTGCCAATGTTCCAGAATTTCCAGTTTTTATTTTGAGATTGTTTCGAGTTTTAAGAGACCCTAAGCCATTGCCATATATGTAGTGAATATTTTTATATTTAACTATTTTAACTCCTAGTTTTTTTAGAGCAGCGATAGTGTGCAAAACATCTTCCGATTCCAGCAAACCTTTAATCTTTGAAACGCCGCAAGCTTGGCTTGAAATAAAAAGTGCGCGATGAGAAATGCTTTTATCCCCATCTATTGATATAGATTTATTAAATTTATTAATTTTTTTTTTAACTATAACAGAAAAGGATTTCATTAAAGTATAATATTAAAATTATATATTAAAATTTTCACCAAAATATAATTGTCGAGCTTTATTGTTTCGAATTATTTCTTCTGGTTTTCCACCCACAATTATTTCACCTCCAGAAATAATTGAACAACGATCAACAATTGACAATACGTTTTGTGCAGAATGGTCAGTAATTAATACTGAAACACCTTTTTTTTGAAGATTAATTATTATTTTTTTGATCATATCAATATTAATTGGATCAACCGCACCGTACGGTTCGTCCATAAGTAATATTCTTGGATTATTAACCAATGATCTTGCGATAACTAATTTCTTTTTTTCTCCTCCAGATAAATTATTAGCTATTACGTTCCTTAAATGACTTAAATTAAATTCAGATAAAAGTTCTTGGATAACACTTTCTTGCTTTACTTTATCTTTAATTGTTATTTCTGCGATAGCTCTTAAATTATCTTCACAACTAAGTCCTTTGAAAACAGAATCATTTTGTGGAATATAACCAATCTTAAACTTTTTAGCTCTTTCATGAATAGCATAGTTAGTTATTTTTTTTCCCTCTACAAATACATTTCCAAAATCAGCTTTCATAATTCCAAGCAGCACATTAAATGTTACCGATTTTCCTGCCCCATTAGGTCCCAAAAGACCAAAAATTTCACCTTTGTTAATTTCAAAATCGATTTTTCGTAATATGAGTCTTTTATTAATTGTTTTTGATATACCTTTTGCAGTTAAAATTGGTTTTGATTTGAATTTGAGTATTCTAAATTTTTTAATAGAAGCCATTGTTAATTTTTATAATTTATCTTAACTTTATCTTTTTTATCAAACATAAAAATACTAGATGTATTTTGTAGGATATCTATATCTACTTTATCTGCAACTAGAAATCCTTTTCCGCCATTATATTTAACATTATTATAAATAGTAATTAAGTTTTCAGACATTATTAAATCTAAGTTGTCAGAAGTTATTCTATTATTGGACTCTGTTACTAAAACATTTCCTGAAAATTTTGCATCGTTTGTTAAGCGATCATATACACAAGTTTCTGAATTAATATTCAAGATTCTTCCATCCTTTAAACTAATAACTGCATTAACCACTTTCATATTGCTTAAATTTGGTTTGTCATTGTATATTTCTGCTAATTCTGCATTTAATTTAAAAAAAGTTCCCCTGTTATCAGTTCCGTTATAGCTTACATTTTCTAATATATTGTTTATATCTTTAGTCACTTTTCCAATTTCTTTTGCAATATTTGCTGAGCTATTATCATCAGAATCGACAAATTTAATTTTCTCTTTATTAGAGTAATAAGTGTAAAAAAATAATACTACTGCTGAAATAATTAGAGAAAATTGAATAACTCTGTTTCTTTTCATTTAATCCCAGAACTTAAAATTGAATGAATATGAATAATCCCAATAGCTTTAATTTTTTTTTTATTACTTTCAGGATTTATAACAATTAATGAAGTAATTTTTTTTTTATTCATTATCTTAAGAGCTTTCATTGCTAAATCGCTACTATAAACGTAGCTTGGGTTTTTAGTCATAATATTTTTAACTTTTAAATTCATTATATCTTTTTTGCTTTGTCTTCTTATGTCCCCGTCACTCACAAAGCCAGAAACGAATTTTTTTTTATTTAAAACAATTAAACAGCCAAGATTTTTTTGAGACATATAATTTATTGCTGTAGTCATTTTTTTTTCTTCGTTAATTAGAGGAATTTTATTTCCAGTGACCATAAGATCTTCAACTGTAGTTAGCATTTTTCCCAAATTTCCAGCAGGATGAAGTTGTTTGAAATTAAATTTGCTAAATTTTTTTTTGCCCATTAATGTAATTGCTAGAGCATCACCAAAAGCTAATTGCATAGTAGTAGAAGAAGTGGGTACAAAGTTGCCTTCACCAGCTTCTTTCACTTCGGGAAGTACAATTTTTATATCACTAGCTTTAAGTAGCAAACTATTTTTTTTAGAAGCAACACCAACCAAAGGAATCTCAAATCGATTTACATATTGGATTATATTCTTAAGTTCTTCTGTTTCGCCACTATAACTTAAAATCACCAAAACATCTTTATTAGTAATTTGCCCAAGATCTCCGTGCGCAGCTTCTCCAGGATTTAAATAAAACGAAGGAGTTCCGACACTTGATAAAGTTGCTGATATTTTTCTCGATATCAACCCACTTTTGCCAATACCCGCTAAAATTACTTTACCTCGACATCTAGAAATAAGTTCCACTACCTTAAAAAAATTATTATCAAAACTTTTATTTAATTTTTTTAAAGCATCAATTTCTGTTAAAATAACTTTTTTTGCAATTTTTTTATAATTATAATTTTTCATTTTTAATGTGAAAAAATATCAATTTTGTAATCTGCTAAATCCAAATCAACCCTGGTTTTTAAAAATTTTATACATTTATTAAATAATTCCATTCTGTTTTCTCTAACAAGCATTTTATTAAGTTCTTTTTTTAGCTGATGAAGAAAGACACAATCTGAAGCCGCATACTTTATTTGTTTTTCAGATAATTTTTCCGCACCCCAATCTGAACTTTGCATTTGTTTGCTCATATCAATGCCAATGATTTCTTTAACCAAATCTTTTAAGCCGTGTTTGTCAGTGTAAGTTCTAGCTATTTTTGATGCTACCTTTGTACAATAAATATTTTTTACATCTGCTTTTAAAAAATGTTTAAGCACCGCGACATCAAATCTAGCAAAGTGAAAAATTTTGTTGATTTTTTCATCTTCTAAAACTTTAACTAAATTCTTTGCTTTATATTCCTTTCTATTTAATTGAATTATATGACAATCATTATTGCCGGTTGAAATTTGAACCAGTGTTAGTGGGTCTCTTTTTGGCTCCAAACCCATAGCCTCAGTATCAACAGCTATTTCGTTGCCTAAATTTAAATCAGATGGTAAATCATCTTTGTGTGTCTTAATATCCATCAAAATAAGTTCTAAATTATGAAACCAAAAGTTGCAACTATATTTGGTGCCTCAGGCTTTATTGGCAGACATTTAATCAGAAGATTGACAGAAAAAGACTTTAGAATAGTTGCGGCCACTCGTTCACCTTATTTGCATGGGTATTTGAAGCCACTAGGAAATCCAGGGCAAATTGACCTTGAAAAAGTAAATATTTTTGACGAAGAAAATTTAAAAACTTTAATAAAAAATTCAGATATCGTTATTAACCTTATTGGAATTTTGTATGAAACAAAGAAACAGAAATTTGAAAATATTCACGCCGATTTTCCAGATTTATTATCAAGAATATGTAGTGAATTAAATATTGAAAGGCTTATCCACATTAGCGCTTTAGGTATTAACGAGAACGTTAGTTCCAAATATATGCAATCAAAATTAATGGGTGAAAAAAAAATACTTCATAATTTCAATAATTCTATAATTTTAAGGCCATCAATTGTATATGGTGATGGAGATAATTTTTTTAATCAATTTGCTTCACTTGCTGAGTTTCTTCCAGCACTACCTTTAATTGGGGGAGGTCAAACTAAATTTCAACCGATATATGTTTCAGATTTATGTAAAGCTATCGTTGCTATTTTAAACAAAGAAGAAGTTGACGAAAATATTTATGAATTGGGGGGATCCCAAGCTTATACTTTTAAAGAAATGATGGAAATTTTATTAAAGCAAATAAAAAAGAAAAGATTTTTAATACCAATACCTTTTTCAATCGCAAGATTTCAAGCAAAAATTTTGCAATTATTTCCTAAGCCTTTGTTAACAACTGACCAAGTAGAAATGCTAAAATACGACAACGTTGTATCAAATAATTATCCCACCCTAAAAGATTTAAAAATTAATCCCAAAACTATTGAATCGGTATTGCCAAGTTATATTTGGCGTTTTAGAAAGGGCGGGCAGTTCGGTTAATTTTAAGCAACTAGAATCTCTAGATGCTTTTGAATTTTAACTACACTAATGTATCCAAAATTTTCTTCATCAAATTGAGATAGTATTTTATAATCCGTACCCACCCGGTATAATTACATAATGGATTGCCAAAACAATACCCACAGAAACACTTAATCCAAAGATCATTTTAACAAAATCTTTCCCAATAAGAGGAAACACATACTTAAATTTATAATCTTTATTCATTGTAGAAATTGCTAACTCTCTACCGCAAAGCAATCCAACAAAAACCCAAGTCGTAGACATAGGTAGATCATTTAATTCTTTAAAGTAATAAAGTACCGCTGCATAAATTGTATTAATAATTGTCGCTGACCGCGCGTACCTAGTTCCCGTTTTATCCAAAACAACTTTTTGTATTGGTCCTCCCTGAATATAAAAAATATAAAAAAGAAGAATTGTAAAATAACCAAGAACAATTGCTAATAGCGAAATATCAAGCTGTCTTGGTAAATAAACTGCAATATTTGCAACATCATGAGAAAGCCAAGCTGCCCATAGATATGCCGAACTAACCCAAACGGAGTTACGCCAAAACGCAATTTTTCTTTTGTCAGTTACTTCGTCAAATTTTTCATTTATAAATTTAGAAATAACAATCCAGCAAACATAAGCTGCAGCAGCCGCTAATCCATAACCCACAATACTCTTTACAAGCATTTTTTCTAAAACAACTGTTGAAGCAAAAGCAGATAAGACCAAAAAAGTTGTAGAAACTGGAATTCCTATTCTTGTAAGCAAT
>QCRZ01000019.1 GCA_003209225.1 Pelagibacteraceae bacterium AG-464-B04
TATCTCCCTTTTCGGCTATTATTTTTGCAAGATTTTTCAAATTTTCTAATTTTTCAATTTTTAAGGTAATTTTTGGTATAGACTGTTTTGAAATTTCATTTAAACTAACTAGCTTTCTTACGCTAATTCTTCTAAATCTATTATCTTTATTGCTTATGTCTTTGACAACCGTAACTAATAAGGACTTACCTTCTCTTAAAATATTACGATTTTGCTCTAAAATTTCTGAAAAAACAAATAATTCAAAAACTCCTCCTAAATCACTAAATTTAATAATTGCAAAGGGTGTGCCCTTTTGTGTTTTTTTTTCCTGTATTTTCATTACAGTTGCGGCAAGGGTAGCTTCTTCTTTTTTAATAGAGTCTATAAATAAATTAAAATTTTCAATTTTGTATATAGAAAAGATTTCTTTATATTCGTTAATTGGATGATCAGAAATAAAAAAACCTATTGACTCAAATTCTTTCGATAATTTTTCTTCAAAAAACCAATCTTCGGTATTACTTTGAATTAGTTCTTTTTTATCCTGATCTTTTTCATCAAACAAATTTATTTGGTTATTATTTTTATTTTCAAAAACGGATTTTGAAGCCAAAATTAAACTTGGTATACCATCAAAAAAAGCCTTTCTGTTTTTTTCTAAAGAATCAAATGCTCCAGCCTTAACTAAGCCTTCTAGTTGAAGTTTATTTATATTTTTTGGATTAACTCTATTAATAAAATTGTTTAATGAGGTAAATGGACCATTAGCTTCTCTCTCTTTAACTATTTGACCAATAGCTTCTATCCCAACATTTTTTATAGCTCCCATAGCATAATAAAAAATTTTTTCTGTTGCTTTGAACTCAGCGAAACAACTATTTACACAGGGGCGTTGAACTTTAATATTTAAACGTTTCAATTCCTCATAAAATTCACTTAATTTATTTTGGTTTCCAAGCTCTGTGGACATAGAAGCAGCAAAAAATTCTTTTGGAAAATGTGTTTTTAGATATGCGGTCTGATAAGCAATCATAGCATATGCTGCGGCATGACTTTTGTTAAAACCGTACTCAGCAAAAGGTTCAATTTTTTGAAAAATATAATTTGCAACATCTTTTTGAATACCGTTCTTAGTTGCTCCATCAATAAACCTTTGCTTTTGTTTTTCTAATTCTGCTCTTTTTTTCTTTCCCATTGCTCTTCTCAAAATATCAGCTTCCCCAGCTGTAAATCCTGATAGAGTTTGTGCAATTTGCATAACCTGTTCTTGATAAATAATTACTCCATACGTCGGTTCCAATATTGATTTTAACTTTGGGTGAAGATAATCGGGTTCTTTTCTTTTGTGTTTGCAATCATTATAAACAGGTATATTACTCATAGGTCCCGGTCTATATAAGGCTACTAAAGCTATAATATCTTCTAATCTATTGGGTTTCATTTGCATTAAAGCTTCTCTCATTCCTGAACTTTCTAACTGAAACAAGCCAACTGTGTAGCCCGAGGACAATAATTCAAAAACTTTTTTATCTTCAAAATCAATTTTATTTATATCTAAATTTATATTTTTTCCTTTTAGAATAGTTTGGGTTTTATTGATTACTGTTAATGTTTTTAATCCAAGTAAGTCAAATTTTATTAAACCAGCGTTTTCTGCGGAATACATATCAAACTGAGTTGCGGGTAACAAAAGATCTGATGAAAAATCTTTATACAAAGGTACTGTTTCTGATAAATTTTTTTCAGCAATGACTACTCCAGCTGCATGGGTTGCTATATTTCTATTTAATCCTTCAAGCTTTAATGATAAATCCATTAATTTTTTTACTCTTGTGTCTTTAGAAATCATGTTTTGAATTCTAGGTTCGCGATTAATGCATTCTTGCAGTTTTAGTGGTCTTGATGGATCAAAAGGAATCATTTTACTAATAGAATCTACAAATCCATATGGAAAACCCAAAACTCTTCCTATATCTCTAATTGCCATCCTTGCTTTTAATTTTCCAAAAGTAATTATGTGGGCTACACCTTGACCATATTTTTTTTTTAAATAAGAAAAAACCAAATCTCTTTTTTCTTCACAAAAATCTATATCAAAATCAGGCATCGAAATTCTATCTGGATTTAAAAATCTTTCAAAAATTAAATTAAATTTTATTGGATCAACTTCAGTTATTGATAAGCACCAAGCAATTAGAGATCCAGCTCCAGATCCTCTTCCTGGACCAACTGGGATGTTGTTATTTTTAGCCCATTTAATGTAATCTGAAACTATTAAAAAATAACCCGAATATCGCATCTCTTTTATGATGTTGAATTCATGATTCAATCTTTTGTTATAGATTTCTAAGTTTTCATTATTTTCTTTTGTAGAATTTGGTTTAAAAACGAATTCATTTAATTTAACCTCTAATCCTTTAGTTGCTAAATCAATTAACTCTTGGTCAATATTGGCATTTTTGCTAGTTCTAATATTTGGAAGTATTGGAATAGATTCTTTTGGTTTATAATTGCATTTAAATGGAAAGTTAAAGTTGTTCTCTAGTGCTTCTGGAAGATCAGCAAAAGTTTTGATCATTAATTCTGAGCTTTTTAAATAATGTTGGTTTGAATACTTTTTTCTTTTTTTTTCATTTATATAGGTTTTTTCCCCAATGCAGAGTAACGCGTCATGTGCTTCGTACATATCTTCGTCTAAATAAAAAACTTCGTGTGAAGCGATTAAAGGAATGGCAAGTTCACTTGATTTTTTTAACAAAAATTCTTCAAAAGATTTTTCCCCTACGTCATTATGTCTTTGAATTTCTAAATAAAATTGATCTACAAATGTGTCTTTTAAAACCTTTAATATTTCATCAACTTCACTCAATAAATTTTTAGAAAACAAATTACCCACCAAACTATTTATTGAGCCTGATAAAATAGTAACGCCTTTTTTTACTTCTAATAAATCTCTGAATAAACAGTGTGGCTCATTAATACCTTTATTTTCTAAATACGACTTTGAAGATAAATTAATAATAGTTTTATAACCTTCTAATGTATTTGCAATTAACGGGAAAATCCCAATATAATCTTTAAATTTAAAATTAATTTGACTTCCTATAATTGGCTGCGTTCCAGATTTAGAAATATTTTCAGAAAATTCTAAGGCTCCACATAAATTCTTAGTATCACTTAAGCCAATTGCCTTGATTTTGTTTTCTTTACAAACATCTTTTAGATTGGCAATTTTAACAGCCCCTTCACATATAGAGTACTGTGTGTGAATTTTTAAATGTGTAAATTGATTTTCGTTCTTATTATTCATTTGAACGTCTGATACTACCATTAATTATTTTTAACTTGTAGTCAGCTTTATCTGCCAACTCTCTATTGTGAGTTGCATATACTATAGATCTATTTTGAGATTTAAATTTTAAAAATAAATCAAACACATCTTTGGCAGTAGATTGATCTAAACTGCCAGTAGGCTCATCTGCCAAAATAAGTTGGGGCTTGTTAATTGCTGCTCGCGCAAATGCAACCCTTTGTTGTTCTCCACCTGAAAGATCTTTTGGAAAATGATCATATCTTTCAGATAATCCAACTTTTTTTAAAATCTTTTTAGCTTGCTCAATTGAACTTTTTTTGGGCTCACCGTTTGCAATCATTGCTATAGAAACATTTTCTAGACAAGTAAAATCTGATAAAAGATTATTTTGCTGATATATAATTGAAATTTTTTTTCCTCTTACGTGGTCTTTTTCTAAATTATTCATTTGGGAGGTTTTTTTACCTTCAAAAAAAATATCTCCTGAAGAAGGTTTATCCAATAACGCTATAAGGTGTAGCAAGGTTGATTTTCCTGAACCAGATGGTCCCAGTAAAGATATTAGTTCTCCTTTTTTTATCTCAATGTTAACTTTTTTTAAAATACTTATTTTTTTATTTAAAAAAAAATTCTTAGAAAGATTTACTATTTTTACAAGATTACTCATATTTTAAAGCTTTAACTGGGTCCAGCTTGGATGCTGAAAATGCAGGAAAAATTGATACCAATACTGTAATTAATAATGAAGAAATTGAAATAATTAATATTGAATTTGGGTCTATTTCAGATGGCATTTTACTTAAAAAATATATCTCTTCTGGAAACAGGCTAATATTAAACAGTTTTGATAGTGATGACCTAATAAATTCAATATTAAAAGAAAATAATATACCTATCACAACTCCAGTTAAAGTAGCTAAGAAACCAATAGAAAAACCTACTAGAAAAAAAATTTTTGCTATGGACTTTTGCCCAACCCCAAGTGTTCTTAGTATTGCAATTTCTTTAGTTTTGTTTTTTACTAAAATTGTCAATCCAGAAATTATATTAAAAGCTGCAACAACAATAATTAAAGATAATATTATAAACATTACGTTTCTTTCTACTTTTAAAGCACCAAAAAAAGATTTGTTTAAATCAGCCCAAGAATAAATTAAATAATCAGGAAACAAATTTTGAATATTTTTTTTTACATTTTTGACATTCTCAGGTTCTTTTAAAAAAATTTCTAAAAAAGCCTCTTCTTTAGCAGCTTCAAAAAATTGAAGAACATCGTCTAATGGTAAAAAAACAACATTGTAATCAAATTCAAAAAATCCACTGTCAAAAATAGAAGAAACAGTGAATATTTCCTGTTTTGGAAGATTTCCAATAATAGTTTCAATTCCAACTGATGACATCAAAGTTATTTGGTCTCCAATTTTTAAATTTAATGACATTGCCAAATCTTTTCCAACTGAAATTGTATTCTTATTAAAATTTTCTAGCGAACCTTCAAAAAGTTTATTTTGTAATAATTTTATTTTTTTTAAGTCATTTTTATTGTAACCTCGAATCAAAATTCCTCTGGCATTTTCTTTATTAATCAAAATACCCTCTCCACTAAAAGTAAATAATTTTTTTTCAATAACATTGGAAAGATTGCTGAGTTTATTTAGATCTTTTTTTTCAATACTTCTTTCATAGGGCTTAATAATAATATGAGCATTAAATCCTAATATCTTTTCTATTAGATCAGATCTAAAACCATTCATAACGGACATTACAATAATTAAAACCGCAACACCTAAAGAAATACCCAAAAAAGAAAATATAGATATTATTTTTAAAAAACCCTCTTTTCTTTTTGGTTTTAAATACCTAAAGGCAATCGTTTTTTCAATTTCAGAAATCAAATGGAATTTTTCTCTTTTTTAATTTTTTGTATAATTTTATCAATGCTTAAATTTTGTGATTTTTTGTCTATCTCTTTATATTCCAGAAGATCGGTTTCTTTTCTTTGACCAATTATTATTTGATTCGGTATACCAATCAAATTAAATTTTTTAATTTTTGCTGACAAGTTTTCTTCAGTATCATCAACCAAAACATCAATATTATTCTTTGTTAATTCTTTATAAATTTTCTCTGTTTTTTCTAAATTTGTAAAATCATTTTTATTTATCATAGGTAAAATTGCTATATCATAAGGTGAAACTTCGATTGGCCATTTCATTATATTGTTATTAAACTTGGCCTCTATTAAGGCACCTACTAATCTTGAAATACCTATTCCATAGGAGCCCATTTTTACAGATACTTTTTTTCCTCCTTGCAAATCAACGTTTGCTTTAAGAGGTTTTGAATACTTATCTCCAAAGTAAAAAATGTGCCCAACTTCGATTCCTTTAGTAACTAACTGGTTTGAACTTAAAACTTTTTTTTCAAAATCTTTTTTATTATATTTATCATCTGTAACAGCATAATATTTATCAAAATCATTTCTCATTTTTATAAGTGAATCTACATCTAAATTAAAATCTTCAGTTTTAATTTCAAAAATTCTTTTATCAGCAAAAATCTTACTTTCACCTGTTTCTGCTAAAATTACAAATTCATGAGACAAATTTCCTCCTATGGGACCTGTATCTGCGGCCATTGGGATTGCTGCAAGTTCCATTCTCTTAAATGTTTTTAAGTAAGCTAAATACATTTTATTATAGGAATTAACTGCATCTTTATCTGTTAAATCGAAAGTGTAAGCGTCCTTCATCAAAAACTCTCTACCTCTCATGACACCAAACCTTGGTCTTAATTCATCTCGAAATTTCCATTGAATATGATAGAGACTTTGGGGAAGAGATTTGTAAGATTTAATGCTTGATCTAAAAATCTCAGTTATAAGCTCTTCATTTGTAGGTCCGTACAACATTTCCCTTTTTTGTCGATCTGTAATTCTTAACATTTCTTCACCATAATCGTTATATCTTCCACTTTCTTTCCAAATTTCTGCAGATTGAATTGTTGGCATTAATAATTCTTGAGCACCAATTTTATTTTGCTCTTCTCTAACGATATTTTCAATTTTTTTCATAATTTTTAAACCTAGAGGTAACCAAGAGTAAATTCCTGCGGAAGATTGTTTCACCATACCAACACGAAGCATGAGTTGATGTGATTTTATTTTTGCTTCGGTGGGATTTTCTCTGAGTATTGGAAAAAATAATTTTGATATATACATGGTATTATAAGTTAACTTATACGATTTAAAGAACTTAGCATATTGCTAAATTCTAACCAAATTAATATTTGTATAAGGTTTTTTACCAGTTTTTTCTTTTATTAATTTTCTACAACTAATTTTTAGTGCCTCGATTAAGTTCTTTTCTTGTTTTGCATTATTTAATGAAAAAGTTTTACTTATTTTTTCAACTTCATCTTCAATGTCATAAACAAATTCATCTTTTTCATTTTCAACTGGCAACCCTTTATAAGAAATAATGGGTTTTTTAATTAATTTACCTTTGTTGTTAATAACAATTGTAACTTCTAGATATCCATTGTTAGCTAAATTTTTTCTTTCTCTTATTGATTGGGAATCTTCTCCTACACTTATATTTCCATCTACATATAATTTTCCCGAAGGTGCCTTGTCTATAACTTTAGGTTCATTTCCAGGAAAAATTTGAACAATGTCACCATTCTCGACTTGCACAGGATAAGGCACTTGCATTTCTTTTGCAAAATTAATGTGCTCTGCCATATGACGATGTTCACCGTGGACAGGTATTACTGATTTAGGTTTGACCCAATTATACATATCTCTAAGATCTTCTTGGTTTGGGTGACCAGAAACATGAACAAATTCATTTTCTTCAGAAACAACCTCAATGCCATTTTTAACTAATTGATTATGTAGCTTATAAAGTTTTTTTTCATTACCAGGAATAATTTTTGAAGAAAAAATCACTGTATCGTTTTCTTCCATAATAACATCGGGATGAACGTAATTTGCAATTCTCATCATTGCACCCATGGGTTCCCCTTGACTTCCTGTGCATAAATAAACAATTTTTTCTCTAGAAATATTTTTAACATCTCTTGGGTCTACTGGATCTATAACATTTTTTAAATATCCGCATTGTCTGGCCGCTTTGTAAATTCTATGCATAGACCTCCCTACAAGGGAAATTTGTCTACCAGTATTTTTGGCACAATAAAAAATTGTTTCCATTCTAGCTACATTGGAAGCAAAAGATGTTACTATAATTCTCTTACTTTTTTTTGACATAATTTTTAGCAAACTTTCTCTCACATCTAATTCTGAACCAGCCCTTCCAGGGCTAAAAACATTTGTAGAATCACAAATCATAGCAAGAACACCTTGTTCACCGATTTCCTTTAATTTTTTTTCATTTACTGTATTTCCAATTAAGGGATTGGGATCGCATTTCCAATCACCCGTATGCAAAACAGTACCAACGGGGGTTTTTATACATAGCCCATTAGGCTCTAAAATAGAATGTGTTAAAGTTACAAACTCTACTACAAATGGATCTAGTTTAACTGTACCATTTAAATCAACAATTTTTAAATAATTTGAAATTTCAATTTTTTTTTCTTTAAATTTTTCTTTTATCAAAACAGCAGTGAATGGAGTGGCAAAAATTTTACACTTTAACTGAGGCCATATGTGAGCTATAGCACCTATATGATCTTCGTGTGCATGAGTTAAAATTATCCCTAACAGATCATCCTTTTTATCTAAAATAAAACCTGGATCTGGATAAATTAAATCTATTCCTGGCAAAGTATCGTCAGCGAAAGTCACGCCTATGTCCACCATTAACCATTTTTGAGCGTCATCATTCCCAAAAGCAAAAAGATTCATGTTCATTCCAATTTCACCTGATCCACCTAGTGGACAAAAAATTAGTTGATTGTTTTTTTTCATAATTACAATTTAAAATATTTCATTTTTTAATAAATGCGTTAGACCAATCATAGTAATATCTCTGTCAATGATTGACTTGGATTTGATTGAATTTTTAAACAATTTAGAAAAACCACCTGTCAAAATAATTTTATAATTTTTTTTGGTTTGTTTTTTAATTAATGACAAAATATTTTCGATCAATCCAATATATCCCCAAAAAAAACCAGAACGTAAAGCTGAAATTGTATTATCTCCAATTACATTATTAATTTTTTTTAATGTAAATGAAGGAATTTGATGAGCTTTATTAATCAAAGTATTTAAAGAAATATTTACACCTGGTGCTATTATTCCACCTCTATATATACTTTTGTTAATCACATCAAACGTAGTAGCAGTACCAAAATCTAAAACAATACAATTACTTTTATACTTTTTAAAGGCTCCAACCGCATTTGCTATTCTATCAGACCCTATTTGATTTCTATTAACTTTAACTTTTATTATTTTCAAGTAATCAGTTTGTTTTAATTCTTTACAATTAATTTTAAAATTTTGTTTTAAATTTTTCCTTATTTTAAAAAAAACTGAAGGCACAACGCTGGAAAATAAAGCATTTTTACTATGAGGCTTATTATGAAATAATGAAAAGAACTTCTTTTTAAATGAATACTTATTATTTATTTTTGATGTTTTAATATTTAATCTTTTTATGATTTTAAAATCTTTATTTAAAATACACAACTTAGTTTCAGTATTTCCAATATCGCCGATTAAATAATTCATAATGTTTTGTTTAATAAAATTTTTTTTGACCTGCTCACAAAACTCAAAAAATTATATATCTTTAAGTTAGAAAAAAAATATTCATATTTATTTATTACTTGGTATAAAATTTTTGATATACTTGGTTTTTTTTTTGTTTCATTGTAAATATTAGTAGAAGGTTTCTTTTTAATTTTAGGATTAGATAAAAGATTAATTCCAATACCTACAATCAAGTACTTTTTTGATCCTTTTGTAATTACTTCTTGCAATATTCCACATATTTTTTTTTGATTAATATATATGTCATTAGGTAATTTAAAAAATGTTCTTTTTTTTCCACAATATTTGCTTAATATATCAATACTGAGAATTGGATTTATTAATGTAAATTCTTCAACACTTGGATAATTTTTTTTAAGATGAAAAAATATTGTTCCAAAAAAATTACCCCTTGATGAAATCCATCTTTTTCCATATTGGCCTTTACCTTTTTTTTGCTTTAGCGCATGAACAAAGCCATTTTCATGGTTTTTCTTTTTGATTAAGTTTATTGCTATTTTATTTGTGCTATCAACCACATCATATCTAAAAATTTTAAATTTCATTAAATAACTTTTATCATTGAAACTAGATCTATAAGTATACTTGGAAAAATAAAATAAATTAATATTAACAATGTTGACAGAGCTAAAGAAATCTTTAGTCCAAAATTATGACTAAGTTCAAATAATTCTTTGGGTTCATCAAAATATATAGTTTTAATTATCCTTAAATAATAAAATGCAGAAATCACTGTAGTTATTAGCCCAACAATAGCCAAAGTATACATTTCGGCATTTATAACAGCCATGAATACATAAAATTTAGCAAAAAAACCTGCTAGCGGAGGTATGCCCGCTAATGAAAATAATAAAACTAGTAAAGAAAAAGAAATTATTGGATGATTTTTTGATAGACCTGATAAATCTTTAATATCCTCATAAAAAATATTTTTTCTTCTCATCATAAAAATACAAGAAAAAACACCTAAGTTCATTATTAAATAAATTGATAAATAAATTACTGTACTTTGTATTCCATTATTATTGCCTACCGCTAAACCAGCTAGTGCATATCCCATGTGTCCAATAGAGCTATAAGCCATTAATCTTTTAATATTATTTTGGCCAATTGCGGCCACCGCTCCTAAAATCATAGAAGCCAGTGAAATAAAAATTATAATCATTTGCCATTGATCGAGAATATTAATAAAGGGGACGTATAAAAACCTAATAAAAACTGCTAATGCAGCAACTTTGGGGACTATAGCAAAAAAAGTTGTAACCGAAGTTGGTGAGCCTTCATATACATCAGGTGCCCACATATGAAATGGAACAGCAGATACTTTGAATGCTAGTCCAACTAAGACAAAAACTACACCGAATATTGATCCAATACTTTCATGATTGATGTTTTGAGCAATCAGATCAAAGTTAGTTGACCCTACAAATCCGTAAATTAAAGAACAACCATACAGCAATAATCCTGATGATAATGCACTTAAAACAAAATATTTTAAACCTGCTTCTGCAGATTTATAGCTATCTCTATTAAATGAAGCCAAAACATATAAGGACAAAGATTGAAGCTCGAGACCCATATAAAATAAAATTAAATCATACGAACTTATCATTATCATCATACCTAAAGTTGCTGATAAAATTAAGATTGGATATTCTATTTTATTAATGCCAATTATTTTTATATAATCTGAAGAAACAAGCATAACAAAAATACAAAATAATAAAGTAAGAGATTTCATAAATGATGAAAAATAATCAATTATGTAGCTGTTATTAAACAAATGAAATGAATCATCTATTTTAAGTGTAAATAACAGAATAAATGTTCCTAATAAGACAATAGATGATATTTTATAAATTAAGTTAAAACTATTTTTATAAAAAACCCCAACAATTAACAAGATCATGATTGAAATTGCTAAAAATAATTCAGGAACAATAAAATTTATATAATTCATTAGTTTACGGACTGTGTTAAATAATAAGCTAAATTTATTTCATAATTTTTTATTAACTCGGTAATGGATGTATCAACCGTTCTAAGCAATGGCTCAGGATAAAAACCAAAAAGAATAGTTAAAAAAGCTAAAGATGACAAAATAAAAATTTCAGTTTTATTTAAGTCATATATTTTTTTTAATTCTTTATTTTTAATTTTTCCGAAAATTACTCTTTTATAAAGCCACAACATATATGCTGCAGCTAAAATAACTCCAAAACTGGCAAGCACTGCAACCAATACACTTTTTTGAAAAGCGCCAATTAAAATTAAAATTTCTCCAACAAAACCACTGGTTCCTGGCAATCCCAATGCTGCCAAAGTAAAAATCATAAAAATTAAAGCATATTTAGGAACAATATTTACTAAACCGCCATAAGATGAGATTAACCTTGAGTTAAATCTATCATAAATAATACCAACACATAAAAATAATGAAGCAGATATTAATCCGTGACTAATCATTTGAATTATACTTCCTTCTAAGCCTTGTTTGGTTAAAGTAAAAATACCTATAGTCACAAAACCCATATGGGCTACCGAAGAATAAGCAATTAACTTTTTCATATCTTCCTGCATTAAAGCAACAAGAGAGGTATAAATAATTGCTATAATGCTTAATAAAAAAATCAAAGGTGTAAAAAAATCTGAAGCTACCGGGAACAATCCTAATGAAAATCTAATAAATCCATAACCTGCCATTTTTAACAAAATTGCAGCCAATATCACTGATCCGGCTGTTGGGGCTTCTACGTGTGCATCTGGAAGCCAGGTATGAACAGGCCACATAGGTAGTTTAACAGCAAAAGAACTAAAAAATGCTAACCATAATAAATATTGGTAATCCTTGGGTATTTTTATTTCAAGTAAATGAACTATATCTGTTGATCCAGCAATCCAATAGATTGATATAACCGCAATTAACATTAAAACCGAACCTAAAAGCGTGAATAGAAAAAATTTAAACGCAGAATAAACTCTTCTTGAACCTCCCCATATTCCAATTATTAAAAACATTGGTATCAACCCGCCTTCAAAAAATAGATAAAATATTACTAAGTCAAGTGAACAAAATACTCCTATCATTAACGTTTCAAGCACAAGAAGTATAACTAGAAATTCTTTAACTCTAAATTTAACACTATTTATTACAGACAGAACACAAAGTGGTGTAATAAAAGTTGTTAACAAAATAAATAATATTGAAATTCCATCAACGCCAATCTTAAAATTAAAATAACCCTTGACCCATTGTTTATTTTCAACAAATTGAAATTCTGCTGATGAAGTATCAAAAGAAAACCATAAAAAAAGTGAAATAATTAAGTTTGCAAAAGAAGTAAAAATCGCAACATATTTAACATTATTAAGAGATTTATCAGATGAATTTTTTATTAATATAATAAATATAGAACCTAAAAGAGGTATAAAAATTATAGAGGATAATATAGGAAAGTTCATTTAAATTAAAATTAAATAAGTTAACAATATAGAGAATCCTAACAACATAACAAAAGCATAGTGATAAATATAACCACTTTGAAATTCTACTGCTTTATTTGAAAAATATTTAACTAGTTTAGCAAAACCATCAGGACCAAATTGATCAATAATTTTTATATCACAGTTTTTCCAAAAAATTAATCCAAGTTTTTTAAACATTTTAACAAATATAGAATTATATATTTCATCAAAATACCATTTGTTTAACAAAAATTCATAAACTCTTTTATGTTTTTCTGCTAGTTTAGAAACAAATTTTTTATTTTTTAAAAACAAATGATAAGAAACCGGAATTGAAATAACTACTAACAGCGGTGTAATAATTAATAACCAAATAGGTAAATGATCATGTACTATTGGGTTTGAAAAGAAAATTGATTTTTTCCAAAAATTAACCCCACTATCTCCTGCTATAAATAAATCTTTAAACACAAAACCTGATAAAACAGCACCAACTGCAAGCGCGATTAATGGAACAAGCATAACTAATGGGCTTTCGTGTATTTCTTTAATATTTATTTTGTTATTAGAATATTTACCATGGAATGTTTTAAAAAATAATCTCCAAGAATAAATAGATGTTAGTACTGCAGTAAATATTCCAACAAAAACAGCATAAAAACCTATTGTTGAATTTTTTAAATAAGCAAACTCTATTATTGCATCTTTCGAATAATAACCTGATAAGAAAGGAAATCCCGTTAGCGCTAAAGTGCCAATTAACATTAAGGTCCAAGTATAGGGAAGTTTTTTCCAAACACCGCCCATTAATCTAATATCTTGTTCTTTTTTAAATGAATGAATAACAGAACCAGATCCAAGAAAAAGTAGAGCCTTAAAAAATGCATGAGTAAATAAATGAAACATTGCTACATGGTAAGCTCCTACTCCAGCAGCAAAAAACATATAACCTAGCTGACTGCATGTTGAATAAGCAATTATTTTTTTTATATCGTTTTGAACTAAAGCTACTGTTGCAGCAAAAAAAGCTGTCATCATGCCTATAATACAAACAAAATTTAATGCAAACTGTGAATATTCGAATATTGGTGAACATCTTACCACCAAAAATACACCAGCTGTAACCATGGTAGCAGCATGAATTAATGCAGAAACTGGAGTTGGCCCTTCCATAGCATCGGGTAACCATGTATGAAGAAAAATTTGTGCCGATTTCCCCATAGAACCAAGAAATAAAAGTAAGCAAATCAAAGTAATAACATTTATATTAATGCCTAGAAAATTAGTTTGCATACCAGAAAAATTAGAAACTTTATAAAATACATCTGAATAATTAACTGTTCCAAAATAATAAAATATTAAAAAAATTCCTAAAGCAAAGCCAAGGTCACCAACTCTATTTACTATAAATGCCTTGATTGCAGCTTTATTTGCGGAAGGCTTTTTATACCAAAATCCAATTAACAAATAAGAACACAAACCCACACCTTCCCATCCAAAAAATAATTGGAGAAAATTATCAGATGTTACTAAAGTTAGCATAGCAAAGGTAAACAGTGACAAATAAGACATAAATCTTGACCTACTTTCGTCATGAGCCATATAGCCTATTGAATAAATGTGAACTAATGATGAAACTATTCCAACAACAACCAACATTACTGACGATAAAGCATCAATTTTGATTGACCAATTTACTTGCAAATCTCCAGAGGTTATCCATGTAAAAATTTTAATATTACTTGAATAATCTTGGGTAATAACATTTATAAAAATTAAAAAAGATAAAAATGTAGATATAATTACGAAAAAACTTGTAAATACTTCAGAAAGTTTATCACCAATAATTTTTCCAAAAAAACCTGAGAGTATTGCACCAAACAAAGGTAAAAATATAATTGAATATTCCATTTATCCTTTTAAAGAATTAATATCTTCAATTCTGATTGTTCCTTTGCTTCTATAGTAAACCACTATAATTGCTAACCCTATTGCTGCTTCAGCTGCTGCAACCGTTAATACAAACATTGAAAAAATTTGACCCGTTAAATCCTCTGTAAAAATTGAAAAAGAAACTAAATTTATATTTACCGCCAAGAGTATAAGTTCAATTGACATTAAAATTATAATTATATTTTTTCTATTTAAGAAAATTCCCATTATTCCAATTATAAAAATTATTGCCGCAAGAAAAAGATAATGGCCTAATCCGATATTAGTCATCTAAATTGACTCCTTTATTGCTCTCAACCTCTATTAGTTCAACTCCTTCATTTCTTTCTCTGCTTATTTGTTTAAAATAACTTTGCCTTTTAACTCCTTCTCTTTTCCTATATGTCAAAACAATCGCTCCTATCATAGCCACAAGCAATATTACTCCAGCTAACTGGAACAAATGTATATAATCTGTGTAAATTACACTTCCTATTGCATGCGTATTAGTAAAATCTTTGTCAATATTAATAGATTCAGTTTCTATTATATTGGGTTTGTATTTCCATCCACCAATCACAATTATTAATTCAAGAAAAATTATCACACCAATTAAGAGACCAAATGGGATATGAGAAGAAAAAATTTTTTCTTTAAAAATTTCATGTTTCTGCTGACTAACGTTTAGCATCATTACAACAAATAAAAAAAGTACTGCTACCGCCCCAACATAAACTATCAACATAATCATTCCTAAAAATTCTGCCCCAATCATTATGAAGAGACACGAAATACTAATAAAATCTAAAATTAAATAAAAAACAGAATGAACAGTGTTTTTAGAAACTATTACCATTACTGCAGCAAAAACTGCAATTATTGAAAAAAAGTAAAAAAATATAGCGTGTGCAACCATTTATCTGTATGGCGAGTCAGCTTTAATATTTTCAGCTAAAATCTGCTCCCACCTATCTCCATTGTCTAGCAATTTTTCTTTATTATAATAAAGCTCTTCCTTTGTTTCTGTTGAAAATTCAAAATTTGGACCTTGCACTATGGCATCAACTGGGCAAGATTCTTCACAAAGCCCACAATAAATACATTTAACCATATCAATATCATATCTGGTAGTTTTTCTGCTACCATCTTTCCGAGCTTCAGATTCAATGGTAATTGCTTGAGCTGGACATACTGCTTCACAAAGTTTACAAGCAATACATCTTTCTTCACCGTTAGGATAACGTCTTAAAGCATGCTCTCCTCTAAAACGTGGGCTAATTTTACCTTTTTCAAAGGGATAATTTATGGTTTTTTTTGACTTAAATATTTCTTTAATTGCAATTGTTAAACTCTTTAAAAATTCTAGTAAAAAAACAGTTTTTAAAATTCTATTTAATTTCATTTAAATATTATTAGGTAGCATGTCAAAATAGTAAAGAAAACTTGCAGTTAATATTACCCAAAATAATGAAAATGGTAAAAAAACCTTCCAACCTAGTCTCATTAACTGGTCATATCTATATCTTGGGACTATAGCTTTGATTAGGGCAAATAATAAAAAAAGTAATAAAATTTTTAATATCATCCATATTGCGGGCGGTAATAAATTAAAGGGAAACAAATTAATTGGAGATAGCCATCCACCTAAAAATAATACCGAACCTAAAGCACACATTAATAAAATATTGGCATATTCTCCTAACCAAAACATTGCGTACATCATACCTGAATATTCTGTTTGGTAGCCAGCTACAAGTTCTGCTTCTGCTTCAGGTAAATCAAAAGGTGGTCTATTAGTTTCTGCTAAAGCAGAAATAAAAAAAATTACAAACATGGGAAACAAAGGTATTATAAACCAAATTTTTTGTTGAGCTAAAACTATATCTTTTAGATTTAAGGATCCCACACAGAGCAAAACATTTACAATTATAATTCCAATCGATACTTCGTAAGAAATCATTTGTGCGGCTGATCTTATTGAGCCTAAAAAAGGATATTTAGAATTTGATGCCCATCCACCCATAATGATTCCGTAAACACCTAGAGAAGAAATTGCAAAAATATATAATATTCCAACATTAATATTTGATAATATAAACGTTTCACTAAAAGGTATAACTGCCCATGCAATTAAAGCTAATGTCATAGTAACGATTGGAGCTAAAATAAAAATCACTTTATTCGCACTAGCTGGAATAATTATTTCTTTAAATATATATTTCAAAGCATCAGCCAAAGTTTGAAATAAACCAAAAGGACCAACAACATTAGGACCTCTTCTTTTTTGCACCAATCCCCAAACTCTTCTGTCAAACCAAACTATCAAGGCTACAGAAACTAAAATAGGAATTAATAAAAATAAAATCTTATAAATTTCACTCAATATAATATACAAATATTCCATATTTTATTCTTCAGATTCAGTTGATAAAATTTTATTTTTAATTGATCTACATTCACTCATTGTGAAAGAGGATCTTGCAATATGATTTGTGTAATAATAATCTATAAAGTTAATGTTTATATTTGATTTTATAAAGGGAATTTCTTTAATATCTCCTTTATTTACTTGCTCCCTATAAATTTGACCAATTTTAGAAAATAATCTATTAGAATTTATTAATTTTTTTTCTGTTTCGTTTCCATCTTTTAAGTTAATCGGTTTTCCTAAAAATTTTGACAATATATTAAATATTTTCCAATCTTCCTTTGACTCTCCGGGTGGATAAGAGGCTTTAAATGCTTTTTGTATTCGCCCTTCTAAATTAATAAAATGCCCATTTTTTTCGGTATATGCTGATCCTGGAAGAATAACATCTGCAATTTCGGCTCCTCTATCGCCATGTGTACCTTGATAAATTATAAACTCATTAACTTTTTTAAAGTCTAATTCGTCAGCTCCAAGTAGATATAAAATTTTAAATTCATTATTTTTAAGTTTATTTAATACAGGAAAATTATCTTTACTATTTAACTTATATAATCCTAGATCAATGGCACCAACCCTAGATGCATTTTGAGTTAAAATATTAAAGGCATTCCAATTTTCATTTATAAAATTATTTTTCATTAAAAATTTTTTTAAACATTCAAAAACATATTCTCCAGATTCATTTTGAATAGCTGACTCACCGATAATAACCATAGGTCTCTTTGATTTTTTTATTTTTTGAAAAAACGGATGTTTGCCATCAATTATTTCTTTTAAATCTTGAGTGTTTGAACCAATAATTTTATAAGGATAATTTAAGTTTCCTGGATTTCCTAGTGAAAAAATTTCTAGATTATTTTGTAAATATGATTTTCTAATTCTAGTATTTAATATCGTAGCTTCCAATCTTGGATTGGTTCCAACTAATAACAAAAGGTCACATTTTTCTATTCCATTAATAGAGGAATTAAAAATGTAATTCATTCTACTTTTTGGATTTAAATAAGTTTTTTTTGTTCTACATTCTAAATTTAATGAATTTAAAGTTTTTGTAAAAAATTCTTTAAAAACAAACATACTTTCCATATCAGTAAGGCTACCTACTATCCCAGCAATATCTTCGGGACTAGTATTTTTTAACTTTTTAGCTATTTTATTAAACGCTTGTTCC
>QCRZ01000020.1 GCA_003209225.1 Pelagibacteraceae bacterium AG-464-B04
GACTGATCTAGATTTAAGTATTTTTTTTTTCAAATCTTTAAAATTTAATTTATTCATTAAAAAACCAAAATTGCCTGTGTTCATTCCATAAAACGGTTTGTTAAACTTACCAAGTTTTTTTAGCGATTGAAGCATAAAACCATCGCCTCCAAGAACAACTATTATTTCCGCTCTATTTGGTTTGTAATTTTTAAATTTTTTTAAAAAATTTAATTTACTGTAATTTGATTTAATGAATTTGTCATAGGCAAAATGAATTTTCATATATCAAATTTTCAATTTTCACTAAAATATATATCTCGATAATATGCAATAATTTTTTGTTTAGAATTGTTAGAATCTGAAAAAATTGCAAGAAAATTAGTAAAAGAAATATTGTGAGTTTTTTCTAGTAATTCTTTTACATTAATTTTACGTGTATGCCATTCACCGCTCTTGTCGTTAGAGATAACATAATCACGACTACTTTTTGTCCATGGACTTTGTTGAAGGAAACCCTCTTCCAAAAATGACGAATGTGACAAACTTAGCAACTTAGCGCCAAATTTTTTACCATGTCCAATCATAACTCTTGCTGCCCAGTCATGTCCGTCTTTGGTTGTTTGATCGAGATTTGTAAAGTCTTGTTCAATTTTAAAAGTGATATTTAAAAATGGCATTTCATTTAACAGTTCTTTGTTTTCAATTTCGATACCAAGACCTGTAGCACTAGATTCTGCTACTGCTTTTAAATAATACCCATTATCATCTTGTTCGTTAGTGTAAATAGTTTTTTTACCAAGACCTTTTTTCTTTAGAAGCTTCATCCCCTCGTCACTAAAATCAATTCTAAATTCTTTAGCAGCAACTGGGGTAAGAAATAAAAAAATTATAAAAAAATAATTAAAAATTTTCATATTTGTTTCCTTTCTGGTGCCCTCGGCCGGACTCGAACCGGCACTCCCTAATGGGCAAGGATTTTAAGTCCTTTGTGTCTACCAATTTCACCACGAGGGCTTTAATGCTTTATTTAAATATTTTTTGTCAAGTTTGCAATCTTTATATCCTTGAGCGACAATATTTAAATATCTTTCTGTTGGATACCTAAAAGACGTTTTGTTTACCATTATATAAGTCATAACTTTTTTACCATAATATTGAAAATACATTTTTTTATATAAAAGTGGGAAATCTTCATAAATATCAAGTTTTTTTTCGTCACTTTTAGAAATTTCAAAAAGTCCACCTACTACTGATGAATTTTTTTTCTTTTCAATATCTGCCGCTCTATATTTGCTCCTAAATGTAAGTTTAAAATTTTTTAGATTGATAGATTTTATGTACTTTGAATCCTTACATCTTTTTTTCATTTGTTTTAGATTCAAATTGCTGCCATATGCAAAATATAGCATTAATTAACCTGATTTATTAACTGAATTTTTTTTTCATCAACCAACTGTAAAATTTCTTTATTGCAAGCAGTAATTTTATTTTTATCTTCTGATCTTAAAACTATAGAAACACCAACCTTGCCAGCTTTAAAAAAAGGATAGCTTCCAATCTCAACACCTTTATTTTTTTTTTGAATATTAGTAAGTGATTTTGCAATTTCACTTTCTACAGTTCGCAAGTTAATAGTATAACTTAAAATAGGTTGGCCCCCAGAAATTTCGTTCTTTAAGCCTCCTAACATTGATTTTAATATTGATGGAACCCCGGGTAAACAAAACACATTCTCTACAATAAATCCTGGTGCACCACTAGTTGGATTTTCAATTAATTTTGCTTGGGAAGGCATCCATGCCATTTTTTGCCTACCTTCATTGAATTCTCCTGGTTTATAATATTCTTCTAAAATTTTGAAAGCATTTTTGTGTATTTCGTATTTAAGATCAAAAGCTTTGGAAATAGATTCTGCCGTAATATCATCATGGGTAGGTCCAATTCCACCAGATGTGAAAACATAATCATTTTTTTTTTTCAGATCCTTAACTGTATTTACAATAATTTCTTGAATATCTGGTATTACTCTTACTTCTTGAACTTTAACAGCAATGGAATTTAACCACAAAGCAATTGAATTTGTATTTGTATCTTTCGTTCTTCCTGACAAAATTTCATTACCAATAATTATAATAGCAGCATTAACTTGTTTGTTTTTAGTCATTTTTAAATATAATTTAATTATGAAATTTACCAAAACATTAATTAAAGGCAAACTTGTAAAAAGATATAAGAGATTTTTTGCAGATATTAAAGTAAATAACGAAATAGTAACTGCACATTGCCCAAACACAGGATCAATGAAAGGTCTTTTGGAGGAAAATAACGATGTATGGCTATCAAAAAATGATAATCCGAAAAGAAAATTGAAATACACTCTTGAAATAATAAAAGTTAAAAAAATTTTAGTTGGAGTAAACACTCATTTTGCAAACAAAATTGTACTTCATGGCTTATCTAATAATTTAATTGATGAGTTCAAAAATTACACAAATATAAAGTCAGAAGTTTTTTTTAATAAAGAAACAAGATTTGATTTTTTACTTAAAAAAAAAAAACAGAAAAGTTTTATAGAAGTTAAAAATGTTACATTATTTAGAAAAGAAAAAATTAGTGAATTTCCAGATGCAATTACACTTAGAGGTTCAAAACATTTAAAAAATCTTATTAATGCCATAAAAAAAGGCTATAAATCTTACATATTATTTTTAGTTCAAGTTCAAGAAATGGAATATTTTAAAATAGCAAAAGATATAGATAAGGAATATTATCAAAATTATTTAGTTGCAAAAAAAAATGGTGTTAATTTTTTAGCTTATCGATGTAAAATTAATCCAAAAGAAATTAAAATTGAAAAAAAATTAAAAATTATTGATGATTGATTATTCAGAAAAATTTGAAAAAATGCGTATAGCAGGAAAACTTGCAGCAAAAACACTAGATGAAGTTACTTCTTATGTAAAACCTGGAGTTAGTACAAATTTTTTAGATAAAATATGTTACGAATATATTAAAGATAATGGTGGAAACTCTGCTCCACTTTATTACAAAGGGTTTCCAAAATCTTGCTGTATATCTCCTAATCACATTGTCTGTCACGGTATTCCTTCTAAAAGAACACTTTCTGATGGCAATATTATTAACATTGATGTAACTGCCATTGTAGATGAACATCATGGTGATACTAGTAGAATGTTTTTTGTTGGGGATACGTCCATTAAAGGCAAAAATCTTATATCCACAACTTATGAATCTATGATAAATGCAATTTCAATAATCAGGCCAGGTATAAAGCTAGGTGATATAGGTGAAACAATCCAGAAAAAAGTTGAATCAAGAGGTTTTTCTGTAGTAAGAGATTTTTGTGGCCATGGAATAGGAACTATTTTTCACCAACCACCAAATATCTTACATTATGGAAAAAAAAATACAGGGGAAGAATTAAAAGCTGGAATGATTTTTACAGTTGAGCCGATGGTAAACGAAGGCAAGTTTGAAGTTAAAATACTTAATGATGGATGGACTGCGGTTACAAAAGATAAAACTTTATCAGCACAATTTGAGCATACAGTTGGCGTTACTGATGAGGGGTTTGAAGTTTTTACAGAATCAGATAAGAATTTTACTCAACCTCCTTACTTAATATGATTAAAAGATATTCAAGAAAAAAATTAACTGACATCTGGGAAGAAGAAAATAAATATCGTATATGGCTTGATATTGAATTGGCAGCATCAGAATCAATGGAAAATATTGGCCTAATACCAAAAGGTATTACAAAAGCAATAAAGTCTAGAGCAAAAATAAATGTTAAAAGAATTCATTCTATTGAAAAAAAAGTTAAACATGACGTAATAGCCTTTTTAACCTCTATATCTGAGAAAATAGGTCCAAGAGGAAAGTTTTTACATCAAGGAATGACTTCATCCGATGTTTTGGACACCTGCTTTAATATACAACTAATAAGATCTGCAAAAATTTTATTGGATGATATTAATAAAATTTTAAAAATTTTAAAAAAACAAGCAATTAAACATAAATTTGCTATATGCATAGGAAGAAGTCATGGCATGCACGCTGAACCAACAACTTTTGGATTAAAACTGGCAGGCCATTATGCAGAATTTAAAAGAAATCAAAAAAGATTAAGTAATGCTATAGAAGAAATTTCTACATGTGCTATCTCAGGTGCGGTAGGAACCTTTGCTAATGTAGACCCAAGAATTGAAAAATATGTTGCAAAAAAATTAAGTTTAAAAATTGAACCTATTTCAACACAAGTTATACCAAGAGATAGACATGCATACTTTTTTTCCATTTTAGGCATTATTGCTGGTTCTGTAGAAAGAATTGCTATTGAAATAAGAAATTTACAAAGAACAGAAGTTCAAGAAGTAGAAGAGTTTTTTTCTAAAAACCAAAAAGGCTCATCTGCAATGCCTCATAAAAGAAATCCAATATTAAGTGAAAACCTTACTGGACTTTCAAGACTGGTTCGAAGTTATGTTGCTCCAGCTCTTGAAAATATTTCTTTATGGCATGAAAGAGATATTACTCATTCTAGTGTGGAGAGAAATATTGGTCCAGATTCTACCATAACGTTAGATTTTGCCTTAACTAGATTAGAAAATATTTTAACGAATATGAATATTTACCCAAAAAAAATGATAAATAACTTGAACTTAACAAAAGGATTAATATTTTCTCAAAGGGTAATGTTTGAATTAACAAAAAATGGATTTTCAAAAGAACAGTCTTATAAGATAGTACAAAAACATTCCAAAATAGCCTGGAATAATAATATTTCCCTTTTAGATAGCTTAAGTAGCGACAAAACAATAAATGCAAAAATTAAGTATAATAAATTAAAACAGATGTTTAATTTACAATATCATACAAAAAAAATAAGTTTAATTTTTAAAAGAGTTTTTAAATAATTTATGCATAAAGGCAAAAAACTTTACGAGGGCAAAGCTAAAATCATATATGCGGGACCTGAAAGAGGAACGGCTATACAGCATTTCAAGGATGATGCTACCGCTTACAATAATCTTAAAAAATCTACCATCGAAGGAAAAGGTGTTTTAAATAATAGAATTTCTGAACATATATTAAATAGTTTAAACCAAATTGGAATTAAAACTCATTTAATTAAAAGAATAAACATGAGAGAACAACTTATCCGACTAGTCGAAATAATACCTTTAGAATTTATTGTAAGAAATATTGCTACTGGATCTCTTACTAAACGTTTGGGTATAACTGATGGAACAGTATTAGATTTACCACTAATTGAATATTCTTTTAAAAATGATGAATTAGGAGACCCTTTAGTTGCATTAGAACATATAACTGCTTTTAAGTGGGCTTCAATTGAAGAAATTAAAAAAATTAACACAATATGTTTAAGAGTTAATGATTTTATGCTGGGAATGTTTAGGGGTGTAGGCATAAAATTAGTAGATTTTAAACTTGAATTTGGTCGAATAGAAATAAATGGTAAAAAAGAAATTTTATTAGCTGACGAGATAAGTCCTGACACTTGTAGATTGTGGGATGTTGTAAGTGAAAAAAAATTAGACAAAGATAGATTTAGAAAAGATCTTGGAAACTTAATACAAGCCTATCAAGAAGTTGCACATAGATTAAAAATACTACCAGAAGAAGCTAATATTAGCGAAGTCAAATTTAATAAACCAACTGCAGTTCGATTAAAGAAAAAATAAATTGAAATTATCAGTAATAGTCACTCTAAAAAAAGAAGTGCTTGACCCTCAAGGTAAAGTAATTCAACAAACAATTGGTAATATGGGTATAAAAAACGTGAGCAATATACGTCAAGGAAAATATTTTGAACTTGAAATTAATGAAAAAAATTACGAGATGGCTAAAAGTAAAGCTGAAGATATTTGCAAAAGATTGTTAGCAAATTTAGTAATAGAAGATTTTAAAATAATTAACAACTAAACTAAATAATGCGATCATCAGTGGTTATTTTTCCTGGCTCTAATTGTGACAAGGATATTGCTGTGGCTTTAGAAAAGTTTAATTTTAAAAATTTAATGGTATGGCACAATGAAACAACCTTGCCTAAATCTGACTTAGTAGTTCTTCCTGGTGGTTTTTCTTATGGTGATTATCTAAGAACTGGCTGCATTGCAGCTAAATCAAATATAATTAACGGTGTAATAGAATTTGCAAAAAAAGGTGGTTTAGTATTAGGAATTTGTAATGGTTTTCAAATATTAATCGAAACTGGATTACTGCCTGGTGTTCTTATTAGAAATAAAAATTTAAATTTTTTATGCAAAAATGTTTATTTAAAAATAACAAATAATAAAAATAATTTTTTATCAAAATTCAATAAAGAAATAATTAAATTGCACATAGCTCATAATGAAGGGAACTATTATGTAGATGAAAGAAATTTGAAAACACTTGAAGATGATAATTTAATTGCGTTTAAGTATTGTGATAAAAAAGGAAATATTGCTGAAGAAAATAATCCAAACGGTTCAATAAAAAATATTGCTGGAATTTTTAATAAAAAACAAAATATACTTGGCATGATGCCTCACCCTGAAAGAATGATAGATAAATATCTTTCTGGAGAAGATGGTAAATTATTTTTTAACAATATATTTAGTAAACATGCGTAAAGTTGATTTTGACTCCAAGACAATCAAAGAACATGGTTTAAGCAACAGCGAATATAAAAAGATTTGCGAACTATTAAATAGAAGTCCAAATTTGCTTGAGCTTGGTATTTTTTCAGCAATGTGGAATGAACACTGTTCGTATAAATCATCAAAAATTCACCTAAAGAAATTACCTACAAAAAGTAAAGATGTCATTCAAGGACCAGGCGAGAACGCTGGCATAATTGATATCGGAGATGATCAAGCTATTGTCTTTAAAATTGAAAGCCACAACCACCCTTCTTATATTGAGCCTTATCAGGGAGCAGCAACAGGAGTGGGTGGAATATTAAGAGATGTATTCACTATGGGGGCACGACCAATTGCAAACTTAAATTCTATTCACTTTGGTTCACCAAAACATCCGAAAACTAAAAATCTTTTAATTGGCGTGGTTAAAGGTATTGGTGGATATGGAAATTGTGTTGGAATTCCAACTATAGGAGGAGAAACATATTTTGATGAATCATATAATGGAAATATTTTAGTAAATGCAATGTCTTTAGGATTAGTTAAAAAAGAAAAAATTTTTTATTCAAAAGCTTCTGGAATTGATAATCCCATTATATATGTTGGTTCTAAAACTGGCAGAGATGGGATACATGGAGCAAGCATGGCATCTTCAAATTTTGATGATAAAACAGAAGAAAAAAAACCTACAGTTCAAGTTGGTGATCCTTTTACAGAAAAACTATTACTAGAAGCTTGCCAAGAATTAATGAGGGATGATTCTATTGTAGCAATTCAAGATATGGGAGCTGCTGGACTCACTTCATCAAGTGTTGAGATGGCAGCAAAAGGAAGTTTAGGTATGGAAATAAATTTAAATAATGTGCCTTGCAGAGAATTAAATATGTCTCCGTACGAGATGATGTTGTCTGAAAGCCAAGAAAGAATGTTAATAATATTAAATGCCGCTAAAGAGAAAAATGCAAAAAAAATTTTTGAAAAGTGGAATTTAGATTTTGCAAACATAGGAAAAACAATTAAAACAAAAAAATTAATTTTAAAATTTAATAAGAATATAGTTGGTGATATTCCTATAGAAGCTTTATCAATTAAAGCTCCTGTATACGATAGAAAATTTATTAAAAAAAATATTCCAAAAAAGCAGATTATATCTAAAGATAAATTTAATAAATTAAAAATTATTGATACTTTAATTAAATTAATAAGCCATCCAAACATTTCCAACAAAAGATGGGTATGGGAACAATACGATCACACTGTGATGGCTAATACTCTACAAAAACCAGGGGGAAATTCTGGGGTAGTGAGAATTGAAAAAACTAATAAAGCTATAGCAGCTACAATTGACTCCTCCGCCGAATATTGTGTGGCACATCCTTTAACTGGTGGCAAACAAATTGTCTGCGAAAGTTGGAGAAACTTAATCTCAGTTGGAGCTAAACCAATTGCTATAACTAATTGCCTTAATTTTGGAAATCCTGAAAAAAAAAATACAATGGGTGAATTTATTGATTGTGTAGAAGGAATTTCTCAAGCCTGCAATTATCTAAAATATCCTGTAGTTTCCGGAAATGTGTCTTTTTACAATGAAACGAAAGAGAAAAGCATCAAACCAACGCCAACAATTGGGGGGGTAGGATTAATAAAAGATTATTCAAAAATGATCACAATGAATTTAAAATCTGAAAACAATATACTTATTGTTGTTGGAAAAACTCTTGGGTACTTAGGGCAATCTTTATTTTCAAGGATAATTTTAAAGAATAAAAAAGGACCACCACCTGAAATAAATCTTTTTAATGAAAAAAATAATGGTGAAACAATTTTGGAGTTAATTGATAAAAAATATATATTGTCAGCACATGATATATCTACTGGCGGAATATTAGTTAGCCTTGTAGAAATGTGTATAGCTGGAAATATTGGAGTAAAAATTGATTCACCAAAAACACTGGTCAATCTATATGAATTTTTTTTTGGAGAAGATCAAGGAAGATACATTATTGAAATTAAAAATGATAATTTTAATGAAGTATCAAATATATTAGATAAAAATTCTGTTTTCTTCGAAAAAATTGGAACTGTTCAAAAAGATAAATTAACATTAAAAAATGAATTTGATATATTCATTAAAGAACTAATTGATTATAATAATAAATGGTTTAAAAGTTATATAAGTTAATTTTATGTCGATGGATTTGAAAGAAATTGAAAATTTAATACAAGAAGCTTTACCTGATGCAGTAATTAATATTCAGGATTTAGCAGGTGATGGAAATCATTACTCTGCCACAATAACATCTGCTATTTTCAAAGGAAAAAGTAGAATTGAACAACATAAGATTGTATACAACTCTTTAAAAGGAAAAATGGGCAATGAATTACATGCGCTTGCTATAACAACAAAGGAGAAAGTCTAATGGATGAAAAAACTAAAAATATTATTAAAAATGAAATTGAACAAAATCCTGTTTGTCTATTTATGAAAGGAACTCCAGAATCTCCACAATGTGGTTTCTCAATGGCAATTTCAAATATGCTAAAAATTTTAGAAGTTGAATTTAAAGGAGTAAATGTTTTGGAAAATGAAGAGATGAGACAAGGAATAAAAATCTTCAGTGAATGGCCAACTATTCCACAATTGTACCTAAAGGGAGAATTTGTAGGTGGTTGCGATATCGTTAAGGAAATGTATGAAAATGGAGAATTACAAAAAAAACTTGAAGAAAAATTAATTAATTTTAAAAAAAAAAATTGACTTTCTTATCTTGAATAATATTCAATTACTAAATTAGGTTCCATTAATACAGGATAAGGTACTTCGGAAAATTTAGGTGTTCTAACAAACTTAATTTTTTTAAGTTTTTCATCTATCTGTAGATAGTCTGGAACATCTCTTTCTTTGCTTGACAGTGAAACTTCTACTGAAAGTAATTGCTTAGATTTTTCTCTTAATTCGATAGTATCTTCTTCTTTTAATTGGTATCCAGGAATATTAACTTTCTTTCCGTTTACTTTAACATGTCCATGATTAATTAATTGCCTAGATGAAAAGACTGTAATAGCAAACTTAGCTCTATAAATTATCGTATCAAGTCTTTTTTCTAACAATCCAATTAAATTTTCTGCCGTGTCACCTCTTTTTTTTATAGCTTTTCTATAAGAATTTCTAAATTGTCTTTCATTCATATTTCCATAATAGGATTTTAATTTTTGTTTGGCTTGCAGCTGAATCCCATAATCAGATGGCCTTGAAACTTTTTTAGCTCCATGCTGCCCAGGAGAATAATTTCTGGAGTTGAATGGACTTTTTGGCCTACCCCATAAATTAACTTTTAATCTTCTATCTACCTTGTGTTTTGATTTAAGTCTTTTTGTCATTTTTAAAATGTTGATTTATAGTCACTAACCTCCATTTGTCAATCAACCTTTTTATCTTTTAGAGAGCTAAATATGCCAAGCAAAATTCGCATTTCTTTATCTGATAAATTCATTTTATGAAAAATAGTGCGTATATTATTTATCATGCTTTTGCGTTTATGTTTAGGTTGTAAAAAACCAATTTTATCTAATGAATCAACTAAAAAATTAACAAAATTGTTTAATTCATTTTTAGATATTTTTTTATTTTTATAGCTAGATTTAAATTTTATAATTTTTGTATTTAAAATTTTAAATATCTCATAGCAAAATAAAATAACGGCATGGGATATATTAATTGATTGAAAATTTTTATTAGTAGGTATTTTCACTACATAATTTGCATAACTTAATTCATTATTAGACAGCCCTGAAGACTCTGGTCCAAAAACTATTGCAACTTTTTTTTTAAAATTAATTTTTTCTAGATCTGATATAGAAAGATAATTAAAGTTTTTATTTCTTATTCGTGAAGATGTAGCTATTATACATTCAAAACCTTTAATAGCGTCTTCAAAGTTTTCATATATTTGTGCTGAATCAATAATATCCTTTGCTTCTACACTGGTTGCTATAACTTTTTTGTTTAAGGTATCAACTTTTGGTGAAATTAAACTTAGGTTTTTAAAGTTAAAGTTTTTTAAAGCTCTTGCGCAAGATCCTATATTTTCAGCTAATTGTGGTTTAAATAAAACAAAATAAACATTTGAAAAGCTCATTATTTATTTGCAGGAGCTTTTTCTTTGTACAATTTGTAATCTAAGCTATCTATTAAAGCTTTAAACGAAGCTTCAATAATGTTTGGGGAAACGCCAATAGTAAACCAACTTTTTCCTTTTGAATCTGTACTTTCAATAGAAACTCTAGTGGTAGCGTTAGTACCTGTGTTTAAAATTCTTACTTTATAATCAACTAACTTTAAATCCTTCAAATATTTAGAATATTTTCCAACTTTATCTACATTAGATCTTATAGCGTTATCCAAAGCATTTACCGGACCATTTCCTGATCCTTGACAAACAATTTCTTGATCATCAACTAAAATATGTGCCTTTGCGAAAGAATTTATTTTACCTTCAGATTCTTTTTTAACTGAAATATCATATTTTGAAATTGTTAAATACTTTGGTATTTCTCCTAAAAGTCTTCTCGCTAATAATTCAAATGACGCATCGGCACCATCATAAGAATATCCGACAAATTCTCTATCCTTAACTTCATTAAGTAAAGTTTGAACTTTCGGGTCATTTTTATCTATTTTAATTCCATACTTGTTTAATCTTAACATAATATTTGACTTACCTGCCTGATCAGAGACAATAATATTTCTTATATTTCCAACTAAGCTTGGATCTATATGCTCATATGTTTTTGGATCTTTTGAAACAGCCGAAACATGCAAACCTCCCTTGTGAGCAAAAGCTGACGGCCCAACATATGCAGACCTTCTATTTGATTTTCTATTTAATACTTCATCCAAAAGTCTTGAACATTCAGTTAAAGTTTTGATTTTATCTTCGTTTATCTTTATTTGAAAATTATCTGAAAAAGTTTTTTTCAAAGCTAAAGATGGAATTAAAGAAATTAAATTAGCATTTCCGCATCTTTCTCCAAGTCCATTAATAGTACCTTGAACTTGACGAACTCCAGCCATTACCGCTGTTAAGGAATTTGCTACTGCATTTTCTGTATCATTATGGGCATGTATACCAAGATTTTTACCTGGAATTTGTTTACTTACTTTTATAACAATTTCACCCACTTCATTTGGTAAAGTTCCTCCATTTGTATCACATAACACTATCCATCTAGCTCCTTCATCGTAAGCAGTTTTAATACAACTTAATGCATATTCAGGATTTTTTTTATATCCATCAAAAAAATGTTCTGCATCAAACATAAATTCTCTTTCTTTTTTAATAAAGAGCTTTGCAGATTCTTTAATATTTTCTAAATTTTCCTCTTTAGTAATTCCTAATGCTACATCAACATGAAAATCCCACGATTTACCCACCAAACAGATAGCTGGCGCTTTTGAATTTAATAAAGCAGAAAGCCCTGGATCATTTTCAGCACTTCTTCCAGCTTTTTTAGTCATGCCAAAAGCTGTAAGGATTGTATTTTCCAAATTTGGTGGTTTGTTAAAAAAAGCTGTATCTAAAGAATTAGCGCCTGGCCACCCTCCTTCCAAATAATCAACTCCCAATTCTGATAAAGCTTTTGCAATTTTGTTTTTGTCATCTACAGAAAAATTAACACCTTCTGTTTGAGCTCCATCTCTAAGAGTAGTATCAAAAATATATATTTTTTCTTTACTCATTTATATTTCCATTCCGTTTGATTCTGTTTGTCCTCAATAATGACACCATTATTTTCCAATTCTTTTCTTATAACATCTGCTAGTTTATAATCACCTTTTTTTCTAGCATTATTTCTATCTTTAATTTTTTTACTAATAAAGTTTTCATCAACTCTAATCATTGACTTTTTAAAATCTTGCCATACTTTTTTATTTTCTTCTAACAAACCTATGAAATTACAAGCTTTTATGAATTTAATTTTTGAAGATTTGTTTCCCTTTGATGACTCTTCATAAAGTGAATGCAATTGGGTTATGTATTTAGGGGTATTAAGATCTTCTAAAAGTGGATTTAAAGCATCATTATCTATTTCTTCTAAATCAAGTTTTTCATATTGACCATACCATTTATTTAACGTGTTTTGACTTTCATTAATTAATCTTTCATTCCAGTCTAATGGCTGTTTATAATGAGAGTTCAAAAGAGCCAATCTTATAACTTGACCATTAAAATTTTTTCTTAAATTATTAATAGTTACAATATTACCTATAGATTTTGACATTTTTTCTTTATTAAAGGTAACAAAGCCATTATGTATCCAATAATTTGCAAATTTATCAGTTTTATTGGCGCAACGAGATTGTGCAATCTCATTTTCATGATGTGGAAAAATAAGATCAAGCCCGCCACCATGTATATCAAATTTTTTACCTAAAAATTTTTCACCCATAACTGAACATTCTAAATGCCAACCTGGTCGACCCCTTCCCCAGGGAGAGTCCCAACCTGGATGATTTTCTTCAGAAGGTTTCCAAAGAACAAAATCTAGGGGATCTTTTTTGTACTTAGAAATTTCAACCCTAGAACCAGCTATTAATTGTTCGGAATTCTTATTTGATAATTTTCCATATTCTTTAAATGATGAAACAGAAAAATAAACATGTTTTTCGTTTTCGTATGCATGTTTACTCATTATTAAATTTTCTATCATTCTTATCATGTCTTGAATATGTTCTGTAGCTTTGGGTTCAAAGTTTGGTTCTAAACAATTTAAATATTTGCAGTCTAAGTGAAAACTAGTAGCAACTTTTTTTGTTAACTCCTCGATGCTTTCTTTGCTTTTTTTTGCTGAATCAATAATTTTATCGTCAATATCGGTTATATTTCGTACATATGTAACTGTGCTACTTTTATAAATTTTTTTCAATAAACGATATAAAACATCAAATATAACCAATGGCCTCGCATTGCCAATGTGCGGATAGTCATAAACGGTAGGCCCACATACATACATTCCAATTTTTTTTTTATTTATTGGAACAAAGCTTTCCTCTGTTTTTGTTAAAGAATTAAATATTTTGAGTTCTTTCATTTTTTAATCTTAAAAATTTAAATACTATTATTAAGATACTGCTTGAGCAATATTCTTTGAATATTGAGAATTTTTTTTAATTTCATCTGAAATTAAAAAAGCTAATTCAAGTGCTTGACTTGCATTTAATCTTGGATCGCAATGAGTATGATATCTATGAGATAAGTCTTGATCAGATATTTTTTGAGCTCCACCTGTGCATTCGGTTACGTTTTGACCTGTCATTTCTATGTGAAGACCACCCGCAAAACTGCCTTCTGATTGATGAACTGCAAAAACATTTTTAACTTCTCTCACAACATTATTAAAAGGTCTTGTTTTAAACCCAGTAGCTGATTTAATAGTATTGCCATGCATTGGATCGCACGACCAAACAACATTTAACCCCTCTTTTTTTACAGCTCTAATTAATTTAGGTAAAAACTTTCCTACATTGTCATATCCGTATCTTGAAATTAATGTAACCTTTCCTTTTTCATTTTTTGGATTTATTGCATTGCAAATTTTTACAATTTCTTCTGGCTTGGATGTGGGTCCACATTTTATTCCAATTGGATTTTCAATTCCCCTACAAAACTCAACATGCCCTCCATCAATTTGTCTCGTTCTATCACCAATCCATACAAAATGTGCAGAGGTATCATGATATTCGCCTGTAGTAGAATCAACTCTTGTCATAGACTCTTCAAAAGGTAATAATAGTGCTTCATGAGAAGTCCAAAAATTTACTGTTTTCAATCTTCTATTAAAATCAGAATTAATTCCACATGCATCCATAAATGCTAATGCATCCGCAATTTTATCTTCAAGCTCTTTAAATTTTTTAGCTTGTGGACTTTTTTTAATAAATCCTAAATTCCATGTATGAACCATTTTTAAATCTGCAAAACCACCATGAGAAAATGCCCTTATAAGGTTTAAGGTAGATGCTGATTGGGAATAAGCTTTAAATAATCTTTTAGGATCAGGCACTCTTGATCTTTCATTAAATTCTATACCATTAATGTTATCACCTAAGTAACTAGGCAACTCTACGCCATTTTTTATTTCAGTTGGCGCACTTCTGGGTTTCGAAAACTGTCCAGCAATTCTTCCTAATTTAACAACTGGTAATGACGCAGAATAAGTAAGAACTAATGACATCTGCAACATCACTTTAAAAGTATCTCTAATATTATCGGGATGAAATTCGGCAAAACTTTCTGCACAATCTCCACCTTGAAGCAAGAATGCTTTTCCATCTACAACATTGGCTAATTGCTCTTTTAAATGTCTTGTTTCTCCAGCAAATACTAAGGGGGGAAAGTTTTTAAGTTTCCCAAGAACCATATCTAATTCTTTTTTATCCGTATATTCCGGAATATGTTTTACTGGATAATTTTTCCAGCTATTTATTTTCCATTTTTTCATTTTCAACCTTAGATATATATAAGACAATTTAATGAAAAAACCAAGTTCAGTTAAATGTCAAAAATTATTCTACTGTAACTGATTTTGCTAGGTTTCTTGGTTTGTCTATATCGCAATTCTTAAAAGAAGCAACGTGATAAGCCAACATTTGTAAAGGTAAAGTTAAAAGAAAAGGTTTTATATGATCATTCGCCTTTGGAACGTTAAATTTAAATCTAATATTTTCACTAATAATATTCTGGTCGTCGTCTGTAATGAGTATAACTTTTCCACCTCTAGCAATAACTTCTTGCATATTTGAAATTGTTTTTTCAAAATATTTATCCTTTGGGGCAAGAATAACCACTGGTAAGCCATCTTCGATTAATGCTAAAGGACCATGTTTCATCTCACCTGCCGCGTATCCTTCGGCATGAATGTAAGAAAGTTCTTTTAATTTTAGCGCACCTTCCATAGCTATAGGGTAAGAAAGTCCTCTTCCTAAAAATATAGCTCCCTTACAATCTACTAAATCTTTTGCTATTACTTTTATTTCATTTTGTTTTAATAAAACTTCATTAATTAAAGATGGAAAAGTAGTGATATCATTTATATATTTTATATAATTTTGATTTGAAATTTCATTTCTCAACTTAGAAATTTTTAAAGACAACATATATAAAACTAACATTTGGCCAATAAACGCTTTCGTAGATGCCACTCCTATTTCTGGTCCTGCATGGATAGGTAAAACAAAATCAGCAGCCCTAGCAATGGAACTTTCTACAACATTTACGATAGCGCATGTGTTCATATTATTTTTTTTACATAAATCCAATGCCGCAAAAGTATCGGCAGTTTCACCTGATTGGGAAACAAAGATGTAGAGATTATTTTTTTTAAAATTAATTTTTCTATACCTAAATTCAGATGCAATATCTACCTCAACAGCTATTGATGTAAGATCTTCTTTTGCGTTTCCCCATAACGATCTACCTATTAAAACGCTTGCACCTTTTCCTACCAAATTTCTAATTTCTTTGGTCGTTTTAGTTTTGTAGCCATATTTTTTCATTACATAATTATGTGCGGTCATTAAATCAGGAGCTGTGTCAACTAAAGTGCCATCTAAATCAAATAAAATTGTAAATTTTTGCATCATTTCAAAGTATTATAAGGAAATATTTTGTGAGTTATTATTATATATTTTGTAAAGTAAAGATATTTTTTTATGAAATTAATAAATAAAAAAAAAATAGCTGTAAAAGAAAAAGCTAATCAAGAAAACTTTAGAAATAAAGCAATGTCACGTGGGGTTACTTTGCTTGCTCCTGAAACAATATTTTTATCCAAAGATACGAAATTTGGGAAAAATGTTATCATAAACCCTTATGTCATAATTGGTCAAAATGTAATAATTGGAAATGATGTTGAGATTTTTCCTTTTACACATATTGAAAATGCAAAAGTTGAAAGTAATGTTAAAATTGGACCTTTCTCAAGAGTTAGACCCGGTACAGTTTTGTCTAAAGGTTCTAGAGTAGGAAATTTTGTTGAAATTAAAAATAGCAAGATAGGTACTGGAACGAAGATAAATCATCTGTCATATGTTGGTGATACAGTAATAGGAAAATTAGCAAATATAGGAGCTGGTACTATTACTTGTAATTATGATGGCAAAAGAAAATATAAGACAAAGATCCATGACAATGCATTTATTGGCTCAAACTCTTCGTTGGTTGCTCCAGTTACTATCGGTAAAAATTCTGTAATAGGAGCAGGTTCTGTTATTACAAGAAATGTTAGAGAAAAATCTTTATCATTAACAAGGGCAAAACAAATTGAAAAAAAAAATTATAAAAAAATTTAATTCATGTGTGGCATAATAGGAATTGCAAGCAATAAGCCTGTTTCAGAAAATATAATCGAGGCATTAAAAAAACTTGAATATAGAGGCTATGATTCTGCTGGTCTCTCAACTATAGATAATGGTGAAATAAATGAAAAAAAATGTTCTGGAAGAGTAAATAATCTAGAAAAAATTTTATTTACAAATCCCTCAAAAGGAAATTTAGGAATAGGTCATGTTAGATGGGCAACACATGGCATACCAAACAAAATTAATGCTCATCCCCACTCATCAGAAGTAGTATCAATTGTGCATAATGGAATAATTGAGAACTCAACTTCAATAAAAGAAGAACTAAAGAAAAATAATTTTATATTTAAATCACAAACAGATACTGAGGTAATAACTTTACTTTTAACAAATTATTTAAAAAAATTTGATGTTTTAGAATCTGTGCAAAA
>QCRZ01000021.1 GCA_003209225.1 Pelagibacteraceae bacterium AG-464-B04
CCTTGTTGTGCCATAGGATATCCATCAAATGATGTAGCTACAGTTCCTGGTACACCAGGTGCATTTAATAATATTGAAGAAGTTGAACCACCAAAGACCGCTCCATAATAAACACCTGCCATTAAAATTAGTCCTGTTGCTGGATCAAATCCATAAGTTATTGGTATCATTAATGCAATCGCTGTCATCGGTCCAAGACCAGGTAACATTCCAATGATTGTTCCAAAAAAACAACCAATCATAACCATTAATAAGTTTTGAAATGTAAGTGCAGTTTTTAATCCTATTAAAATTCCCTCAATCATCCCATTACTCCAATTAATTTTAGAAATGGATCTCTTAGATAAATGTCAAGCACTCCATGCAAAAGGTACATAAAAGCAGCTACAAAAGGGAATGATAATAAAAAAATTAATGACCATTTTCTCTCACCTAAAAAATAATAAGAAGAAGCAAGAAACAATGATGTGGTTAAAAAATATCCAACTTTTAATATAGTCGCACCATAAATAATGGCAATAAGAACAAGTATGGCCGTCTTTTTATATTCTAAATTCTTATGATCAACCTTAATGGTATTTAATTCTGGTAAAATAATCTTTAAACCAGAAAAAAACATACCCGCATAACCTAAATAGATTGGAAATGTTCTTGCATTAAAAGGTGCATTTTCATCAAATGAAAATACTCGAATATTATAGGCTGTATATAAATAAAATACTGAAAAAGTAAAAAAGAGCAGTGATATAATTTTTGTAGTATTTATACTCACTGCTCTAATTTTTTAAATAATCTTAGAGATTATATAACTCCTAATTTCTTCATAAGAGCTGTCATTTCTACTGTTTGTTTTTCTAAAAATGAAACAAACTTATCACCTGGATTATAAATATTTACCCAAGCATTTCTTTTTCTTACAGCTTCCCATTCAGGAGTTTTTTGTACATCGCCAAGCATCTTAGCAATTTCATTCTTCATGCTCGAGCTCATACCTGGAGGGCCAAAAAAACCTCTCCAATTTACAAATTGTACATCGTATCCTTGTTCTTTTAATGTTGGAGCATCAGGCGCATCAGCCACTCTTTCAGGAGCGGTAATACCAATAATTCTTACTTGGTCTCTTGCACCCATCAATTCTCCTAGACCTGTAGATATCATTTGAGTCTCTCCAGATAAAAGTCCAGCTAAAGCTTTACCGCCCGCATCATACGGAACATAAATAACATCATTTGGATTAGCTCCAGCTACTTGAAATGCTAAAGCACCAATTAAATGGTCCATGCTTCCTCTTACAGATCCTCCAGCCATTTTAACTGAGCTCGGATCTTTTTTATAAGCATCAACTACATCTTTAAAGTTTTTATATGGTGAATTCTTTGCTACTGCAATCGCACCATAATCACCAATAACTCCAGCAATTGGTAAAACATCTTTATAAGAAAGTACTCCATCACCAGCCACATAACCTTTATGTCTAGTAATTGATCTTAATACTAATGGTGTTGACTGAACTAAAACTGTATTTTCAGGTTTTGTATTAATCATAAAAGCAAGAGCTTTTCCACCACCACCACCTGACATGTTTTCAAATGATGCGCTTTTAAGAAAACCAGCTTTTGTTAAAGCTTCTCCAGTACCTCTTGCAGTTCCATCCCAACCACCACCAGCGCCACCACCAATTACAAAATGCAATTTATCAATTGCAAATGAGTTGGTTGTTGTTGCTGAAAATAATAAGATTGAAGCAAATAGGACTGAAATAATTTTTCTAATCGATTTAAACATATTTCTCCCCCTTTAATTTAATTAAAGCATTAAATTAAATTAAATGATATTAGTCAAGTTACTCATATTTTTTAAAAATGAAAACAACAAGTATTCCTCTTGATAAATCGCACTTAAAATCATTATTTTCCAAAAATTTTTTATTAGTAGTTTTTATTTCAATTCCTAGTGCAATTATAGCGGATTACTTTAGAATACCTCTGGCTTGGATGTTGGGTCCAATGCTTGCTGTTTCTATTGCAGCTTTAGCTGGAGTCAAAGTTCAAATGCCAAAGCTCGCATTAAGCGCAATCTTAATAATTCTTGGCCTTTATATTGGTAATTACATAGATCAAAATTTAATTAATCAGATGAAAGATTGGATATGGACTTCGGCAATTATGTTTATCTATATTCTGTTAAGTATATTTATAGTTTCTAAATATTTACAAAAATATTCAGGATACAAAGATAAAACATCTATTTTTTCAGCAGCTCCAGGAGCTTTGGGTCCACTTTTAATTTTAGCAGAATATGAAAAATCTGATCTATCTCAAGTTGCCACATCTCACTTAATAAGATTAATAATTATAATAACTGTATTTCCTTTCTTTGTAGTTAACTTCTCAACAACTGAAGCTCTAGAAATAGAAAAATTTAATTACATGGATCAAAATCATTTTGATTTATTAATTCTCTTAGCTGGTTCAGTTTTATTAATTCTAATTTTTGATAAAATAAGAGTTCCTGCTGCTTTATTATCAGGAACACTTGTTGCAAGTGGAGCGCTTCAAATATTTGAGATTGCTTCTTATAAGTTACCGGAACAAAGTATTAATTACTGTTTACTAATTTTAGGTGCCTCTGTTGGATGTCGTTTTGCAGATAAATCCATAAATGAAGTTGCAAAAAATACTTTTCATAGCTTGATTGCTACAGCATTGTTAGTAATTCTAGGTGTAATTGCAGCTTTAGCTGCTGGTTATTTTGTTGATACTAATTTTTTAACCTTATTATTATCTTTTTGCCCTGGAGGAATTTATGAAGTTGCAGTTATTGCAATTGCTTTTGATTTAGATCCTAATTTTGTGGCGTTTCATCATATCATTAGACTTCTAATGATTTTATTTACTGTTCCGGTGATTTTAAGGTTAATTGATAAAAAAAGATCCTCTAATTCTTAATAACTCTCTACTTAAATTTTTATTTTTTTTAAAAGGTTTTCTGCCATGTAACCAAAAATAATTGTTTGCAAAAACAGTACTACCAACAGGCAATGGAGTTATTACTTTGCTTGTGCTTTCCTCAAGTGAATCTGATAATTTTTGAAGAAAATTTCCTTGTTCCATTGATTGTGGTTCTGGAAACTGATCAATGTAAGAGATTTGAGGGCGTCCTTTTGAATCTTTAGAAAAGATAGGATGCTCTACTTTATACTCAATATTTTTACTTTTAGGAGAGCTCCATACAAATGTTTGTCTTCCAATAGGTTCATTAAAAAGCTCCTTGCAATGCTCCCAATCATCCAGATGAAGGAATACACTTTCTCCACCTTCTGCATTTTTTTCTTCTAATTTAGTCATCAATAACCAATCTGTTTTTTGTCTAACATAAGTTCCATCCGTGTGTAGATCCATGTTGGTGTAGGCTTTTCTTAGATAAGAATCACTCTGATCCTCATGTTTGACAAAAAAACGTGCGTAGTACTTTGAGGACATATGATCAAAATTAGGTACACCAATTAAATGAGCTAATCCAGTAGCTAGCTTAACGAGAAAAATATCATTAAACTTTTTATTAATTACTTCTGGTACAATTAATAGGCAGCCCGTATTTCTATCTGTTAATATTGAACGAATAAATTTACTAAGTTTGCTTGCAAACAATTCATCTAAACTCTTAGCAAGAGTAAATCTAGTAAAAGGCTTGTATTCTAATGCTCTAATATCAAATTTATGAAAAGGGAATATTAATTTGTCTAAAATTTCTTCCTTTATTTCCAAATTAATTATACGTTTTGATTTTTCGTTGATGGTTATTTTTGTCCCTGGTATATTTTCCATTAATTATTCAAGTTTTTTTGTTATAAAATCTATAATTTGTGGTTGATATTTCAATTTCTGGTATTTTTTCCATCTAATCTATTTTCATCTTTAGTTTTAGGTTTGTAAGTAGAAGATGTTTCATAGCTTTCTGGACAATTAATGCTTACAAACTCTCCTTTAGATCTTTTAAATATTTCTCTTTCGACATCAAACCAAAATGAAGGGGGGTCGTAAGATCCACCTGCTGCACCCATGAGATCTTTCATATGTGAAAGCGTCCAAAAAAGACTTGTTCCACAATTAGTGCAAAAATTAGTCTCAAAAGTATTTCCATTTTCAGTTACAAATGAATATTTTTTTAAGTCTCCATATTCTATTTTTAAATTCTCTTTTTTAAAATAAACAGAAATTCCAAAAGCTGTTCCTGTTCTTAATTGACAATATCTACAATGACAAAGTCCCGTTCTTACAGGTTTTCCAATACTATGATATCTAACTTTGCCACATGCACAACCACCAGAATGTTTTTCATTATTCATATCAGTGGGTAGCTTCAATTCTTTTAGTGATGTAATCAAGAACTTGCGGCCAATAATATCGAATACATGTTTGATTAACCATGTCATGCGTGTCAGGTCGTTTTTTTGCGATTTTTAATAAAGCTTTGTCGTAACCCCAGTTCGCATCCATGGTAATACTATTTTTATCCCATTTTCCTTGGTGATTACATTTTTTACCATCAGGAGTAATAACTTTATTTTTTTCATTGTAGGTTGCAGTTTCTAACCATTCGACTCCTGGAATATCTTTCATCCATAACATGTACTCTGGTCTCATGTGTCGAGCTCCTGTGCCGTCTGAATTTGAATTAATGTATAAAATATCTAATCTCTTGGCACTTTTCACTTGATCAACATACCATGTTCTTCGACCGCCGGCGGCGGCGGTACCCCAGGAAGCTGCATGAAAAGGAATGCCTGCATTTATTAAGTCAGCATGATGCACAGCCATTAAGACGGCATCTTGCCCGCCCGCAGAAACTCCCGATACAAATATTTGTTTAGGAGGAACTCCGGCTGCAATAAAGTTTTCTACAACTTTTACTGTTTTCTGAAATCTTTTATAAGCATTCCAATTTGGTATTGCTGCATTAATACATTTCCAGTAATTACCATCATCTTGAGGTTGATCTATAATTCTTCCTTCAGCGGGCCACACATCATCATTACATTTCCAGAAAGGTTCATTGCCACTACCACCAGCTTTTTTAAGTTCATCATTATACCACCATATGGTTTCTTTATTTCCGATTTTGTGACCGGTTAAACCTGAAAAATTTTTAGCAGCTACTCTACAGATGCCATGATATTTTTGGGCATTACCACCACCATAATTATAAATAATGACTATTTTATTTTGAGCGTCCTTAAGAGCATCACTTGATTTATGTTTTTTAATTTTTCCTTTACCGTGAATATAAAAAGGATATTTAATTTTAGTATCTTGCTTGCACCAGTTAAGATTTTTTCCCGTTTCAGCATAAGCCGTAGTGCTAAAACCAATTGAAAATAAAAATAAGGCTAATAATATTTTTTTCACTAAAGTAAATTATCTTTCCAAAACTTTAAGTACCCTCTCAGGTCACTAGTAATGTTAAAATTATAGCTGATAAAACCGTGGGGAACACCAAATTTTTTTTGGTTAATAAATATAAAATAATCCCACCAATTATGACTAATAATCGAAATAATAAATCTGCTTCTTCTAAAACCCCGGCTGGAAAAATAACTATTCTAGCTATAAGTGCAGCCAAAATTGAATAAGCGATACAATTAAACCATTTAAAAATTTTTGACGTTTCACTTATTTTTTCTGAACTTACCACTCCTAAAAATCTCGATAAGTAAGTTGCGAGTGAGGTAACTAAAATTACTAAAATAATATTGCTTGAAAGTTCGCTCATTTAAATTCTCCAATAAAATAAGCAATAGTTCCAGCTAATACTCCTCCAAATAAAACAGACCATTCTGGAGATATAAAAAAAAATGCTGGACCTAATATTGCACCTAAAATAATTGATAAACTTATTTGTAAACTTTTCATTGCACCTACCATCATGCAAGTAAAGTAAACTGGATTAACAATGGCTAAACCTATCATCATATCTTTATTTAGATAATCTGAGACTAAAAAACCAATGACTGTTGATGTGATTGCTATTAGCCATGTACCTGTTCCAATACCCATCCAAAAATCTATGCGGTATTTTTTTTCAATGGACTGATAATTGCTTTTCATAATCAGCCAAGCCGAGACTGCTATGAAATGACAAGATAGATAATATTTCCATCTTGGTTGACTTTTGTGTAATAAAAGTGGCATTAGAGATACTGTCATTGGATATAAACGTGCATTCACTAACCAAACTGCTAAGAAAATATTAACCAAAGAAGCTCCAATAAGAAATGATTCTGCCATTACTAACGATCCTGGCAATGCATAAGTTAGAAAAGTTGAAAAAATACTTTGCTCAAGACTAAAGCCAATATTTTTTAATAAAGCTCCGATTGCTAAAAAACTAGCTCCTAATGCAAAAGCTGGGCTATCTATACCTTTTATTGATTTAAATCCTTGTAAGAAATATTTGGAATTAATCACTATCCACCTAAGAATAATCTTCCAACGTCAGGATTGCTTAATAATTCATCTCCTCTACCAGCTATTGCTGTTTGTCCAGATACAAGAACATATCCTATATCAGCAAACTCCAAACCTTTTTTTGCATTTTGCTCCACAAGAATTATTGTTTTTTTCTCATTTTGTTGTAGATCTCTTAAAATTTCAAAAACCATATCAATATATTTTGGCTCCAAACCTATAGATGGTTCGTCAACCAATAGGACGCTTGGCTTCATAACCAAAGCCCTTGAAATCTCAAGTAGTCTTCTTTCTCCACCTGATAAAACTTTTGCCTTTTGACTTCTCCTATTTCTCAATCTTTCATACTTCCCCAAAATTTTCTCTGCCTCCTGATAAGACTCTTCAGTTTTATCTTTAATATAACCTCCCATTAACAAGTTTTCCTCGACTGTCATGTCGGGAAAAACCGAGTTGTCCTGAAGAATGTAAGCTATGCCAACTGATTTAAGTTTTTGAGCAGGTGTCATTTTTGTAATTTCTTTTCCTTCAATTTCTATTTTGCCTGAAAAAATATTTGTAAATCCGTAAATAGAATGGAGGATTGTAGATTTTCCTGCTCCATTTGGTCCAATTAAGCATAATGATTGTGCTTTGCTTACAAATAAATCAAAGTTATGAAGAATTTCCATTTTTCCATATCCCGCGGATAATTGTTTAATTGTTAAATGAATATCGCTTGATGAAAGTTTTTTTAAATCATCAGAGCTTGGTGCTTTACCTAATACTGAGTATTGATCTTTGGCCATTATTTTGCTCCTAAATAAGCATCAACTACACGCTGATCATTTTTAATTTGTTCGGGCGTACCTTCAGCTAAAAGTTCTCCATGAGCCAAGCAAAAAATCTTTTGAGCAAGGTTCATAATAACCCTCATGTTATGTTCTATTACTAATAATGTAATTCCAAAATCTTGATTAACTTTTATAAGCCTATCAATAATTCCGTTTATTAATGTAGGATTTATCCCTGCTGTTGGCTCATCTAGTAACAACATTTCTGGTTCATTCATTAATGCCATTGCGAGTTCTAATAACTTTTGTTGACCAAAAGATAAATCTCCTGCTCTTAACTTTCTTTTTTGATATAATCCAACAAAGTTTAATAAGTTTTCAGCTTTTTCTGTTAAATTTTTAGGTATCTTTGAAAATATTTTGACCAAACTCTCATCGCTTGCCTTATGACTAATAAGCATGTTTTCTACACAATTTAATTTTCCATATATTCTTGTTTGTTGAAATGTTCTTAACAGACCAAGCTTAGCAATTACTGGGACTGGTAGTTCTGAAACTTCTTTATCATTAAATTTTATAGACCCTTGATCTATAGGATAAGTTCCAACGATAGAGTTAAACAAGGTTGTTTTTCCAGATCCATTAGGACCAATTAAACCTACAATTTTTCCTTTATCAACGGACATGGAAATATCAACATTTGCTTTTACACCTCCAAATGATTTACTTACGTTGTTTACTTCTAAAATACTCATTTAAGTTCAACCTGTGCCTTTCGATCAGCCTCATCAACTACTTCACCAAACTTCTCTGGATATTTTTCTCTGAGCCAACCCATGATTCCTTCTGGAAAATAAATTACAATTACAACAATCAAAACACCAAGGGCAACATACTGCCATCCAAGGAAGAAAGTCCAAAAACCTTCTTTAAATATATGAAATATAGTTGCTCCGATAACTGGGCCCCATAAAGTTCCTTTGCCACCTAATATTGCCATTAAAACCATGAATACTCCCATCTCTCTTCCGTCAAATGCAACATCAGTGGAGTCTATATATCCAACAAGGCCTCCCATTATTCCACCTGCAAGGCCACAGAAAAATGCTGAAATCATCCAACCAATAATTTTATATTTCATTGTTTGGATTCCCATTGCCTCAGCTTTGTCTTCATTATCCCTTATTGCATTAAGGACTAACTTAAATCTTGTTGAGTAAATAGATTTGACTGCAATAAATGTGAGCACAAGTGCCACAAAACTACAATAATAAAAAAATTCACCTCTTGCTTCTAGACTTCCAACATTTGGAAATGGTGGGGTTGTAAAACCTTGCCCTGCTCCAATGATTTCTATTCCACCTGAAATTTCACCAGCGGCAACACCTAAACCTAATGTACCAATTGCAAAATAATGTCCTCTTAATCCTAGAATTGAATATCCTATTAATCCTGCGACTATAGCTGGTATAACTGCGGCAACAGCTAAACCAACAGCAATACCTTGAAAAAATTGAACAGGAGTATGAACAAAAGTTTTCTCTCCACCACTTTCGGTCCATTCAGCTAAAGGAAAAAACATTCCTACCTGAACGGATGCACAAAGATACATGCCTAGTCCATAGAATAAAATATTACCAAACGAGTTATATCCCATCTCGCCACCTTGGATATTCCAGGTTATTGCTAAAACTATTAAAACACAAAGTATTGATAATTGAACTTTGAATGCTGGAAAAATAAACGGAGCAATTAAACCAAAAATTAGCAAAGCAGAATATAAGAAAATATTTTTTTTCATTTACCTTTGTTCAATTAATTTAGATTCTTTCCAAATTCCTTTTAAAATTTTTCCATCTGAAAATGTATAAATTCCAAATCCATTAATTTTGGCATTTTTCCATTCTCCTTCATATTTTGCTCCATTTGCCCAAGTATAAACTCCATATCCATGTTTTAAGTCGTTCCTAATTTCTCCAACATATTTATTTCCGTTCGTATATAAATTTACTCCTTTGCCATTTCTTTTATTGTTTTTGTAATTTCCAATATATTGATTTCCCACGGGATCAAATAAAGTTCCTTGCCCGTAGTAATTGCCATCTTTAAAGTTTCCTATAAATTTTTTACCATTTGGATACTTTACTACTCCTTGACCATTAGGTAGACCATATTTGAATTTACCAATATACTTTATCCCATTAGAAAAAATTATTGTTCCTTTACCATTCGGCTTATTATACTTCATCTCTCCTGTATATTTTGTTCCTTCGGGAAAAGCTAAGACTCCATGTCCATGAAATTTTCCATTTTTATATTCACCTTCATATAAAATTTTTTTGTTTTTATATTGATCTTTGTATAGTTGATCATAGGCAATACTTTTTTTTTCAGTACCAAAGCAATTATTCCATTTAAAAGATTCTGTACCTTTGCAGGCAGGCAATAAACCTTCTGCCAGTGCTGTTTTATAAATTACTAAAAAAAACAAAAAACTAAGGATAATTAAATTATTTTTTTTCATTTTAAATACTCTCTTTTCTTAGCAAGTTTAAATCTTCTATAAACTAAAATTAAAACTAATAATAAAAATACAGATCCGATTCTAAATTCTGTTCCTAATATATAGTCTGCAAACTCTTCGAAAACCCCAAGTCCCATTCCTGATATTGCGACACCAGGCAAGTTCCCTAATCCTGCAACAATCACAATCATAAAAGACCTGATTGTGTAAGGTAATCCCATATAAGGATGAATAGTAAATGTAATTGAAATAAGTGCTCCCGCTACTCCGCATAGAGCTGCATTTATTCCAAAAGTTGCTGCATATACCTTCTCAGTATCGACACCTAAAATCTTTGCTGCTCTCGCATTCTGAGCCGTTGCTCTGATTGCGCGTCCAAGTTTGGATTTCTTCATATAAATAATTAAACCAATTGCAAAAATAATACTTATGACTGCTGCAAATATTTTTGAGTTAGGTAGAGTTACAGAGTTATCAAATAACATGGTTGTTCCATAACCAGAAACTGCAAGAACAACATCTGCACCAAATGCAAAATTCATCAATTGCATAAAAAGAATACTGATCCCAAATGTCGCTAGAATTGATATAAATAAATCCCTATCAACAACTTTATTGATAACTAATTTGTAAATTCCAACACCTACAAAATACATAATTATTGGTGAAACTATTACTCCCCAAGCAGGATGGATTCCGTAAAGGTACATAAAGTATGCAATATAACCGCCTAGAATTACAAGATCGCCTTGTGCAATATTAATAATGTTCATTACGCCCCACTGAAGAGCCATTCCATATGCAATTAAAGCAAATAGGATACCAAGAAGAATTCCGTCCATTGATGCTTGGACCATTAAAATTGGTGCTTCAAAAATTAGTAAGTCCATAGAACTTTAATTGAAAAAAAATGCCCCCTAAAATTTAGGGGGCATAAGAATATTAGTTTTTATCTTTCAGACCACTTAGGCATTGGGTGAATTAACTTAGCAGAAGCCCATTTAAGTGGAGCAACAACTTTGTTTTCACATTTTCCAGAGCTATCACAGATAACTTGGAATAATACCATTGGTTTAGAAACATTTTGACCGCCTGGAGCAAATTTTATGTTTCCATAAAAAGTTTGCATATCAGTAGCAGCAAGAGCATCTCTTACTTTCTTTTGATCAAAAGAATTTGCTCTTTCAAAAGCATCTTTGAAAACCAATAAAGCAGCTGAAGATTCAGCAGCTTGATAAGGTGGGGCATACCCAAACATTTCATTAAAGTCTTTGTCATATGTCATGCCATCTTTGAACCACTTATCTTTGTAAGTTAAAGTTTTATGCCATTGAGAAGCACATAAAGCGTACTGAGCATTTTTACCATGTTGCTTAGATAGTTTTGCAGCATCACAGTGCGTCATTGCCAACATTGGAACGTCAACTTGCATTTCAGAAATTTGTCTGATAGCAGTTAAGGCTCCTTTTGTATGACCAGATACAACTAAAACATCAGGTTTTGTAGCTTTTACTTTAGCTAAAGTAGCTGCCATATCATTAAGCTCTTTCGGTAATTTATCGTCAATTATAATTTCAGAACCAGTTTCTTTAGCTGCATCCAAAATTCCTAATCTAACGTCTTGTGAGAAAGCATCTTGTTCAAAAGCTTGAGCAATTTTAACACCTTTGCCGCCATTTAACTCAACAGCGGTTCTAATAGCTACGTCCAAATATAAGTTTGCTGGAGCTAACACTGCAAATAAATATTTGTATCCTTTTGTAAACAAAGATCTAGATGCACCATTTGCTTCAACCATTGGAACTCCATATTTTTCGGTAACCGGAGCCATAGCTTTTGTTAAGCCTGAGCTGTAAGGTCCAAGCATAAATTCAACACCATCTTGACTAATTAATCTTTCTGCAAGCTGAGCTGCTCTCTTAGGATTTGATTCGTCATCATAATATATGATGTCAAATTTATAAGTTTTTCCACCTACTTTAACACCACCCATGCTGTTAATTCTGTCAACGGCCATATTATAACCGTTTTGAGTATGAACACCATTTGATGAATATTTTCCAGTAAGTGAAACTGCTGCCCCTAATATAATTTTATCACCTTCAACTTTTGAAAACGAAGTTGATGTATTTCCTAAAATTAAGCCTAACGTAGAAAGAAGAATTAATGCAAATTTATATATTTTTTTCATTTTACTCCTCTAATAATTGTTAATTATTCTATTAAACTATCTTTCAAATAGAATAACAACAATAAGTCGAACGCACATAGCCTTGGTTATTAAAATTAAATATTTGCGAAAGCAATTACTATTGCAATAACTACTAAAGCACACGCAGAAATTGTATTTATAGTTTTGGGATTTGTTTTTAACCATTTGACTATTTTTTCTGCTGCAAAACCATAAAGCATTAATGTTGAAAAATCTAAAACAACCCAAGAAATAATTAAAACAATTAATTGAATTATAAAATCTCCTTGTAAGTTTAAAAATTGTGGAAATATTGCTCCAAAAAATATCCAAGCTTTTGGACTTAAGAAAGCAACTAAAAATCCATCACCAAATAATGAAAGGCTACTTTTGGAAGTTGTGTTTTTATTAAAATTTAAAATATTTGAAGATTTAAATAAATCAAAAGCTATATATAATAAATACAAAATTCCTATCCATCTTAAATAGTTAAGAATATCTGGATATAAAGAAACTAAAACACCAGCTCCAAAAGCAACCAGTATCATTTGCAATGTATTGGCGCTAACATCACCAACGGCTGTGATTATTGATCGTTTTAATCCATAATTAATAGCATAAGTCACAATTACTACCCTAGGAGTTCCTGGCGTTATACAAAGAAAAAAAGCAATTTGTAAAAATAAAAAATAATCTACTGGCAACATTTAATATTATTACCATATAATTAGTTTATGAAAAACGTCGAAATATACACTGGCCCATTATGTGCTTTTTGCGATGCTGCAAAAAGGTTACTAGCAAGAAATAATATTCCATACCAAGAAATAAATATTGCACTAGAAGAGGGTAAAATGGATGAAATGTTAAGCAAATCAAATGGTAAAAAAACAATTCCCCAAATATTTTTTGACGAACATCACGTTGGCGGTTTTGAAGAATTGAGAGCTTTAGAAAAAGAAGGAAAGCTCAATTCTCTTTTAGGGATTTAATATATAAAAATTAAATTTATATTTTGTTTGAAAATGATGAGTGATTTGATCTGCTTAGAAAAAAAAATTAACATTAAAAACATTAAATTTATTGTTTAATTATTCCGATTATTAATTTCTTTTAAAGTTAGTCCTTTTCTATTAGCTGAAATAGCAACATCCATTAATTGTGGGTGAGCTAATTTAAGATTATTCATAACTGTTACATATTGTTCTTTAGAATTAACCTGCAGTCTTGGATTTAATTTTTTTTCCTCACCAATAGTGCTCACTTTTTCTCCCTTATAATCGTGAGCTGGATAAACCAATGTTTTGTCAGGTAATTTAAGTAAACGATTAAATATTGAATGATACTGATCATTAGGATTGCCATTTTGAAAATCAGTTCTTCCAGTACTTTTAATTAATAACGTATCGCCTGTAAAAACCCGATCTCCCATCAAAAAACTATAGGAATCATCTGTATGGCCCGGAGTATAAATGGTTTTTAATTCTATATTTTCTATTTTTATTTTTTCATTATCTTTAGCATACATTGAGACTATATCTGCTTGAGCTTTTTCACCCATAACAGTAACACAATCTGTTTTTTCATTTAGCTCAGCTAATCCAGATACATGGTCTGCGTGTATATGGGTATCAATAACTTTTACCAACTTAAGATTTAAATTTTTTAATAAATTAAGATATTCATTAGTTTTTTCTAAAACTGGATCTATTATTAATGCCTCTCTTCCTTTTCCGCTTGAGATTAAATAAGTATAAGTAGATGAAGTCTTGTCAAAAAATTGCTCAAAAATCATAAAAAATTTTTATATTTAAAAATTATACATTATTGTTTTTATTAAAATTTACATATATAATTTATATATAATATTCAAAAGGAGGGGTAAATGAGCTTAAGAATAAATGACACAGCACCAGATTTTAAGGCAAAAACATCTGTTGGGGATATTTCGTTCCACGAATGGATTGGAGATAGCTGGGCAGTCTTATTTTCCCATCCAAAAGATTTTACCCCTGTTTGTACTACAGAACTAGGATCATTAGCTAAAATGAAACCAGACTTCGAAAAACGTAATGTGAAAGTAATTGGGTTGAGCGTTGATCCTGTTGATGATCACATAAAATGGTTAGAAGATATTAAAGATGTAACTGGAACAAAACCAGACTATCCAATTGTTGCAGATGAAAATTTGGAAGTGGCTAAACTATATAATATGCTACCTACATCACTAACATCAAGTTCTGAGGGACGTACAGCGGTAGATAATCAAACTGTTCGTACAGTTTTTATTATTGGTCCCGATAAAAAAATTAAACTTTTTTTAACTTATCCAATGGCCACTGGTCGTAATTTTCACGAAATATTAAGAACAATAGATTCAATGCAATTAACTTCTAAACACAAAGTAGCAACGCCTGCTGATTGGAAAAAGGGTGAAGAAGTAATTATTCTTGCTTCTGTAAAAGAAGATGAAGCAAAAAAATTATTTCCTGGTGGATGGAAAGCATTAAAGCCTTATTTACGTAAAGTACCTGATCCATCTAAATAATAATTTTTCCAAAATTTGGACCAAAAAAAACTAGACAAACAAGCGCAGCACTGGGATAGCACATATTTAAATAGACCAGAAATGTTTGGTTTGTCGCCAAGCTATGCTGCTATAAAAGCTGCAGAAATTTTTAAAAAAAAAAATATAAAAAATATACTTGAGTTAGGCTCAGGCCAGGGAAGAGATACTATTTTTTTTGCTCAAAATGGTTTTAATATTTTTACATTGGATTATTCTCAATCAGGCTTGAATAATATAATTAAAAAAACCAATTCATTGAATTTAGATAAATTCATATTTTCGAAATGTCACGATGTAAGAAAACCACTTCCATTTAAAAATCTGACATTTGATGGTTGCTTTTCTCATATGTTATATTGCATGGCGTTTACCACTAAAGAACTTTTATCACTATCAAAAGAATTACACAGGGTTTTAAAACCCAATAGTATAAATATTTACACTGCAAGAAGCACAGAAGATGCAGATTATAAATCTGGAATTCACAGAGGAGAAGATCTTTATGAATGTGGTGGATTTATTGTGCATTTTTTTTCTAAAGAAAAAGTAAAAAAACTATCATCTGGTTTTGAAATTTTAAATACAGAAAATTTTAAAGAAGGAAAACTTCCAAGAAAACTAATGTTGGTTATATTAAAAAAAAATTAGCTAATTTGATCTATTAATCCGAAGATGGTTTAAAAAACAAACAAACTCCATTATTACAATATCTTTTGCCAGTGGGTTTGGGTCCATCATCAAAAATATGGCCATGATGGCCCCCACATTTTATACAATGATACTCTGTTCTGGCATAACCTAGGTAATAGTCTATTTTGGTTTCAAAAACATTAGGCAATGATTTAAAAAATGATGGCCAACCTGATCCACTTTCATATTTGTCTGAAGATTGAAATAGTTTAGTACCACAACCTATACAATAATAATTTCCTTTTCTTTTTTCTTTATTTAAAAGGCTAGATCCTGGGTGTTCTGTACCTTCACCACGAAGAACATAATATTGTTCGGATGTTAAACTTTCACCTTTTTTTTCTTTCTTATCCATTTTTAAATTTTATCATTTTAAAACTCTAATTGGTTTACCTTTAACACATGCTTCAAGATCTTCTAACATTTGTGTATAAAAAATTGAATAATTTTCAGCAGTTACATAACCTAAATGAGGAAGAATTAAAGCATTAGGTAAAAATCTTAATTTATGATTATCTGGAAGTGGTTCATGTTTATAAACATCAATTCCCGCACCAGATATTTGATTTGATGCTAAGGCTTCTACAAGATCATTTTCGTTAACAATTTCTCCTCTTGAAGTGTTAATTAAAAAAACACTCTTTTTCATCATATGAAAATCTTTTTTTGTAATTAAATTTTTATATTTTTCGTTCAAGACAACATGTATTGAAATAAAATCAGAAGATTTGATTAAATCTTCTTTGTTCATAGGAAGAACGCCTAGTTCTTTGGCATGATTTAAATTTAGATTTTCACTCCAAGCGACAACTTGCATTCCAAAAGCTTTACCAATATTTGCTACTTGGGAACCAATTTTTCCCAATCCAATTAATCCTAAAATTTTCCCTTTGAGTTCAAAGCCAACTGTTGTTTGCCAGTACCCCTGATACATATTGTCAATTTCTTCTTTTAAATTCCTAGCTAATCCTAAAATTAATCCCCAAGTTAATTCTGCTGCTGGATTTGAATTAATGTCTGTCCCACAAACAATTATTTTGTTTTTTTTTGCTGTCTCGATGTCAATCGCTTTATTTCTCATTCCACTTGTTATAATAAATTTTAGTTTTGTTAATTGTTCAATTAATGATTTAGTAATTTTTGTTCTCTCTCTCATAACTAAAAGAGCCTCATAATCTTTTAATTGTTCTTTTGCCTCATTTTCATCTTTAAAAGCTTGATTAAATATTTTGAATTCATATTTCCCATCAAGCTTTTTTAAGTTCAAAAAAGTCTGAGAAATATTTTGATAATCATCTAAAATTGCAACTTTAAGCATAGTTTTTTTTATTAGATAAAAATATTCCAATCAATATAAATAATGCTCCTACCAAATGGAAAAACATAAATTTTTCCTTAAAAATTATTATTGCTAATACAGTGCTCAATATTGGCATTGAATGCAAAAATATTCCGGATCTATTAGCGCCAATTATAGAAATTCCCTTAATCCAAAAAATAAATGAAGCTAGACCAGGAAATAATACGACGTAGGCTAAAGTTAATGTAAAAGGTAGATTTAAAGTTA
>QCRZ01000022.1 GCA_003209225.1 Pelagibacteraceae bacterium AG-464-B04
TTAATATGTAAAGGTATTAAGCCAAGATATTACCTTATGTCGGGATCTGGTAATAAAAAATTCTTTAACAAAAAAAATCTGAGTTCAATTCACAAAGGTTTAAAAGAAGAACAAAAAAAATTTAAAATAACTTTAGTTGGAGGAGATACTACAAATTCTAATATTTTATCATTTACTTTTGTTGTTGTTGGATATTCACACAAGACTCCAATATGTAGATATAATGCAAAAATAAATGATGATATTTATGTAACCGGTAATTTAGGAGATTCGTTTATTGGTTTAAAAGCTCTGCAAAAAAAAATTAAACTTACATCGTATGAGCAAAAATATTTTGAAAAAGCTTATTTTTTGCCTCAACTTTACCCTAATTTTTCTTCCAAAGTTTCACCTTTTATAAGTTCATCAATAGATATTTCTGATGGTCTTTTTCAGGATATTAATAAATTAATAAAAATAAAATCTTTAAATTATTTTATTGATATATTAAAAGTTCCCATTTCTTCGAATCTAAAGCTCCTTTTATTCAAAAAAAAGATAAACAAAAAAAATGTAATTTCCAGAGGTGACGATTATCAAATTTTGTTTACTTCAAAAAAAAGGTTTAGAAGCAAAATAATCAAAATTTCTAAATTAAGTCATACTAAAGTTACTAGAATTGGATTTGTGACAGCTTCTAATAAGAAAAAACAACGCAATTTTACTAAAAATATAGGTTATACACATAATTTTTAATCAACTTAATTTTGTTGCCTTTTTATTTTTTTTTTGTATTGTCCACTTTTTATTAAACAAAAAAATTTATCTTAAATGAATCTTTCACCGAATTTGATTTTATTATTAACTATTTTAAGTGGATTAATTGCTATTTTTTATGGTTACTTTACAGGTAAGCAAATTTTAAGCTTTAGTCCAGGTAACAAAAAAATGCAGGAAATAGCTGAAGCTATACAATTAGGAGCCCGGGCATACTTAAATAGGCAATATAAGACAATAGCTATTGTTGGAATAGTTGTTCTAGCAATCATTATTTTCTCTTTTAGTTTTTTAGTTGGATTAGGTTACTTAATAGGCGCTACTTTATCTGGAATAGCTGGTTATGTTGGAATGCTTGTATCAGTTCAAGCTAATGTAAGAACAGCTGAGGCTTCAAGAAAGGGATTAAAACATGGTTTGTCAGTAGCTTTTAAGTCTGGAGCAGTAACTGGCATGTTAGTTGCTGGATTAGCTTTGCTGTCAATTGCTATTTATTATTTTATCTTATTGCAATTTAATATTGAAGAAAGAGAATTAATTAATGCATTAATTGCTTTAGGATTTGGCGCATCTTTAATTTCAATATTTGCAAGATTAGGTGGTGGTATATTTACCAAGGGAGCCGATGTAGGAGCAGACTTAGTTGGAAAAGTTGAGGCTGGCATTCCCGAAGATGACCCAAGAAATCCAGCAGTTATAGCAGATAATGTTGGTGATAACGTAGGTGATTGTGCTGGAATGGCAGCTGATTTATTTGAAACCTATGCTGTCACAATAGTAGCTACAATGGTTTTATCTTCAATTTTTTTTCATAACGATATTAATATGATGATTTACCCACTTACTATAGGAGGCGGCTGCATAATCACTTCTATTATTGGAACTTTTTTTGTTCGTTTAGGAAAAGATAAAAATATTATGAAAGCTTTGTACAAAGGTTTTATTGCTACAGCTATTTTTTCATTAATAATTTTATATCCCATAACTGACTTTGTTATTGGTCTAGATACTAGTTTTGTAATTTCAGATAAATTATTCACAGGATTAAGTTTATATATATGTGGAATTATAGGTTTAATGATTACTGGTTTGTTAATTTGGGTCACAGAATATTATACTGGTACAAATTATAGACCTGTAAAAAGTGTTGCTAAATCTTCAATTACAGGACATGGAACTAATGTTATTCAGGGATTAGCTGTTTCTATGGAAGCGACAGCTTTGCCAGCTTTAATAATAGTTTCTGGAATAATGGCTACAAATTATATAGCTGGACTTTTTGGTATTGCAATTGCAGTAACAACTATGCTTGCACTGGCAGGAATGGTTGTTGCATTAGATGCCTATGGACCAGTTACAGATAACGCTGGTGGAATAGCAGAAATGTCAAACCTCCCAAAAAAAGTAAGGAAAACGACCGATGCTCTTGATGCTGTAGGAAACACAACAAAAGCTGTTACCAAAGGTTACGCTATTGGTTCTGCGGGCTTGGGTGCGCTAGTATTATTTGCTGCTTATACAGAGGACATTAAATTTTTTTCTCAAATAAGTGGATCAAACTTAGAAAATATTGAAGTTAACTTTGATTTATCGAATCCTTTTGTTGTAGTTGGTTTATTAGTTGGTGGAATGCTTCCTTATTTATTTGGTTCAATGGGCATGCAAGCTGTTGGTAGGGCAGGAGGAGCTGTGGTAATTGAAGTTCGAAGACAGTTTAAAAAAATTCCTGGTATAATGAAAAGAAAATCAAAACCTGATTATGGTAGACTTGTTGATTTATTAACTAAAGCCGCAATTAAAGAAATGATTATTCCTTCACTACTACCAGTTTTGTCTCCAATAGTTCTTTATTTAGTAATACTACCTATCGGAGGTTTAGAAGCTTCATTGTCAGCTGTTGGTGCGATGTTGCTTGGAGTTATTATTACTGGATTGTTTGTGGCGATTTCAATGACAGCCGGTGGTGGTGCCTGGGATAATGCAAAAAAATATATTGAAGATGGAAATCTGGGCGGTAAAGGATCAGAAGCTCATAAAGCTGCTGTAACAGGTGATACTGTAGGTGATCCTTATAAAGACACTGCTGGACCCGCAGTAAACCCAATGATCAAAATAACAAACATTGTTGCCCTTTTATTGTTAGCAGTTATAGCCTAAATAATTTTATTTATTATTTTTTACAGGTTTATTTATTTTTTGTCTAATGCTAGATAAGAAGCTATACACAAAACTTTGTTCACGCTCAACAGTATCAGTAGTACTATTTACAAATTTAACATCATTAATTTTATTTTTGTCATAAAAGTCTTTTTTAATTAAAATACCATAGTCATCAAATTTCAAAGCTAAAACATTATTTTTACTAGTCACATTTTGCCCAAACTTTAATAGTTTTCCTCTAGTTTTAGTCCTTTCTATATAAATCCAAAGAGAATCATCAAAAGGCGCTACTACCGAAGGGTTTCCTAATGATATTCTTATATCATTTTTATTCATTTGATTAATAGTTAACTTTTTATGTTTTTGGTCTAAGAAAGTAACTCCATGCGTTTTAATAACTGGATTTTGTTTACAATTTGTAAATAATAGAAAAATAAAGATAACAATAAATTTATGCATTTTTTAAAATTTAAAAAAAAAAGTTATATATCTTTGTATAATAAAATTGCTTTTTTAACTAGAAAAAATCATTTTTACTATGATTTTAATTTAAAAGATTCTTTTTCTAATAGAATATACCTTGTTTTTTTTCATCTTTCTTTCATTTTAATAGCATTAAAAAATAAAAAAATTGATAAAAAAAAGTCCCAATCAGTTTTTGATTTTTTTTTCAAACAAATAGAATTAAATTGTAGAGAGCTTGGATATTCCGACACAAGTATAAACAAAAAGATGAAAGAATTAGTGGGGTTATTCTACGAAATTTCATTAAAATGTATAAATTGGGATAAATTAAATATTGATAAAAAAAATGATATTTTGTTAAAATTTTTTGGTAACAACTCTAATAATGAAATTTCAACTACAAAAATAACAAATTATTTTGATAAATTTTCTTTATTTCTTGAATATATTTCTTTAAATTCACTGATAAAAGGTGTATTCAAATTTGATTATAAGGATTAAATAAAATGGCTGTACCAAAAAGAAAAACCTCAAAATCAAGAAGAAACAAAAGAAGAAGCCATATTAAGTTTTCTTCAAAAAACATTATTGAAGATAAAAAATCAGGTGAATATAGATTATCTCATCATGTTGACCTTAAAACTGGATTTTACAAAGGTAGACAGGTTTTCGAACCAAAAGAATAAATCAATATTTAAAATGAATAATAAAATTATAATTGCAGTAGATGCAATGGGAGGTGAAAATTCACCTCAAAAGATTATAGATGGTATAGATTTATCGCTGAAAGAAAATACAGAAAACTTTTTTAAACTCTATGGCAATAAAGACCAATTAAGTTATTTAATTTCTAAGAAAAGAAATATTAAAAATTTTTGTGAAATTATAAACTGCGAAGATAAAATTGATGATGAAGAAAGCCCTTTATCTGCTGCAAAAAAAAACAATACCACAAGTATGTGGAGATGTTTAGAATCTCAAAAAAATGGCGAATCTCAAATTTCTCTATCAGCTGGAAATACTGGTGCATTGTTAGTTTTATCAAGATTGATTTTAAAAATGATAGATGGAGTTGAGAAAGCTGCTTTAGCTGGTTTGTGGCCAAATAAAACTGGTATGAATCTAGTACTAGATTTAGGCGCAAATATTGAATGTAATGAAAAAAACTTAATAGATTTTACTTATATGGGAGCAGCACTATATAAATCTCTTTATCCAGAAATTAATCCAAAGGTAGCTTTATTAAATGTTGGTTTAGAAGAAATAAAAGGAAATGAAATAATCAAGAAAGCTTATCAATACCTTAAGGAAACCAAAAAAGGCGATTTTGAGTTTTATGGTTTTATAGAGGGAAATCATATTATGGATGGAAATGTTAATGTTATAGTAACAGATGGATTTACAGGAAATATTGCTTTAAAAACTGCCGAAGGTACTGCCGATTTTATTATTAAAAATTTAAAAGATAGTCTTAATAAAAATTTCTTTAGTAAACTTTCAATGTTGTTTTCATACAATTCATTAAAACGATTTAAAAAACAATTAGATCCAAGAAAGTACAATGGTGCGATTTTTTTAGGACTCAACGGACCTGTAGTTAAAAGCCATGGATCAACGGATGCGATGGGCTTATATCATTCAATTAAAATGTGTAATAAAATAGCTAAAGGTCAACTAGTAGAAAAAATTAAAAAAAACTTATTTTAATGTATATTGTGCTTATTAATTTTATTTATGGTTAAAAAAAATGTTAACAAAAAAACACTCACTAATAAAATTTATGAAAACATAGGTTTTTCAAAAATAATTTCAGAAAACTTAGTCAAAGATATTTTTGATATAATAATGTCAAAAATAATCACAAACAACAAAGTAAAAATTACTGATTTTGGAACCTTTTGTAAAAGAAAAAAAAAAGAAAGGATAGCTCTTAATCCCAAAACAAAAGAAAAAAAAATAGTATCTGCAAGAAATGTTACAACGTTTAAACCTTCAAGATATTTTAAAAGCCAAATAAACTTAAAATCTTAGTCTATGGAAAAAAAAAATGAAGCATATAAAACAATAGGGGAAGTTGCAAAAATTGTAGGTTTAATTAATAAAAAAAGTGGTATTTTGTCGACTCATACTATTAGATTTTGGGAAAAAGAATTTAACCAAATTAAACCAAAAATCTTAGCAGGTAAAAGAAGATATTATAGTAATGAAGATATTAGAGTAATTAAATTAATAAAACATCTTTTAAAAGAAAAAGGAATGACAATCAAAGGTGTTAAACTAATGTTAAATGAATCAAAAACAAAGATACTTGACGATTCATTGGATAATAGTGTAAATAGTTCACTCCAAAAAAAAGTTGATTTTAAAAAAAAGTTAAAAAATATATCAAAAATAATTAGAGAACTTAAAAGTATAAAAAATGGCTAAAAAATCTTCAGTTAAAGTTAGACTAGTCCCTGAGGCAAAGCCTGATAGCCCTTTTTTTTACTACATTAAGAAGCCTTCTACAGGGGATAAAGCAAAAGTTAAAATTAAAATAAAAAAATATAACCCTTCAACACGTAAACATGAAATTTTTGTTGAGAAAAAACTACCACCTCACAGCAAATAATTATTTTTTTTTAAAATTTCTTCTTTGAAAACCTACGTAAGCCCAGATAATTGACTTCCATATTCTGGTTGTGATCTTAGGATCAATTTTATTTTTTATTGAGTTAATTCTTATATTTTTAATTATTTCTTTAATTCGTTTGTGATCAACAATTTCTTTTTTGTATATTTTGAGTTTTAACATCAACTTAACAATTGATGTCCTTTTTTTGATTAAATAAAAAATCTTTTTATCTATAATATCTATTTGCTTTCTTGCTAGATTTAACTTTTTTTTATTCATTATGGCGACAATTTAACAATTTTTAATATATAAATTAGATATGTATATTAAAATGGTGACACATGAAAATAAAAATTTTTATATTTGTAGTTGGTTATTATTAATTTCATCATTTATTGCAATAATCATAATTGTTGGGGGATTAACCAGGTTAACGGATTCGGGTCTATCCATAACAAGGTGGGATATAGTTACGGGAATATTACCTCCCTTAACTTTAGAAAAGTGGGAAAATTCTTTCAATCTCTATAAACAAATACCTGAATTTAAACTGCTTAATAATTCCATGACTTTGGAACAATTTAAATACATTTACTGGTGGGAATACATTCACAGATTGCTTGGTCGCTTATTAGGCTTAATGTATATATTTCCTTTATTATTTTTTTCCTTTAAAAAATTTTTTGATAGAAATTCATTAATTTCCTTTTATTTAATTTTTTTACTAATAATCATTCAAGGTTTTATTGGATGGTATATGGTTAAAAGTGGATTAAGTGAGAGAACTGATGTAAGTCATTATCGATTATCTATACATTTAACTCTAGCTATCATAATATTTATTTTGGTATTTGCCTCTTATCTTAAATACAAAAATATTAAAAGATATCCGTTAAATAAAAAACTCCCTTTTTACCTACCTCAGATTTTTATTTTTTTTGTAGTTTCGCAAATTTCCATAGGTGCTTTCGTCTCTGGTCTTGATGCTGGACAAATTTATCAGTCTTGGCCTTTAATGAATCAAAGTTATTTTCCAAATGACTCTAATGTAAATGATCTTTTTTCTTTAAGTGCTTTTGAAACTCCATCAATTGTTCAATTTATACACAGAAATCTAGCTTATTTTATTTTCATATTATTTTTTTTTATTGCAGTTCCAGTTTTTTTTAATACTAGATTTGAACATCTTAGAAAAATAACTTTTATGATTTTTATAACCTTGCTGCTACAAATAATTTTAGGAATTTTAACTATTTTATCTGGTGCACAGATTGTTATTGCTTCTATGCACCAGTTTGGATCTATTTTACTTATTATTACTTCGGTTATTCTAGTTTTTAAAAACTCAAGAATTAACTAACTGCTTTTAATTTACTTGTACCGGAAGCTTTTAAAGCTTGATCTAAGTCAGCAATAATATCATCTGGATGCTCAATACCAATTGATAATCTAACATAGCCAGGTGTAACTCCTGCAGCCAATAACTCTTCTTGAGTAAGTTGACTATGAGTAGTTGTAGCAGGATGTATAGCTAAGCTTCTTGCATCTCCAATATTAGCTACATGATAAAACATTTTAAGAGCTTCAATAAACTTCTTGCCAGATTCAACTCCACCTTTAACTTCTATACCCACTAAACCACCATTTCCTCCTTTAAAGTATCTTTTGGCTCGATCTCCAATTTCTCCTTGGTGTATATTTGGATAAATAACTCTTTCAACATTTTTATGTTTTGTTAAAAAATCAACAACTTTTTGCGCATTAGTGCAATGCTGTTTCATTCTTAGTGCGACAGTTTCTAAACCTTGGATAATACCAAAAGCATTATCTGGAGCTAAAGCAGATCCTAAATCTCTCAATAATACCACTCTTGCTCGTACAGCATAAGCGACATTTGCTCCTGTAAGTTCAGGGACCACCTTACCCCAAACAGCACCACCATAACTAGCGTCAGGTTCATTAAACAATGGTTGTCTCTTTGGATTAGTTGTCCAGTCAAAATTTCCACCATCTACAAGACATCCACCAATTACAGTGCCATGTCCTCCAATATATTTAGTTAAAGAATGAATAACTACAGCAGCACCATGTTCTATTGGTTTGCATATTACTGGTGAGGCAGTATTATCCATGATTAATGGAACATTATATTTCCTTCCTATATCAGATACTTCTTTGATGGGAAAAACACGCAAGTATGGATTTGGCAATGTTTCTGCGTAAATACATCTTGTTTTATCATCAATTAATTTTTCAAAATTATTTGGATCTGAGGGATCAGCGTACCTAACTTCTATACCTAATTTTCTTAAGGTATGTGTAAATAAATTTACAGTACCACCATATAAATCGGTAGAACTAATAAAATTATCTCCTGATTGGCAGACATTTGTTACAGCAAATGTAGAGGCTGCTTGACCCGAACCAACGGTCACGCAAGCGAGTCCTCCTTCTAAAGCGGCAACTCTTTTTTCTAAAGCGTCATTGGTTGGATTCATTATACGCGTATAAATATTTCCAAACTCTTTTAACGCAAAAAGATTTGCTGCAGTATCCGTATCCTTAAATTGATAAGAAGTAGTCCTATAAATAGGTACTGCAACCGCTGTAGTGGCAGGGTCACTTCTATACTCTCCACCATGCAGCGCTATTGTTTCTGGATTTTTTATGTTTTTAGTCATTTTTTTCTCCTTTTTTAGTGCTTTAGATAAATTCAAGGTGCACAATATAGTCAAATACCTTTGCCAACAATTTATCAAAAAAAAACCGCCAGAAGCGGCGGCACTATACGATCATTTTAGCAGTTTAATGCCCGCAAGCTGATACAAATTGGCATTTATATTAGACTAAAAAATTGTTAATTTGTAAAGATTTTATTTAATAAAAATTTGACTTTAGTGAAAAATATAAGTATTTAAGCCAAGTTCCATGACAGATTTTGTAAAAACTAAAGAGATAAAGAATAATTGGATACTAATTGATGGCACTAATGCAATCGTTGGTAGATTAGCTGTATTTATATCAAAAACTATTAGAGGAAAAAATAAAACACAATATACACCGCATATGGATAATGGTGACTTTGTTATAGTTAAAAATGTTGAAAAAATTAAGTTTACTGGTAACAAATTTAAAAATAAAAAATATTATAGACATACTGGACATCCTGGTGGAATTAAAGAAACTACACCAGAAAAACTAAGTGTAAAAAAACCTGAAGAAATTTTAAAGATGGCTGTAAAAAGAATGTTGCCTGGTGGCCCACTTGCAAAAAAACAATTAACTAAATTAAAAATATACAAAGGTGACAAGCATCCTCACGAAGTACAAAACCCAAAAGAAATAACTTTGTCTAAAATCAATAGTAAAAATCTACTAAGATTATAAATATGGAAGCAAATATTAACTCTGAAAAGCCTAATCCAAAAAAAGATAAATTAAATTTTAAAGATAGCCAATATGCTACAGGAAGAAGAAAAAAATCTATAGCTAGAATTTGGATTAAAAAAGGTACAGGAAAAATATTTGTAAATGGAAAAAATATGCCTGATTATTTTAAAAGATCAAATCACCAAAACACTATTTCTCAACCATTGGAAGTTACCAATAAAAATACTGAATTCGATGTTAGATGTTTAGTTAAAGGAGGTGGTCTTACAGGCCAAGCTGGAGCAATAATTCATGGAATTTCGAGAGCCATACTAAAATATCACCCCGAATTAAAATCAATACTTAAAAAACAAAAACTTACTACCAGAGACTCTCGTTCTGTTGAACGAAAAAAGTATGGCTTTAGAAAGGCCAGACGAAGTTTTCAATTTTCTAAAAGATAAATTAATTTTTAATATCTCCCATTTAATTTTCTTGTTATACACTAAGTATGTACAAATATATAAATGTAGCGATAGCTGGTGCAACAGGATATATAGGATTAGAGCTTATTAAACTACTTTTAAAACATCCAAGAGTGCATATTAAATATATTTGTGCGCAAAAATCTATAGGTAAAAATTTAGACAAGTTTGATAATTCATTTAAATCAAAATTACTACCCAAAATTACAAATATTAAAAAAATAAATTTTGATAAAATTGATATTTTATTTACTGCTCTTCCTAATGGTGAGGCCCAAAAGATTTCTAAGAAAATAAATACAAAAGTTATATTAATTGACTTGTCAGCTGATTTTAGACTCACTTCTTATAAAAATTATAAGAAGTGGTATAAAAGATCTCATAAATCAAAAAATTTAATAAAAAAATCGATTTATTCAATTCCTGAGTTAGTTAATGTTAATTTAAAAGATTTTAAAATTATATCTTGTCCGGGATGTTACCCCACTTCAATACAAATTCCACTTATACCAATTATTAAAAAAAAATTTATTGACACGAATAGTATAATTGTAGATTCAAAATCTGGGTACTCTGGCGCTGGAAAAAATTTACATAAAAAGTTTAAATATAAAAACATCTATAACTCAATTTCAGCTTATGGTGTTGGTTATCATAGACACACAGCAGAAATTGATGAGCAGTTAAATAAAATTTCAAACAAAAAAATAAAGATTCAATTTACACCTCATTTATCACCTATGTTTAGAGGAATACTTTCAACAATTTATATTAATATTAACAAAAAAAATAATGCAAAAAAAATTTATAGATACCTAAAAAATTACTATAAGAAAAATTATTTTATTAAGTTTGCAAAATTTAATAAAACAATCGGTACGGGCGAAGTTATGAACTCTAACTTTTGTAAAATTTCAGTTTGTATGGATAGAAGTAAAAATAAAGTTATTATACTATCAGCTATTGATAATTTAATTAAAGGTGGCTCTGGTCAAGCAATTCAAAACATGAACTTGTTATATGGATTTAATGAAAGGTTAGGTTTTAAATGATCAAAATTATTATTATTACTACTATTTCTTTTTTTTTAGTAAACTGTTCAACTTTATCTAATAAACCCATAAATAGAAAAAATATAATGAATATAGATATTCATAAATCTTATTCTTTTAGAGAATATGTAAATTTAATATCTAGAAATAGTGAACTTAACGATTTTCCAAATATAAATGATATATCGGATTAAATATGAAAAATACAATTAACATAGCTGTAATAGGTCTTGGAAACATTGGTAGCTATTTTTGTCGTGAAATTACAAAAAAAAAAAAAGATATATATTTTAAAACTGGAAAAAAAATTAAATTATTATTTGTTTCAGCAAGAAATAAAAATAAAAAAAGATCTTTCAAATTTAGTAAAAAACAGTGGTTAAGTAACCCAATTGACATTACTAAAAATCCTTCAATAGATATTTTGGTTGAATTAGTCGGTGGTTCAGATGGTATTGCAAAGAAAATAGTTACTTCTGCATTAAAAAATAAAAAGCATGTTATTACAGCTAATAAAGCCCTTATCGCAAAACATGGAAATTTTTTAGCTCAATTAGCTGAAAAAAATAAAGTTAATTTAGAGTACGAAGCTTCAGTTGCGGCGGGTATACCTATTATAAGAAATATAAAAGAAGGTTTAATTTCAAACAAAATATTTAAATTGGTTGGTATTTTAAATGGTACTTCAAACTATATTTTATCTAGAATGGAGACTACTGGAAAAAATTTAAACGAAATTTTATCTGAAGCTAAAACTCATGGATATGCCGAAAGTAACGCAAAATCAGATTTGGATGGAACAGATGTTGCTTCAAAAATCAAAATTCTTTCTTCACTTTGTTTTAAAACACTTATTTCGGAAAATAATATTTTAGTAAATGGAATTGAAAATATCGAAACTAAGGACATTATAAATGCAAAAAAATTAGGTTATAGAATAAAACTTTTAGGTATTACTGAAATAAAGAAAAAAAGTATTTTTGAAAGAGTTCATCCAACTCTTGTTGACGCTAATTCATATATTGGAAATATTAACGGAGTTTTTAATGCAGCTATAATCAATAGTAATCCTGTAGGTCAATCTATAATGCAAGGTGAAGGAGCTGGACCTGGGCCCACATCATCAGGATTAATGTCTGACTTATACTCAATTCTACGTGGTAATATTAAATATCCTTTTATTACTGCACACAAAATGAGGAAAAAAATAAAAATATTTAATCATTTAAACTATGCTTTTTCATGCTATTTAAGATTTGAAGTTTTGGACAAACCAGGAGTTTTATCTTCGATAACTAGACAATTGGCTGAAAATAAAATTTCCATAAAAAGATTACTTCAAATACCTGATAAAAAGAAAAAAATTGCTTCAATTATAATAATTACACATAACACTTTAGAAAAAAGAATTATCAAATGTTTAGATAAGCTTAGGAAAAATGATTCTTTAATTAAATCACCAACTTTTATAAGAGTTGGAGATAATAATGACAATTAACCAAAAATATATAAATTCTTTTGTTCGCGCTACAGAAATGGGTGCTTATGGTGCTTCTTTATTTTTAGGCAAAGATGACAAAAATGCAGCTGACCAAGCAGCTGTTGATGAAATGAGGAATCAACTTAACAAAACTAACATGCGAGGCAGAATTGTAATTGGTGAAGGCGAACTAGATGAAGCACCAATGCTTTACATGGGAGAAAAAGTTGGCAATATGTCTGGTGATGAATTTGATATAGCAGTTGATCCATTAGAAGGAACAAATTTTGCAGCAAAAAACTTACCAAATGCATTATCTGTTTTAGCTGCTACAAAAAAAGGAAATTTGTTATATGCGCCCGAAACTTATATGGAAAAAATTGCTATTGGCCCTAATTTACCTAAAGATTTAGTAGATTTAGATTTTGGGATAAAAAAAAATATTAAAATATTGTCCGATGCAAAAAATCTATCGCCTGATAAATTAACTGTTTGTATTCTAAAACGCCCAAGACATGATAATATAGTATCTATTTTAAATTCACTAAAAGTTAAAATAAACTTTATTAGTGATGGTGACGTATCTGGAGTTATATCTGTAGCTGGTCCAAATCCTTCATCAGATATGTACATAGGTACAGGCGGTGGTCCAGAAGGAGTTCTTGCTGCAGCAGCTTTAAGTTGTTTAAAATGCCAAATGCAAACAAGGTTAGTCTTTCAAAATGATTATGAAAAAAAAAAAGTTATGAATATTGGGATTGAAGATTTATATAAAAAATATTCTATTGATGACATGGTTCGGGACGATGTTATTTTTTGTGCTACTGGAGTTACAGATGGAGATATAGTTAGTGGCGTAAAACATAAAGATAACACTTATCAAACAGAAACATTTGTTTTGCACAAAGAATCTAAAACTAACAAAAAGATTGTAAATATATTTAAAAAATGAATATTCGATCAGTTACAGGAAAAAACTGGTTATTAAAAAAATATGACGCAAACTATTCAAAAAAGATTTTTGAAAAGTATAATTTTGATGAAATTTTGTGCAAATTTCTTTCAATAAGAAAAATTCAAATTGACAAAATTGAAGACTTTTTAAACCCAACTATTAAAAGAAATCTACCAAACCCAACTACAATTAAGGATATGGAAAAAGCTACAGAAATAATATTTTCGCACATACAAAAAAAAAATGTAATTGGTATTTTTGGAGATTATGACGTGGATGGTGCGACTTCATCAGCTATTTTGGCAAAGTTTTTTAATCAAATTAATCAACCATACGAAATTTTTATTCCAGATAGAATTAAAAATGGATATGGACCAACCGAAGAAGCTTTTGATTTTTTAATTAGCAAGGGATCAAAATTAATAATCACTGTTGATTGCGGAACTTCATCTCATAAAGCTATTTTACATGCAAAGAACAGAAAAGTAGAAACAGTTGTATTAGACCATCATCAAGCGGACACTAAACTACCACAAGCTACATCAATAGTTAACCCTAACAGAATTGATGATCGGTCAAATCTAGATTATCTTTGTGCTGTTGGAGTTTGTTTTGTTTTTTTAGTAAATTTAAATAGTTTTCTAAGAAAAAAAAACTGGTTTTCAACTAATAATATTAAAGAGCCAAAAATTTTAAATTTTCTTGATTTAGTAAGTCTAGGAACAATTTGTGATGTTGCTCCTGTTATAGGTTTAAATAGAGCTTTTATTAAACAGGGGTTAAAAATTTGGAAAAATCGAAAAAATTTAGGCTTAAAAACCCTTTATGATATTAGTGAAATTAAAAGTACACCAAATATATATCATCTTGGATTTATTATTGGACCAAAAATTAATGCGGGAGGGAGAGTAGGTAAGGCTTCTTTTGGAACAGAATTATTAATATCTGAAGATCAAGAAAAAGTCGATTATTTGGCCAAAGAATTAATTTTATTTAATAATAAAAGGAAAAAAATTGAAATAGATTTTTTTAATGCAGTTGAAAAAGAGGCAAAAAATACTGAGGACTCTGTAATTGTTTTATCAAGTAAAAACTTTCATGAGGGAGTTATGGGAATTGTAGCTTCAAGAATAAAAGAAAAATTTGGCAAACCATGCATAATAATTTCTATTAATGGTAATATTGGCAAAGGTTCTGCTAGATCAATACCTGGTTTTGATATAGGTACAATTATTCTTTCTGCTGTGCAAAATAAATTTTTGATAAAAGGCGGTGGTCACAAAATGGCTGCAGGATTCACTATCTACACCAAAGAGATTAATAAATTTAAGGAATTTTTGTCTGAAAAATTTAATAAAAAATTTACTAAAAATAATAACTTTAAGACTCTTTATCTGGACTCCGTAATTCTACCTTCTGCACTAAATTTAAATTTTTATAAGAATATAGAAATGATTTCGCCATTTGGTTTAGATAACCACGAACCTAAATTTTTGATTGAAAATTTAAAACTATCTTATTCAAGTATTGTTGCTCAGAAACATATAAAAGCAATTTTTTATAGTAAAAATAAAGACGTAGTAAAAGCTATAGCTTTTAATTCCGTGGGATCAATACTTGAATCGTATCTAATTAAAAATACAAAAGTTGTTATGAATATAGCAGGTACGTTAATATCTAATTATTGGAACGGAAAAAGTAATATTGAGTTTGTAATTAATGATATATCTGTTAATAACATATGATTTTACACTTGGTCCCTTCGTCTATCGGTTAGGACACATGGTTTTCATCCATGAAAGAGGGGTTCGATTCCCCTAGGGACCGCCAATTATTTGATTATATTTATTTAAAATTGAAAACATTAATTATTAGAACAGACAAGCTAGGAGATTTTTACCAAACAATACCATATATAAATTGTTTTAAGAGGTTATATGGTAAAAAGAATGTCGATATAATTGTAAAGAAACATATCTACTCACATATTAAAAAAAAAAAATACCTTTATAATAAAATTTATTCATTTCCAAAAAATGGAATTCTTAAAAAAATTTTTTTAATTTTACAATTAAGAAAGCAGAAATACAAACAAGTTATAATTTTTGATGGGAAGGATAGATCAATAATATTGTCTAAGTTTTTAAATATTAAAGAAATTTACCACACGTATCCAATATCTAAAAAAAGTTTTTTTTTTAAACTTTTTTTTTCTAGAAGCCATAAAACATTTTTTGATAATCAATCAGTGACTCTGAAGATTTTATATAAAAAAATATTAGATTTTTTAAAAATCAAAATTATAAAAGAAGATTATAGAATATTACAATTTAAAAATATTAAAAAAATTATTTTTTTTAAAAATGAGAATATTTTTAGAAATAAATTTTTGCATATACATATTGATGAAAAATGGTTCTCAAAAATGTACATTAGAAAATTTTTAGATATTTCACCAAATATTAATAAATTTTATTTTTTTTTAAAAAAGATTGTAAACAAAAAGCAGACAAACATAGTTATCACAACGGGCACAATTGAATTAAAATTTATACAAAACATTATTGATAAATATTTTTTTTATAATAAAAAAGGTTTTTTTTACTTTAAAGTTGGAAAACATAAAGTTTATTTATTAAAAAAAACATCAATTGAAGAACTAGAAACTATTACAATGAACGCGAAAAATGTTATTACTTGTCACGGACCACTAAGTCTTATATCTGGAAGTTTTAATATAAATCTTATCGATGTTATTAATAAATCTCGTGAAAAGTGGTATTTTAGACATACTTCTCATATAAGAAAATATAATAAAATATATAGAGAAAATTTTAATAAATTGTCAAAAAAAATTATCCAAAAAATTAAATAATGAAATACTTTGTATATTTATTAATTAGTAAACACAAAAAAAAGTTAATTTCATATGTTGGTTACACAAAAAATATTAAAAATCGTCTAAAACTTCACAATGTTTCTCGTGGTGCAAAATTTACTAAGGGGAAGAAATGGATTGTTTTTTATAAAGAAAGTTATAATAATAAATCTCAAGCAATGTCTAGAGAATTTATATTAAAAAAGGATAGAAAATTCAGAAATTTTTTAAAAATAAAATATCTTAAAATGAACAAAAATAAAAAATATTATTTAAATTAAATTTAATGAAAATTTCTATTTTATTACCTTACAAAGAAAATTTTTCTTCGACTTATGCGGGAGCTGTTTCCTTGTTTGTTAAAGATACTGTTAAACTTAGCAAGTATAGAAAATTTATTACGGTTTATGGTAATACTGATTTAAAAAATATATTTAAATTAACCTACAAAAATATAAGACTTAAAAAAAACTTAATTCAAAGTGGCAGTAGAA
>QCRZ01000023.1 GCA_003209225.1 Pelagibacteraceae bacterium AG-464-B04
TTTCGGAATTGATATTGCCTTTTAATTTTCCTCCTATTAATGAAGTTTTTGATGTTATATTTCCTGCAATGTTTGAATTTTTATAAGTTTCAACAAAATCAGCATTAATATTTCCATTGATCTCTCCATCAATAATAATATCTTTCTTTTCTGTTATGTTGCCTTTGATTTTTAAATCAGAGATAATTATAGACTTATTTTTATCGACCATATTCAAATCCTATTAATTAAACACAACTATAACGTTAAATTAAAAAATAATCAACCAGATGAATTTTTGGTTTATTTGTTAAAAAATTATTAATAATATATAAGTCACATTCAATAGGGGTGTCTTAAACAAAAAATTAAGACTGAGATTAAACTCATAGAACCTGACTGGTAATTCAGTGAGGGAAAATTATGGAAGATAGAATAACTTATTTAGATTATAATTATACATTACTAATTGTTTTATTAGTTAGTTTAATATTTTTAATAATAGGAATATTATATTCGAAAAAATATCAAAACTTAGAAAATTATCTTATAGCTAATAGAAATATTAAAACTCTAAGCTTAACCACAAGTTTAGTTGCTTCCGCATTAGGCACATGGATTCTTTTTGGCCCACCATCAGCAGCTACTTGGGGCGGCATTGGTTCTGTAATTGGTTATTCATTGGGTGCTTCATTTCCAATGTTTGCGCTTGTTTTTTTTGGAACCAAATTAAGAAAGATTTTTCCAAAAGGCAAAACATTAACTGAATTTGTAAAATATAAATTTGGAAACAATTTATTTAAATTAGTTTTAATTTTAATGATTTTTTATATGTTTATTTTTTTGTGCGCAGAAGTAACAGCTATATCTATGTTAATGAATTATATTTCTGGAGTACCTTTATGGATTATAGCAATATTAGTTATAACAACAACTTTGACTTATACTCTTTATGGAGGATTAAAAGTTTCAATCCTAACAGATAATTTGCAATTTTTTATTATTATTACATTTATATTATTATCTGTGTTCTATATTTTTTCATTAAATAGTAGCGAAACTTACTTAAATCTTATTAAAAATAATTCTAATCAATTGATTAGTAGTAAATATTTGCCTAATTATACTTCTGGATTAACCTTTTTTATAGCAGTTGCTGCAACTAATCTTTTTCATCAAGGAAATTGGCAAAGAGTGTTTGCCGCTAAAAATGAAAAAATATTAAAACAAAGTTTATGGATATCTTTTTTAATTATTATTCCAATAGTTTTTTTTATGGGCACAACAGGGTTAATTGCTATTTCTTTAAATGGCAAAATAAATCCTGATCTGGCCTTCTTTTCAATTATTTTAAAAAAAAACACACCCCTTATTTCAATATTTATTATAATAATGGCTCTATCACTAACTATTAGCACATTAGATACATTGGTTAATGCAATTTCGAGCCTGATAGTTGTTGAAGGAAAACATATATCTTTTGTTAATAAAAAAAATAATTATTTAAAATTATCGAAAATTATTTTAATTGTATTATCCATCATTGCTTTTATTATTGCTTCAAAAGGATTTAGTATTTTGTACTTATTTTTATTAGCAGATCTTTTTTGTTGTGCGGCAGTTTTTACAATTTTTAATGGTTTTTATAAAAAAAAAATAAATGAAAAAAATTCATTTATATCAATTTTAATTGGATTGATGTTGGGGCTGCTATTATTTCCAAGCCCTGATTTTTCTGAAAGTATTTTAATAGGAAATTTAATATCTAAAGATTATTTTTCCATAATTATTAGCAATTATTTATTATTTTGGTCATTTTTATTAGCAACTCTTGCTCCTGTTATTGTTATAATTGGATATGATTCCTTTAAAAGACGATAACCCCACAGAAGGTCGACCAATCGTAACTTATTTTTTAATAGGTATATGTATTTTGGTTTTTTTATTAGAACTTAGTTCGCAATCTTACAGAACCGGTGCATTATTTTATTCCTATGGATTAATTCCATCAGTTTTAATGGGGCATGATCAATTACCTGATAATCTTTATGTAATACCAGCTTTTATTAGTATTTTTTCTTCAATGTTTATGCATGGAGGGATCATGCATTTGCTTGGAAACATGTTATATATGTGGATTTTTGCCGATAATATTGAAGATGCGCTCGGGCCAAAAAAATTCATAATTTTTTATATGTTGTCTGGCATTGGAGCTGCTATGTCTCAGGTTTTAATGGATGTCAACTCTCAAGTGCCCATGGTAGGGGCCAGTGGTGCAATAGGAGGGATTCTGGGTGCTTATTTGATCAATCATCCAAATGCTAAAGTTTTAGTTTTAATACCTTTTGGTTTTTTTAGTCAAATAATTAGAATTAAAGCATTATATGTACTGTTTTTTTGGTTTGTATTGCAATTTATTAACTCAAGCATAACATCATCTCAAGGTGGAGGTGTAGCTTATGCCGCGCATATAGGGGGTTTTTTATCAGGAATAATTTTAATACTATTTTTTAATAAATATTCTATAAAATATAAAAAGAATAAAAAAATAAAAGGACCCTGGAGTTAATGAATTATTTATTACCATTTATTATTTTAATTACTGTTGTAGTATTTATACATGAATATGGCCATTATTATTTTGCAAAAAAATTTGGAGTTGGTGTAACTGATTTTTCAATAGGATTTGGAAAAGAAATTTTTGGTTGGAATGATAAATCTGGAACAAGATGGAAAATATGCTGGATACCACTTGGAGGTTATGTAAAATTTTTTGGTGATAGAAATGTATTTAGCCAAGCGGAGCAAGCAGAAGTTTTAAAAAAATATGATAAGAAAGATCAATCTAAACTTTTTATTTTAAAACCATTATATCAAAGAGCTATTATTGTTGCCGCAGGTCCTGTTGCAAACTTTATTCTAGCTGCTTTTATTTTTATTTTTATTTATATGTTTGTGGGCAAGGATATGACCCCAGCGGTAGTTTATGAGGTTCAAAAAGATAGCCCAGCTTTTGAAGCTGGAATTAAAAAAAATGATAAGATTATTGCAATAAACAATAAAAAAATTAATAGTATCCTAGAAGTTTCTACACATGTTACTACGTCAACCTCAGATTTTATAGAAATTTCTGTTTTAAGACTTGAAAAAGAAATTTCTTTTAAAATTAAGCCGATTATAATTGAAAGTGAAGATAATTTTGGAAGTAAAATAAAAAAAAGAATTATTGGAGTAAAACTTGCGCCTCCATTAAATAATAAATTCAATAATATAAAACTTAGCCCAACTAAAGCTATATATTATTCTGTAAAGGAGATATGGTTTGTAAGTGCAACTTCTATAAAGTATTTGGGAAGTATATTTGCTGGTTCAGGAGATTCTTCTCAATTAGGTGGTCCCATAAGGATTGCAAAAGTTACTGGGCAAGTTTTTGAGTACGGTATAATACCATTTTTAAGTATAATGGCTTATATTTCAATAAATTTAGGCCTGATTAATTTATTTCCTATTCCAATGTTGGATGGTGGTCATTTAATGTTTTATTTATTTGAAAAAATTTTAGGACGTCCTTTACAACAAAAAACTCAAGAGGGTTTTTTTCGAATCGGTTTGTTTTTACTGCTTTCATTGATGTTTTTTGCAACCTTTAACGATTTAAAGGACTTAGGATTATTTTAGATTAAAGTATTTAAATGTCAAAAAGGTCAATAAAAACAAGGTTTTTTTAAAAATACCACATATTGTGTATATTATTTTAAAATACACTAAAAAAACCATTGATTTCCTGAGTTTTTATGACAAGAGTAAATAAACTAATATAAATGAGGCTAAAATGAACAAAAAACAACTGATGACCAAAATAGCTTCGACGCTAAATCAAAGCAAAGCTGATGCTGAAAGAACCTTTGATAGTATTACAAACTTAATATTAGATTGTTTAAAAAGTGATGAACAAGTCAAAATAGCAGGTTTTGGTACATACAAAGTTGCGAAAAGAAAAGCTAGAATAGGAAGAAATCCAAGAACTGGTGAGCAAATTCAAATAGCAGCTTCTCAAAAAGTTAAGTTTTTGCCCGCTAAAGCATTAAAAGAAATGTTTAATAAATAAGATTACGAAAACAGCCTTTAAATTAATCAGTTTAAGGGCTGTTTTGTGAAAGTAAAATACTGTCATATTTTACTCTTTGTTAGTTTTTTAAGGTTTATTTTTTTCCCACAAATTTCTTATATCGATATACGGTGATATTCCGTAACTTGAGTTAATATTGGTAAAATGGACTGATAAGGATGGAATTGGAGCCAAGCAGTAAATTCTTTTGTAAATTTCATTAATATATTTCTCAAAAGGATCATGTCTTTTTTCACAATTTTTAACAAAATTATTCCAATTTTCATTTAAAACAATTTTGCTAGTTAAAAATGTACATAAAGTTTTATCTATTATTTGCCAGTGCCTATGACTTCCAATTAAAATATTTGTTTTATTATTTGAGTCATAAAAAAAAGGATAGTCAGAAGGACATAAAAAAATTTCATCATTTAATTGAGATGAAATACGTTCATATGTCATTAACATTTCTTCGATCATTGTATCTTCATGAAGATAATCATCTTCAACAAATAATACAAGATCATCCGCATGTTGCTTAGCAACTTTAAAACATTTTAATAAACTTGCTAGATTAGAGAAGGTTTCTTTATTTTTTTTATCAATAATAAAGTCTTGAAATTCATTTTTGTTTAAATTTTCTAATTTATTTTCAATTAAACTTTTTTCAAGTAAACGTTTTATTTCAGTTAAGTTTTCAACTTCAGAATTATCATCAACGACTATGATTTTAAATTTTATATTTTCAAATTTATTTTTTGCTTTGTTTAATGATATTAGTAATGAATTTAAAGATCTAAAAGTATATTCTTTTTTAGGTTTGTTAAAAATTCTTTTTTTATTTTGATCCCATATATTTATAATTGTATTTGATCTAAAAACAACTAATAAAGAATTAATTTTTCTTGTGATTTTTACTTCACCAAGTGGTAGGACGATAGATTTTGTATTAATTTTTGAGATATTATTATTTAAATTAGAATTTAAAGTAGGTGAAGAAAAATTGTTTTGATCAATTATTTCAAAATTCAAAAGTCTCGCAATTAATATAAAAATTCTTTTAAAAATTTTTTTTATCATATATTTTTTCCAGCTTCTTTTAACACAAATTCTAAACGATCTTGTCCCCAAAAAATTTTATTGTTAACTAAAAAGGTTGGAACACCAAAAACACCTTTTAAAAAAGCATTATCAGTTCTTTTTTTAAGTTCATCTTTAATATTTTGTTTTGATATTTTTAATTTAAAATTTTCAGGATCAAACTTTAATTCTTTTAAAATTTTATCAACCATGATTTGATCATTTAAATTTAACCCATCCTTCCAGCAAGAATCGAAAAACTTTTCAATATAAGAGCTTGCCTTATTTTCTTCTTCAGCTATCAAAACTCCTCTCATTAAATTTAAAGATTGTATTGGAAAAAAAGAGTTAAATTTAAATTTAATATTATATTTTTCAGCAAACAATTTGCAGTCTTTAATCATGAATTTGGCTTTTGATGGAACAAACGCAGGAGCTTTGATGTCTGCAAGTTTAAATATTCCACCCAATAAGATTGGCATATAATTTATTTTTATATTATTTAAAGCTTCAATATTTTTTATTTGTTTGTGAGCTAAATAAGAATAAGGACTTGCAAAGTCAAAAAAAAAGTCAAAAGGTTTAATCATACAGGCTAATTTTTTTTGCGTAAAAAATTTTAAAAAACCAATAAACTACCAAGCCTAATAAGCCTGTAAAATAAATTAAAATTAAAAAAACTCCATTCAAGATTCCTGGCACTGAGTAACGTGATGCATCTTTGGATAACCAAGTTCCTAAAAATAAATTTAACCCCAGGAAATGTACCCAAAAAATCAATAAAAAATTATCGTTAGAGAATAATTCATGAAGATTCCTTATTCCTATGTATAGATCAAAAATATCGAATAAATTTTCACCATTAATTATTAATGTATAGGCGATGTAAATGTATATTGAGGAAAATATTATTGGTAAAAAAATAGAACTTATAAAAACTAAACTTATTTTTGAATTTGGAAAAAAAATTAATGAGATCCATAAAGGTAATACTCCAAAATTGAGCCATAGGTAGATAGTTTCTGGACCAAAATAATTTTGTACGTTTGTGATCATAAGTTAATTATTATATTTTTATTATATTATATTTAGAAATGTTTCACCCAAAAAATAAAAAAAATCTTGACGTTACGGTACAAGAAATAAGAAAATTTTCATTTTCTTACATAGAAAAGTATGCTCCCTCTCAACAGCAACTAAGAACTTATTTACTTAAAAAATTTTTTCAGTCATCTAATTCAAATATCAGCAAAACTGATTTAATAAGTTTAATTGATATTGTAATTTCAGATTTAGAAAAAGATAAACTCATTAGCGATAAATTTTTCTCAGAGTCAAAAACAAAAAATTTTTTAAAGAGAGGATATTCTATAAACAAAATACGAAATTATTTAATAAATAAGGGCGTCAATCAAAAATATATAAATGAAAGTATTTCAAAAATAAAACTGGAAGATAATGATCAAGATTTTTTTTCGGCAATTAAAACTTGTAAAAAAAGAAGGATAGGACCGAATAGAGCAGAAGATAATCGTATACTTTTTTATAAAAAAGATTTAGCAATTTTAGCTAGGTCTGGTTTTGATTATGATACTTCAAAAAAAGTTTTAGATTTATCAAAAGATGAGTATGAAAAATTAATTAGATTTTTGTGAAGTTTTATCTTTCTTCTTTTCTTCTTTTAAGTAGAAATTTATTCTTTTTTTAATTTGATTTTTTACAAAAACAAACACTAGCAATCCAAAAATTGAAACAGAGATAATTATTATTAAAATTTTTTGTATCATTTCCTATATTATTAAAACTTATTTATAATTCTAAATTTTTTGATCTTTTGACTAATAAATCTAGATTTTTATAATTGTCCTTTCCATATTTGAAAAACTTTTCATCAAGCGTCGTAACTATACCCCCCGCATGTTTTACAATCGCATGTCCTGCCGCAATATCCCATTCATACGCTCGTGCTTTAGCAGCATAAATGTCAAACTCCCCAGTAGCAATTACGCAAAATTTATAGGAACTTCTCATATTAGTAAATTTTTTTACATTAAAACTTTTATGCACTTTTAATATTTGATCAGACGGTTCAGATGAACTTGTTAAAGCATATACTTCTCCCAATTTTGTTTTTTTTTTACAATCTAATTTTTTTTTTTCATTTTCAAATTCTACAAAAGCGAATCCATTACCATAGGAGTAAAATAATTTCTTTTTTGCAGGAGCGTAAATAATTCCAATTACAGGTTCTAAATTATTTATTAAAGCTGCATTTAAAGTAAATTCGCTTCTATTGTTTATATAATCTTTTGTTCCATCAATTGGATCTACCAACCAAAAATTATTGTAATTATTTTTTTTGCTTAAAATTACAGATTCTTCTGAAATTAATGGCATATTAGGAGTTATTTGATTTATTTTTTCTTTAAACAATCTATCAACTTCTAAATCAGCATTAGTTACAGGTGAATTGTCTGATTTAATTTTTGTTTTTAAACCCTTACTTCTTAAATCCAATGCTATCTGGCCAGCTATAAGAAAAGTTTCCTTAAGTTTTTCAGTTAAATTTTTTAATTCATTAATATTCAATTTATTTTACTTTCTCTAGTATTATCTTTTCGATATTTATAACTAGCTTTCCTTTATTTTCAAAGTTTACAGTTATTTTATTTTTAACTATTGATTGTATTTGCCCAATTCCCCAACTTTTATTTGATGGATTAATCACAAAATCGCCGGGCTCAAGATTTAAATTCATGTATGGAAAGTTCCTTATTTTTATATTAAAACAATTTTACAATAAAATAAACTTCATGAATCTAAATTTAATAAATTCTTTAGGAATAAATAAGAAAGAAAAAGACACAAAAGTTGTTGTTGCTATGTCTGGAGGCGTTGATTCTTCAACTGTTGCAGCATTAATGAAAAAAGAAGGATATAAAGTAATAGGAGTTACTTTAAAATTATATGATGATTTAAAAAGCCCATTAAAGAAAAAAAAACAGTGTTGTGCTGGTCAAGATATAATGGATGCCAAAAGAGTTTCAAATCAATTAAATATTGATCATAAAATTCTTTATTATCAAAAAAAATTTAAAAGTGATGTTATAGATAATTTTGTTGAAAGCTATATTGCTGGAGAAACCCCAATTCCTTGTGTTCAATGCAATCAAACTGTTAAGTTTAGAGATCTTTATAATTTCTCGAAAGAATTAAAAGCTGATGCATTAATTACAGGTCATTACGTGGAGGTAATGCATTTGAATGGTATTTCAGAAATGTATCGTGCAAAAGATCATGAAAGAGATCAAAGTTATTTTTTGTTTAATACCAGTCAAGATCAATTAAATTTTTTGAGATTTCCTTTAGGAAAATTAACAAAAAAAGAAACTAGAGAAATAGCAAAAAAGTTAAAATTAAATGTAGCTGACAAGCCAGATAGTCAAGATATTTGTTTTGTTCCAAACGGAGATTATGCATCAGTGATTAAAAAATTTAAACCTGAATCATTTAGAAAAGGAAATATTAAAGATCTAAGTAATAAAATTATAGGAGAGCACGAAGGTATCATTAATTTTACAATAGGCCAAAGAAAAGGAATTAAAGTTGCTAACAATGAGGCTTTGTATGTAATAAAAATTATACCTGATACAAACGAGATAATAGTAGGTCCAAAATCAGAGCTTGGAATAGATGTAATCAATTTAAGAAATTTAAATCAACTTTGTAGTAATATAGAAATATATAATCCTAACTTATTCGTTAAGGTTAGGTCGACTGGAAAGTTGCTAAAAGCAAAAGTAGAAATAAATAACAACAAAACCGCAAATGTAAAATTAGAAAAAAAAGAATTTGGAATATCCCCTGGTCAAGCATGTGTTTTTTATTCAAAAAATAAAATTGGGGATAAAGTTCTTGGCGGTGGATGGATAGACAATAATTATAAATAAATTTTATCCACGATATTCACACAACTTTAAGTTTATAAATAAAAACAACTAATAAGTGATGGTTATCATAAAAAATTTGTGTTTTAATAAAATTAATTAAGAGGCAACTCTTAACTGGCCATTTGAGGAAAAACCGAGAGGTTCAAGCTCAACGGGCAGAAAGTCCTACGAAGTAGTGCTAAAATGGTAGGGCGGGTGGCTTGGCAGTAGCACATATAATGACGAGCCAAAACTTTTGTTCACATACCTTCGGGTGTGTGAACCTGGGTTTCAAAGTATTAACGTTATTCAGAATATTTAGATTTCCACATTAATGCAGACAGAAGGTAAAAAAGTAATAGAAAAAGAAAGTAGTTCCATTCTAAAATATTATTAAATGCGCTACCAGGATCAAATAAAATTAATATCATAACTGCTACTATTGTTATTAGTAAAATAATAGCCACAAATATTATTTTTGAGTACATTAAGAATTTATGAGTGTGCTTAAATAATTTTTCTTTAAGTAAGAAAATTCTTCTAGCTAAAAAGAATTGGGCTACTAATTCAAAAAAAATAAATAATATTATAACGAGTCTTCTAAATTTTTTAAATAATGAGTTGTCAATTTCTGATCCTAAAAAAAATATATGTAAAAAAAGAAATATGCTTGATAATATTCCAAAAATTAAAAATTTATTAACTCTCTTTTCTTTTTCAATTAGAGAAAAAGTTTTATTATAAATTGACCAATACAAAATCATTAGAATAGTTGATATATACATAAGAGGTTTAAATACATACGAAGACGGAAACCTCCTGACAATATTGCTTATTGAAGTTTCTCCATAAAGATAGGGATAGACGACCGAAGATATACCAAATTGAGTTTGTTCTTTCATCTTTAAATAAAATTTTCCAGCTGAAGGAAATTTTTTATAAATGGGGTAAAATATAGAATTTTTTATACAACTTTTGTTAATTTGGTCATAATTTGGTTTTTGAACAGAATATATCATTTTTTTTAACCTGTTTTCATCGGTCACTAATTCTCCAATTTTTAATTGTAAATCTGAAGATATAAACTGATGATAAAAAATTCCGTCACGTATCCATCCCTGTTTAATCACGTACTTTGAACAGTCATTAAAATTAATTTTTTTAATCGCACAATAATTATTTTCGGAAGTACACTCATAATTCTTGAATTCTATTTTTCCATAAGGATAAGAATTACTTTTAAAAGAAATTAAGTGATTTAATAGCAAAAGAGATCCTAGCAAAGCTATTGTAGGAACTACAAAAAGCAAAAAACTATACAGCCTTAATCTTTTTATATAAGATTCCAAATTTGACATTATTTCTTTAATTTACTTATTTTTTTTTATTACGTTTTCTAGCTCTTCTTTTTTTTGAACCCATTTTACGTCTACCCCTGTGTTTTTTTGGATATCCCATAAAATTACTCCTTTCTAAATAGTCTTATTTTATTGACGTTGAAATTTTGATATAGCATTGTCCTATTTTGTTATCAAATTATTTATGAAAAAGTCTATTAAAACATACTTAAAAATTGCTGCGAAAGATTATGCATCTAGATCAGTAAATCCCCCAGTAGTTAGAGCATCTACAATCCTATTTAGAACAATGCAGGAGTTAAGGAAGCATCAAAAAGATATAGCGAAACAAAAAGATGTCGAACATTGGGATTATGGAAGACAAGGAACACAAACAACTGTTCAGTTACAAAAATTACTTAGAGGATTGGAAGAAGCTCGCCAAGTTTTTTTAACACCAACAGGTTTTGCTGCGGTTGCTTTATCTATAATGAGCATATGTAGACCAGGTGACGAAATAGTAATTTCAGATGGCGTGTATAGACCAACACAAAAACTTACAGATAATTTACTTAAAGAATTTAATATAAAAGCCATTTGGTATAATCCAAACAGTTTTGAAGATTTAAAAAATAAAATTACCAAAAAAACTAAACTTATTTATGTTGAAAATCCTGGCAGCAATACTTTTGAAATGAATGATTTGGGAAAAATAATTTCTTTAGCTAAAAGTAAAAATATTCACACAGCAATAGACAATACTTGGGCCACAGCATATTTTTTTAAACCATTGAAATTAGGTTTTGATATTTCAATAACATCAGCTACTAAATATTATTCTGGACATAGTGATGTGATGGGAGGAACTGTTGCTGTTAATAAGAAAGTTTATAAGAAAGTGTGGTGGTATAATCATTTATCAGGCTATCGTTTATCACCAGATGATGCTTATTTGATCATAAGAGGTTTAAGAACTTTAGATATAAGAATGGATAAGCATCAAGAAAACACAAAAAAAATTATTAATTTTTTAAAAACCCAAAGAAAAATTACTAAAATATTATACCCTTATAAAACTTCTTCAAAAGAATTTAAATTATGGAAAAAATACTATTCTGGAGCATCAGGACTACTAAGTATAATTGTAAAAAGTAATAGTAAAAGTTCAGTATATAAATTTGTTAATACCTTAGAATTATTTGGCATTGGTTATAGCTGGGGAGGATTTGAAAGTCTCGCGGTTTATACTGATCCAGTCGAATTAGGCACAAGGCGTTATTTTAAATTTGAAAAAAATGAACATCTGGTTCGTTTACATATTGGACTTGAAGATCCAAAAGATTTAATTGATGATTTAAAAAGTTCATTAAAATATATCAAATGAACTCAGACAAGTTTATTAAAAACAAAACTGCTTTAATTACTTTAATAGCCGCTTGCTTAGTGGTTTTAATTTCTTTGGGTGTAAGACAAACTTTTGGTCTGTTTTTTATGGATCTTAATAAAAGTCTTGGTGTTACAAATACCGAGTTTGGTTTAGCTATTGGTATTCAAATGCTAGGTTGGGGTTTTACAGGCCCCATTTTTGGAGCTATTGCTGATAAATATGGTGGGCATAAAGCTATAAGCCTCGCTTTTATTTTTTACATATTAGGTGTCTATTTTTTGTATTCAGGTCCTAATACAGGTATTTTTTTTCAAATTAATTTAGGACTTTTCATTGGCATAGGTCTTGGAGGAACAGCAATTAGTATTCCTATGTCAATTGTGGGAAAGCACTTTCCATTATCTAATAGAACTATAGCTATGAGTATAGTGACTTCAGTTGGTTCATTTGGGTATTTTATATCACCATTGTATGCAACTTATTCGCTATCTAATAATGGATGGGTAGAGACATTATATATTTTTTCAATTTTTTTAATAATTGGTTTTGTAATTGCATTTTTTGTTAGATCTCCATCATTAAATCAGTCACCCGAAAAACCCAGCGATCAAACAACACTTGGTTCTCTTAAAGAGGCTTTTAGAAACAAAAGCTATATCCTTTTAACTGCGGGTTTTTTTGTATGTGGTTTTCATATTACTTTAGTTGGTACTCATGTACCAATGTATGTGGTGGATAGAGGTTTAGAAGGCTGGACTGCTGCTATGATTTTATCTTTAGTTGGTTTTTTTAATATATTTGGTTCTCTAACCAGTGGTTTTTTATCTGCTAAAATGAGTAAAAAAATTATCTTGAGTGCAATTTACTTTCTTAGGGGAGTTTCAATAATTTTATTTATTTCTTTGCCCCCAAGCAATATTTCTGCATTTATTTTTGGAGCTAGTTTTGGTTTTTTATGGTTATCAACTGTGCCAGCCACAGTTGGCATTGTTGCGCATTTATTTGGAACTAAATTTTTAGGATTATTATATGGAATTGTTTTTTTAAGTCATCAAGTAGGTTCTTTTTTTGGAGCGTATCTTGGAGGTTTATTTCATGACCTTTATGGCTCTTATGATTATGCATGGTATCTAGCTATTGCCTTATCTATTTTTGCTGGCATTATACACTTACCAATAATTGAAAAACCTGTTAATAGACTTTTAACATCTTAAAATAAGTATATGAAAATAATACTAATAATGGGTTTACCTGGTTCTGGTAAAACTACTTTAGCTTCTGAATTGGCTTCTTTAATAAACGCTAAAAGGATTAATGCTGACGAAGTTAGAAAAACATCCAACGATTGGGATTTTTCTAAAGAAGGAAGAACAAGGCAATCAAAGAGGATGGCCGATTTAGCAAAAAAAATTAAAGAAGAAGGCCACAATGTTATCGCTGATTTTATTTGCCCAACACCAGAAGCAAGAAGTATATTTCCTGCAGATTATGTTGTTTGGGTAGATACAATTAAGAAAGGTAGATTTGAAGATACAAACCAAATGTTTGTAAAACCTAAAAAATTTGATTGTCACGTAACAACTCAGAATGCTAAAGTTTGGGCATTAAAAATAGAAAAGGAGATAAAATAGTGTCATACGAGTGGGATAATAAAAAACCAACTGCACAAATGCTTGGAAGATGGCAGCCTTTTCATGATGGTCATTACGCATTATTTGAAAAAATAATTAAAAAAACTGGTCAAGTTTGCATTCAAATTAGAGATGTTCAGGGGGTTGATGATAACCCTTTTGACTTTGAGACGGTTAAAAAAAATATTGAAGAAAGGCTGTCCCCAAAATACAAAAATAGGTTTAAAGTTATGCTAGTCCCCAATATTACCAATATTTGTTATGGAAGGGGCGTAGGATATAAGATAGAGGAAATTGTTCTTCCTAAAGAAATTCAAAAAATTTCAGCTACAAAAATTAGAAAAGAGATGAGAGTAGACGGAAAGCTTAAATAATCTTTTACAACTCTTAGTTGATAATTAATTACTTTTATACTGTTAATCTATCTTGATTAAATGATTTAAAAAGGTAATGATCTAATTGAAAATAACTGGAGGAAGCATGTTTTCAAAAAAATTAAATAAAAAACTAGACGAATACCACTTGCTTAAACATCCTTTCTATAAATCATGGAATGATGGGAAATTAACAAGAGAGATAATCAAGGATTATGCTGAACAATACTATCAACATGTAAAAGCATTTCCTCGATACATTAGCGCAACCCATTCTTTATGTGAGGATATAGAAAAGAGAAAAATTTTACTTGAAAATCTTCAAGATGAAGAAAATCAAGAAAAAGATCATCCGAAACTATGGAAGAATTTTGCGATGGCTATGGGAGCAAAAAAAGAAAAAATCGATTTAGTAAAAAAAGAAAAATTTACAAAAGAAATGATTGATAATTTCTTTAAAAATGGAAGAGCGAGTTATGCGGAAGGTTTAGCTTCGCTTTATACTTATGAAAGACAGATCCCAGAAATAGCTGAAACTAAAATTAGGGGTTTAAAAAATCATTATGGTGTTTCTTCAAAAGAGGGCTTAGAGTTTTTCGAAGTTCATGAAAAAGCAGATATATATCATCGAGAGGCGTGCGAAAAATTATTAGATGGTTTATCTAAAGAAGAACAAATAAAAGCAGAAGAATCAGCTCTATCTACAGCTAAATATTTGTGGAATTTCTTAACTGGAATGGCAGTTAAGCATAATATTCCAATGCAAATTGCTGCTTAATTATTAATTTTTTAAAAAACAAATTATTAGAATAACATGGATGGTTTTAAAGATTGTCCATGTTATTTTAACTTTAAATGAAAAAAGTATTATTAACTTTTATATTTTTATTAATAACAAAAATATCTTATGCTGATTTTAAAATGGAATTAGGCTTAAGCGTTTTTAAAGAGAAAGCTATGTGTGGAACATGCCACACATTACAGGCAGCCAAATCAGAAGGTCAAATAGGCCCCAACCTTAATTTGCTTAAACCACAAATATCCCAAATTATTTATGCAGTTGCTAATGGAATTGGAGTTATGCCTTCCTTTGAAAGCGTTCTAACATCTGAAGAAATTGAAGCTGTTGCTTATTACGTATTTAAAAGTACAAATGAATAAATATGAAATTATATAAAACTAAAAAATCTAACATACATAGGCATGGTCTTTCAGCAGCTCAAGATATAAAAAAAGGAACAAAAATTATTCAATACAAAGGTAAAAAAATAACCAACAAAGAAGCCGATGAAAATAAAAAATATGGATATAATATTACTTATTTATTTACACTTAACAAAAAATACTTAATAGATGGAGATTTTAAATATAATACAGCTAGATTAATTAACCACTCCTGCAATCCTAATTGTGAAGTCGTTGATAATTACGGATCAGAAATATGGATTTCTGCTATGAGAGATATAAAAAAAAATGAAGAACTTACATACGACTATGGTTTTAGTTTTGATAGTTACTACAAAGATCATGTTTGTAAATGTGGTTCCAGTAATTGCGTTGGTTATATAGTTAGAGAAGGATCTAGATGGCGAATAAAAAAGCTTATTAAGCAAGCAAATATAGTTGAATGAATTTTTAAATATAAAATTTATCAATAAGCTGTTACAAATTGTCTTCGATATAACAATTGATCTATCATATCAATTATATTAAAAATATTGCAGTAATTTGAGATTCAATTAAAATTTTAGGGAGCATAATATGATTACTATCAATCCATTTTCTGCACTTTCTGAAAACATACCTGCTCTTGTACCTCAAGCTTTTATAATATTTATGGTTGTACTAGTAATTTTAGGAACTTTGATTGATATAATTCATAAGAAAAATGTTAAGTATTTTTTCAATAATGCAAAAAAAGCAAAAAAATCCGCAACAAGAGAATTGGGAGTTGGAGAAAAAACTTCTATTATTGCTAAAACAATTGTTTACGATATTGGGACTACATCAGAGCTAGGCGCCGGTAAAAGAAGAGTCGCACATTTGCTAGGAATGTATGGAACTATTTTATTTTGGATCGCTTCAGCTGTTATGATTTTTTGTTACTCTTCTCCATCCTCTAACACTCCATCAGTATGGCCTATAGTTTGGCATATAGGCGCAATCATGACCGTTATAGGTGGATGTTGGTTTTGGTTTTTTTTAAGAGTAGACGTTTACTCAGAAGGACAACCTTGGTACAGAATTATTAAAGCAGATTTATTTGTACTTGCGCTTATTGCAACATCTTTATTTGGATTAATTTGGTCTTATTTACAATCTTTAGCCCTAAATGATAGATGGGATGATAAAGTATTTTTAGTTTTATATGCTGTTTCCAACATTATATTATTTGGTGGAGTTTATTGGTCAAAATTTGCTCATATGTTTTATAAACCAGGTGCCGCAATTCAAAAAAACTTAGCAGAAGCAGATGGATCAAGAGATAATTTGCCACCACCCGCTGATAAACCTGAACAATTTGGATTAGGTATTAAACGTGAGGCACCAAAGCACTATTAATATGAATTTAAATTATATAAAGAAGGAGTTCAAATAATATGTCAACTTTTGTATATATGACTCGTTGCGATGGATGTGGACACTGCGTAGATATTTGTCCATCTGATATTATGCATATCGATGAAACTATTAGACGTGCAAAAAATATTGAACCTAATTTTTGCTGGGAATGTTACTCTTGTGTAAAAGCTTGTCCAAATCATGCAATAGATGTTCGTGGTTATGCAGACTTTGCTCCCATGGGTCAT
>QCRZ01000024.1 GCA_003209225.1 Pelagibacteraceae bacterium AG-464-B04
TTATTGGTCAAGATGGTCTAATTGTTATAGTTGTAAAGTCGTTTGATTGATAACTTAATAGTATTTTTTCACATTCTGCTTTGAAACGCGAATAATCTGTTAAAGGTTCTAAAATCATATTTTCATCAACTTCTTTTTCTTTTTTAATTCCATAAACGCTTGAGGATGATGCATATATAAATCTTTGTATACCGCTAGATTTTGAAATCTCAACTAAAGGTCTAAAACAATCAAGATTAATAAGTTTTCCTAAAGAAGGATTAAGCTCAAAACTTGGATCATTGGATATGCACGCAAGATGTATTAAACATTCATGACCAGGAATAATTTTTTTTAGAAGCTGCTGATCCCTTATATCTCCTTTAAAAACTTTAAGTCTATCATGATTAGGAAGAACTTTTTCTCCATAAATCATTAAATCCAAAACCGATACTTTATAACCTTTTTTGATTAACAAAGGTACAAGTGAAGCTCCTACATAGCCCGCTCCACCAGTGACAAAAATATTCTTCATTTAATAATATGGTTAAAATATTTTAAAAGCTTTATTTTGCTTATAGGAACTTTATTGGACATTTCTTCAACTGACAAAGCTCCAGCTAGAGATCCTAAAAATAAAGCAACAATATTTTTAAATTTTAACTTTAACAAAACTGAAATAATAGATAACATTGAATCTCCGGCTCCAACTTTGTCAACAACTTTGGATGCAAATGCTGGACAAACAATATATTTATTTTTAATTTGATCATACATTATAGCTCCACTACTTCCTCTAGTAACTATAAGGTTTTTAATATTTATCATTTTTGATAATTTTTTTACAAGAATTTCTAACTTTTCGTTCTTATCTCTTAATTCGTGCCGTAACTCAGTTTCGTTCATAACAACACAATGTACATTTTTATATTTTTGTATCGTGTGATAACCAACATTAGATGCATTTGATTGTGCGTTTAAAGCCAAGAATTTTGAGTTTTTGCACAAAATTTTAGATATTTTTTTTGTAATTAATCCATGACCGTAGTCAGATACAACTACTATATCATTTTTTTTAATTTCTTTTAAAATCATCTTCTCAAAAAGAGTTTCATCATTTTTATTAAGCAATTCATCATTCATTGTATAAACGCCCAAAACTTTATTTTTGCTTACTTCTTCTATGTATCTTTTTTTAATTATAGTGGGAGATTTAGTTTTATAAAAAAATTTAGCTTTTACATTATTTGGGAGATTTTTATTTATATGTTTTTTAAACTCTTTATTTTGTCCTAAGGCACTGAGTATAGTAATATTTTTGCAAAAATCAGAAATATTCCTGGCGATAGCAACAACTCCTCCTAGATATACTTCTTCTTTTATATCCCTAAGAACTAAATGAGGCTCTTTGCCAGATTTACCCAGAGCTTCACAAAAAACATATTTATCAATTATAGTTTCACCTAAAACTAAAACTTTAAGATCTCTTAATTTTTCAACCTGCTTATCAAAATTATTTAAATTTATTACTGTTTTAATTCTATTTATAAAATTTCTTTGATTTAAATCATATATACCTGCTGATTCATTTAAAATTGAACTTGAACTATAAACTGGATCTTTTGAATAAACTAGATGGCCACCATATTTTTTTACAGCTTTAAGTTCATTTTTAATTTGGCCTGTAATATCCTTATTGTGATTTTTATAATCAGGGCCTTTACAAAAATAGTTTGGTTTAATTTTATCGATAACATCAACTGCGTTTTTGGATTGGTTTAAAATAACAAAGTCTATAATTTTTATTGATGCAAGACTTTCTATCCTTTGATCTGAGTTAAAATAAGGTCGGTTAAATCCTTTATGAACAAACTTATCGGGAGTTACAGATATAATTAAAATGTCTCCATAACTCTTAGCAGATTCAAAATGTTTTATATGCCCAATATGTAGTAAATCAAATACACCGTGGCAAAGGACTATTTTTTTTTTTCTATTTTTAATTGGTTTAAGAATTTTTTCTATATTCTCAAAGTCAATTATTTTTTTTTTCATATTTTTATTTAGTTAAATATTTAAACCACTCTTTAGTCTCAATTTTAATTTTTTTTCTTGTCCAAACTGGCGCTTCTTTCCAATAATTTATATTTTTTTTTAAAATATCAATCCCTTGCTCTATAGCAATTTTTGGTGTCCAATTTAAATGATTTTTAATCTTACTTATATCAGCAAAAGTGCAATCAGGCTCACCTGGTCTTTTTGGTATATGTATTTTTTTTCCATCTAGCAAGGAAACAATCTTATTTATTGAAACAGTCTTTCCACTTCCAACATTAAATACTTTTCCTGACATTTTTGATTTAGCCGCTGTAATTATTGCATCGACAGCATCAGTTACATAAGTAAAATCTCTTTTTTGCTTTCCGTTACCTACTACAGTAAACGGTAAACCAGCTAATTTTTGTGCAAGAAAAACTCCAAACATTGCTCCGTAAGTTCCGTCTGTTCTTGATTTGGTTCCATAAAGATTAAAAAATCTTAATGATATAGCTTTTAAATTATATACTTTATTCCAGTGCAAAACTAATTCTTCCCCCATCCATTTTGTCAATGCATAAGGATACTGAGGATCAATTTTAGACGTCTCGGTAGTAGGATATTTTTTAGGAATCCCATAACATGAAGATGACGCAGCATAAATAAACTTTTTTAATCTTTTTATATTACATGCCTGCAAAACATTAATAGTACCATCCACATTTGAATTAAAATAGTTCTTGGGTTTTTTTATGCTAGGAACAATGTCTGCCAAGGCAGCAAGATGAAAAACCCAATCGACATCTTTAAAACATCTTGTCCATTTACCATTTTTTGAAATATCGCAATTAATTATTTTTACCTTATTCTTAATTTCATCTATATTTTTTTTTCTTCCTGTACTAAAATTATCAAGTATTACAACCTTATGATTTAGTTTAATAAGACTTTCTGCTAGATGACTGCCAAGAAAGCCGGCTCCTCCCGTTATTAGTGATTTCATTTTATTTAAAAATTTTTAATATTTATCGTTCAAATATTGAACAACTTAACTATCTGACATTGGACTGTAAAGGTATATATTGCATAAATGCTCACTTTCTTACTTTAATAATATAAAACATTAGAAAAAGTTAATTTTCCTTGAAGAAATTAATTTTTTATCCTATCTAACAATGCAAGCCCTCATAGCTCAATTGGTAGAGCAACTGATTTGTAATCAGTAGGTTCGCGGTTCGAGTCCGTGTGAGGGCACCAGTTATACCAGTGTTTATTTACTTTTCTAAAATTTAACTTTTAAAAAACAGAAGAACATAGAGCATACAGAGCACGTACATAGAACCGACTGTGGTGCATATGTGGTGCATGAAGAATTAGTTTTTTTTCATTTATCCCGCCTCTGGTTTCTTAATTAGAAAGAGGAAAATATTCCATTATAAAAAAAATACCTATAAACCAAGGTATCAAAATTATTATTACTCCTTTTTTTGTGTTTATATAAGTTTCATAAAACCCTTTATCATCTATTGGTCGACCACTACTGTCATACTTTGTCTTTCCGTCCACACCATAGCCAGCCAATAATATTGGAATCCAAAACCAAGTAATAAAAATTGTCCAATTAAAAAAGTTTTTTAAAACTCCAATTCCATGAATCTGTATATACAAAAAAACCTAGTATATTGAGAAAATAAAAAAATACCATTCCGCCCCAAATGGTTATTAATTTGTTAAGAAAATAGAAAAAAATTAATGGGATTATTTTAAAAATATTCTTCATTCCATTATTTGTTTCTACAATTCTTTCTTCTCTAACTACTGGAGTTTCTCTAATTACTGGAATTTTATCCACTTTTTTTTCTTTTTTCTTAGTTTTAGAATAATTTGTATTTATAACTTTATCATAGGTATCGTCTAAATAGTCCTCGTCTAGTTTATGTTGAAACTTATTAAACTCGTGAGCATTCTCTACATGCTTAATCATTCCTGTCTTTAAGGCTTCTTCAAATCTAGTATACCTTTTTTTAACTGTTAAATATTCTTGTCTCTCTTTGCGATTAAGTTTCTTTAATTGGTATTGACTTAAAAACTCTATTTCTAACTTTAAGCCTAGGAACTCTCTCATTTATTTTTTCTCTCCTTTAAACTTACAAATATAATCCAGGCTATTGCAAATAACACTAATCCTATAAATATATATCCAGTTATGAATATTTCGCCTGTTGGTTTTTTATTTTTATAAGTTGCACTTTTATAGTAGACTTCAAGATATTTTTTTGCTTCTTTATGACCTTGAGCAGCAGCAAGTTTCCAATATTTTTCAACTTGATCCGAGTCAAATTTAACTCCCATTCCACCTCTATAGGCTGAACCAACTAGAAATTGGGACTCCATATGTCCTAAATCAGCAGCTTCTTTAAATTTATGAATTGCAAAATAATTTATACTCTCATCTGATTCCTTAAGACCTTCTCTATAAAGTTTCTTAGCTTTAGTTTTTATTGCATCTTCTTGGCGTTCTGCTTGTACCTTTTCATAATCATAATCTTCTTTATAAATAAGTTCATACCATTTTTTTGCTTGGACTAAATCTTGAGCAATAACTTTTCCATCTTCGTAGAATTTATAAAGCTTTAATTGAGATAAGAAGTCATCTTTTTCAGCAGCTAAATGATACAATTTGATAGCTTCATTAATATTTTTTTCAACGCCAAGACCTTCTACATACATAAAAGCTAAATTGCTTTGGGATCTCACATAACCTTGGTCTGCAGAAAGCTTAAACCATTTAAATGCTAAATCGTTATTTTCATATTCATCAAAATTTAAATAATAAAATGCAAGATGATATTGTGCCTGTGCATTTCCTTGATCGGCAGCTAACTGATACCATTTGAATGCTTTTTTGTGATTTAAAGAAACACCTTTTCCTCTTTTATATAAATGACCAAGTCCTAGTTGTGCTTTATCAAGCCCGTCTTCAGCTAAAGGTTTCCATTCTTTAAAAGCTTTTTTATATTTTTCATTTTCATAAGCTTCCAATCCTTTTTCAAAATTAGCTGCCCAGCCATTATTTAAAACTGAAAACAAAACCAAAAAGACGTATAGAGCTAGTTTTTTCATAAACTAATGCTACACCCAATTTCTTTGTGAGTCAGTTTGCAATATTTATAGGATTTAAATAATAGAATGCCTTTTTGCAGAAACGGGGACTATCGAGAAGTATTATATTTTCATCAATGCTTTCTAAGCACTCTCCCATTGCCCCTGCGAATTTATCATTATGATAATAACATACATAGGCAATCCAATAGACGGTGACTAAATAATAAAGCCCTGCTCGATCCATGTCTTTAGGTAGTTTTGATAACAGAGTTTTATAATCTTCCTTATTTTTAAATGATTTAATAAAGAGTTTATGAACTTTTTTATCAATCTCCCAAAAGTGAGAATAATGGGACAGGCTCTCTACACCCTCTAACGTTATTGTAATTTTTTTTCTCTTTTCTGAATTTTTCTAAATGGCTATTTAAATGATGAACCTTAGAGGTCATTGATTCATAATATATAAGGCAATTAAAAGGGCGGCAACTTCAATAACGACGATTGTTTCAAGCATTCTTGAAGGTGAAAACTTTTAAAGAAAGAAATTCCCTTCTGCTCATTTCTTTTTTTAATGTTGGAATAACATTTTTTAAACTTCTTAATAAATGTCTGTATTCATACAATCTTAAAATACCAACTGTTTTTCTAACGACAGCCGCTGCACAGATGCCTATTAAAATATTTAGAACAGCTATAGGAATCAATTTTGTTGATAATGCAAAAGCCGCAACACCTGTAGCGCCTCTTATTGCTGCCCATTTAAATTTTCTTAAATCTTCTTTATTTTTAGTTTTTGTGTAGGAATAACCGAGAGCAACGATTGATGCTATTGTACTTATAGGTTCTCCATAAACATAACTTGATGCTAACATCCCAGAGGCTATTTCAATAAATTCACTTTTTTCCGCTTTCTTCCATCTAAATATTAAAGCTAACGCACCAGCAGATGAAGCAAGTAGTTCGTTAAATTCAACATGCTTGATATCGTTAATCCATTGCTGAGGAATTGTTATTGTCGAGTGAAGAAAGGTTGAAAGATATGGAAAATGAGAGAGCTTAATTCGCATTAAAAAATAATATACAATATTTAAATTAATTATGAAAGAACGATTTGACGAACTTAGAAAAGAATTAACTACACAAGATCCAAAAGCTTATTTTTCCATGCTTGAATTTATATTGGTGGATTGGATAAAAATAGCTGAACCTCCAATAGATCGAATGTCAAAAGAAGAACTTTTTAATGACGAGTTTTATGCAGGTTATATTTATGGATTTGTTGATTCTGCTCTTCAAGGAAGTTCCTTAGAATTAACAAGTGATCTTTATGGAAATATTATAAGTGAACTATTTGTGTTGATTTTCGAATGTTCAAAAGAAGAAGGAATAAAAAAACTTAACTCTTCTTTTACTCCATCTTCTACGACAAAAAAAACACAGCAAGGCATGATGGCGGGTGGAAGTGAATGGATAAATTATGTTAATGACAAAACAATTCCTGGAAAAGCTATTGGAGAATATTTCCTTGATCCAATTGGTGTTAAAGAAGATGATGGATCAGATTTTGTTTATAAAACCAAACCATAAATTATGGCAAAAAAAGACAAGTCACTTTTAGGTAGTATTTTAAAAGGTGCCATCGATATAACAGGTGAAGTTATAAAAACAGGTTATGATGCAGCTACTTCTAAAACTGCAAAGAAGTTTTATAAGGGAACTGCAGAGTTAACGAAGGACGCCATTAAAGGCACCTATGATGCTGTGACATCTGAAACAGCTAAAAAAATCTATAAAAAAACTGGAGATACAGCAGTAGATTTAATGCGTTTCACTCCACCAAAAAAAAAATTAACAAAAATACAATTGGTGAACTATCTAACAAAAGAAGAAGAGCATATTAAGGATACTTATAATTCTTTGCTGAGAGATCATTTAAAAGAAAATTTTAACGAAAAGGCATATTCAAAATTTAGAACACATTGGAGAGCAATTTGTACCCAAATGGTATTTGGAGCATTAGCAAAAAAATCTGCGGCTGATTATTTTGAAATGAAAGACTATCTCGAAAAAGAACTAAACAAAAAAGATCCAGAAATTATGGCACTAGTCAGGGGATTTTATAGCAATGCCTATGCAACTGGTGGGTTGGACACCGCAAGAATTTTAAATTCTCAATGTTTTAATGACAAACTGTCGGAAGAAGCAATAGAAGAATTTAATCGTGGATTTGCATTAATCCATCAAACGATGATTGAAGGTTTAAAATAAAATTTATTGTCTTTAATCTGTGGTGCATATGTGGTGCATAGAATAATGTCCTTGACCGAGGACTCTACTATCATTTAGAATCAAGGATTATTCGAGAAGATATGTTTGGAGCTACAGATTTGTAATCAGTAGGTTTGCGGTTCGAGTCCGTGTGAGGGCACCAATATCATATACAATTTAGGACAATTTTTTCCTTGTAATCTAATAAAACACTAATATATAAAAGTATTATTAACTTTTTAAATGTTGAATTAATTAAAATAAATGATTAACGATCTATTAATTCTTGGTGGATATGGGCAATACGTGTGGCCAGCTTTCATTTTTACATTTTTATGCTGCTTTTCATTATATTTAAAAACGCGAATGGAACTCAAAAAAAATGAAAAAATTTTTATTAGAGAGTTTAGCAGACTACCTGATGCAGAATTTAAAGTTATTAAAAGTAAAAAAATGCCAAGGAAAGCTTGCCTAGAATCTACTTACTAACTAGTCAACAAAATACAAATCTTTAAACAACTCAAATATGTTTGGTAAAAAGGTTAAATCAAGAATGGGTTTCTTGGTATTAATTTTGATTTCAATATCTGTAGGTCTTTTTATAATACTTAAAACTTTAGAAGATAATGTAGTCTATTTTTTTTCCCCAACTGAAATTAATAATGAAGAAAATATTTCTAAAAATAAAACAATTAGAATTGGCGGCTTGGTAAAAGAAAACTCAATAATTAAAAAAAATAATTTTATACAATTTGTCATTACAGATTTAAAAAATGAGATGATTGTGACTTACAATGGCCTAGTACCAAATTTATTTTCTGAAGGAAAAGGGGTCGTTGCTGAAGGAAAATTAAAAGATAAAAATTTTTTTATAGCAGATAAAATTCTCGCAAAACACGATGAAAATTACATGCCACCTGAAGTTATTAAAGCTTTAGAAAAAAATAAAAACTAAGTTTTAAAATATGCTATTTTAATTATATAATACCCAAAATGCTTAAATTACTTTTTCCTAATAAAATTCTTTCACTAAGCAACAAACTCATAAATATATTAATTTTATTAATGGTTTTTATAATTATACTTGGCTTAATAAATGCTCTTTACATATCTCCAGCAGATTACATCCAAGGAGACTCCGTAAGAATTATGTATATACATGTACCAGCCTCTCTTATCTCGCTTGGCTGCTTTGCACTTATTGGTATATCATCTTTTTTTTCTTTGATCTTTAAAATCAAAATTTTTCCTATTATGGCTAAAAGTTTAGCTCCAGTAGGTTTTGTTTTTACACTAATATCTATTGTTACTGGCTCTCTTTGGGGTAAACCTACCTGGGGGATATGGTGGGTATGGGATGCTAGACTCACTTCGATGCTAATTTTGCTTTTTTTTTATATTACATATCTATTTGTTTGGAAAATTATTAATGACTACGAAAAAGCAAAGAAGATATCGTCGATAATAGCAATCATTGGCTCCTTAAATCTTCCAATAATAAAATATTCGGTTGATTGGTGGGCTACTTTACATCAGCCATCAAGCATAACACTTACTTCTGCTCCTACTATTCATTATTCAATGTTAGTTCCATTAATTATTATGTTAATAGGAATGATTTTATTTACCTTGGTTATTTTTTTTAATGAAATATAAAACGGAGATAATAAAAATAAAATTAGAAAAAAAGAAAATAAATCAAGAAAATAATTAAATTTTAACGAGCTTTTTACCTTTTTTATTAAATATAAAATAATTTGATTTTACTAAAAATTTTTAGATTTTTTGTTATGTAAAAATATTACGTAAATTCCAAAAAATAAGAAAAGAAAAGGTAAAATCCATAATGCAAAATTAGACATATTAAATGAAGGTTTAAGAAGGATAAATTCACCATATCTTTCTTCTAAAAACTTATAAATTTCACTATCGGGATGACCCTCTTCTACTTTTTCTCTTATAAGTAAACGTAAATCTTTTGCTAGAGGAGCTGATGATTCATCAATAGATTGATTTTGACAAACTAGGCATCTAATATTTTTTGTAATATTTCGTGCTCTTAACTCTAATTTCGAATTTTGTAAAAATTCCTCTGGATCTACTGAATAAGCTTCGTTTAAAAAAAAAATAGAAAAAACTAAAGTAAAAAACAAAAAAAAATAAATTTTTACTCATTGATTTTCAATTTCTTTAATTTTATCTGTTATAAGATTAAATTTTTTTTTTGTAACTGGTCCTACAAATTTATACTTTATAAATCCTTCTGAATTAACAATAAATGTTTCTGGAATTCCATATACTCCCCAATCTATTCCTATATTACCTTTGTTATCTAAAATAACTTTATAATAGGGATTGCCAAGTTCTTTAAGCCAATTTTTTGTTTTAATGGGGTCATCTTTATAATTAATTCCTAAAACCTTAATTCCTTCTTTTTGCGACAACTTCTTAATATATGCATGCTCATCTCTGCATGGTCCACACCATGTTGCAAAAAAATTAACCAAAGTAATATCTTTTTTAAATTCATTCTTTGAAACAAAAGTATTGTCATTAAACAATCTAGTTGCTTTGAATTCAGGTGTTTTTTTTATCAATTAAAGCAGAAGGTAAATCTGAAGGATTACGTTCTATGATTAATAAATAAAAAAAAATTGACACAATAAAAAAAAATAAAATTAGAGGGAAAGCTAATAATTTTTTTATCATTAAATGCTATTCTTTGAGGGGTTGTAATTATTTTTCATTGAAATTAGACCTCCCATGAAAATTAAAAGAGCACCTATCCATATCCAAATAACAAGTGGGTTATAATATATTCTTATTACTCTTCCTTTATCACTGTTTCCATCACCCAGAACTATATATAAATCTCTCTTTAAGTTAGTATGTATTGCTGCTTCCGTTGTTGAATTATTAGTAATTGGATAAATGCGGTTCTCAGGATTTAATTCTGTTATTAATAATTTCTTTTTATCATAAACTAAAAATTTGCCCTGTAATGCAAAATAATTTTCTCCTTTAATTTCATTTAATTCTTTGAAAACAACTTGATAATTATTTATTTTAATACTTTCACCAGTTTTCATGCGAATAATTTTTTCTTTCTGCCATACGCTAGAAGCTGTAACGCCCAATATTAATAGAGCCACTCCAACATGCGCAATTAACATACTGTTGGTTATTTTAGGTATTTTATTTTTGTTTAAGGCCTTCAGACTTTTAATTAAACTATAGTTACTTATCAAAGTAAAAATAATATTGGACAATATCCATGAAAATAAAATAATTCCTATTAATCCAAAAATATTAAAGGATCCAAATATCCAAACAAAAAAAGTGGTATTAATAAAGACGAATATAAAGTTTGGAAATGAATTTTTTAAAAGCTTTGTAAAATTAATATCGTTCCATGACAAAAGTGGACCGACACCCATTACTATTAACGCAGGAATCATTATTGGAACAACAATTGAGTTATAATAAGGTTCTCCTACTGAAATTTTATTACCAGTGAAAGACTCAATAATTAATGGATACACTGTACCTAAAAAAACTGAGGCACAAACTATAATCATAATAATATTATTTATTAAAATTGAACCTTCTCTGCTTAAAAAAGTTACGTATTTTTTATCTGAAAATTTTTTTGAATTTAAAAAAAACAAAGTTAATGAATATGTTCCAATAATTGCAATAAACGCAAGTATGTATATTCCTCTTGAAGGATCTAAAGCAAAAGCATGAACGCTGGTTAATATCCCAGACCTAACCAAAAAAGTTCCAATAACACTTAACAAAAAAGAGAGTATTGCTAGTAGAAGAACCCATTTTTGAAGTATTTTTTTTTTTTTAACAGCAATAAGAGAATGAACTAACGCTGTACCTAATAACCAAGGCATAAAAGAAGCGTTTTCAACAGGATCCCAAAACCACCACCCTCCCCAACCTAGTTCATAATAGGCCCAGATTGAACCAAATGCTATTCCTATAGTTAAAAAGGTCCATGCTGCTAAAACAAATGGCCTCATACAATCAAATAGTAAAATATTATTTTCTAATTTTTTATCTTTTCCTAATAAAATAGCAACGCTAAATGAAAAAGCAGCAGAAAAACCAACATATCCAATATATAATAATGGAGGATGAATTGCTAATGCTGGGTCTTGCAAAATTGGATTAAAACCTAAACCATTTTCAGGAACAGGAAAAATTTTTTCAAAAGGATTAGATGTAAGCAAGGTAAAAAATAAAAAACCTAAAGTTACAAATGCTTGAATTTTAAGTGAATTTGTAACAAAGCTGAAATTAATTTTATTATATAATTTAAAAATAAAAAAATTAAAAATTGCCAATACCAATATCCACAGTAACATAGATCCTTCATGATTTCCCCAAACTGCTGAAATTTTATATATTAAAGGTTTTGTTGTATGAGAGTTTTGAAAAACGTTAGATACACTAAAGTCAGATACAATATAACTGTAAATTAAACATAAGAAAGATAGCATAGAAAATAACAACAATCCTATCGCTGCTATTGTATTAAATTTTATAATTTTTTTGTTATTTTTTTGTAATGAAGATACAAATTGAGTAAATGCAAATAACAAAGAAAGCCAAATAGAAAAATTTCCCAATGTTGCTATCATAAATATAAATATATTTTATATTTTTTTTTCATTTAAGGTAATGAGGCAATTTGTTTTCATTTTATTTTTTTAATTTTGTCAAAAGCTGCGTTAATTGATCTCATTTTTTTTTTACTTTCTTCTATAACTTCTTTAGGGACTCCTTTACTAATTAATACATCTGGATGATGTTCTTTTGACAGTTGTAGATATTTTTTTCTAATTGTGCTTAAATCATCTTTTGGATTACAACCTAAAACAATATAAGGGTTTAGCTTATCAGAACCTTTTCTTGATTCTTTGATTCCTTCAAACTGACTATCACTAATTCCAAATATATTACCAATGTTCTTTATCATTGATAATTCTGAACGTGATACTCTTCCATCAGCCTCTGCAATATAAAACAATACATTGATTACTTCGTCTAATACTGCGGGATTTTTTTCATAAATTTTGGCAATTTGTTGAGCATATGGTTCGAAACCCATGCTATCTTGCTTAGCTTTATTAAAAATTTTTCCAACTTGATCAATTTCGTTGTCAGGTATTTTTAATTTTTCTTTTATTGCGACTAATTCTTCTTTTGAAACTTGACCATCTACCTTTGCTAATTTTGCAGTTAAAATTACTAAGGAAACGGCAAAAACTTGCTTATGATTTATAAAATTTTGTTGAAAACCTTTTCTTCGTGCGGACGAAATTTTTCCACCTATTATCGATCCTATAAGAGCACCTATAGGACCAGCTATAGAAAACCCCAAATATCCACCTATAAGATTACCCCATATACTCATAAGTAGTTTTAACAAATTATGGGTTTAAAAATAAAAGTATTTTTACTAATATTTTTAAACAAATACACTACCCTGAGTTGAATATTTTATTAATAATGATTTGACAGTATGTCGCGGTAGTAGTTCAATTGAAACATTAAGTGTAACTTAAGGAAGGAAATAAAAATGAAAAAAATAATAGCAATCCTTACTTCCTTTGTGTTGACAGCGCTTCTGAGTGTAAATGTTTTTGCTGCTGGTGATGATGAAAATATCTTAAAACTAAGTAGTTTCAAAAAAACTGGCACTGCAGCAGGAGAAGTAATACCCCAAGATACGAAATTTGCGGCAAATGTTAAATCTAACATTATCTCTAAGATTAAAATGCCTGCGGGTTTCAAAATAGAACTTTTTGCGGTAGTACCTGACGCACGACACATGGCAGTTAGCCGTAACAAAGGTACAGTTTGGATAGGAACAAGAAAAACTAGAGTTTGGCAAGCTACAGATAGAGATATGGACAATATAGCTGATACTGTAGAACAATTTAGCCCAAGTGTTAGTTTCGATATACCAAACGGTCCTTGTTACAGTGATGATGGACATCTTTATATAGCAGAAAGAAACAGAGTATTGTGGTTTCCAGCTGCAGAATACTTTATGGAAAGTCCAGATACTGTAGCAATACCTATAATTAACCAAGGCGATCTTATTCCACCGGAAGAAGAATCTTATAACCACACAGCTCGTGTTTGTGCGATTGGCCCAGACAATAAACTTTATGTAAGTATGGGACAACCATTTAACGTTGCGGGTGAAGATAAATATCCACTTTATGATGAAGTAGGTATAGGTGGTATGATTAGATTTAATCGTTTCCCAGGAGAATTAGAGAGAGAAGTTGTTGCTATTGGAATTCGTAATTCAGTAGGACATGCTTTCCACCCAGGTAATGGTGATCTTTGGTTTACAGACAACCAAGTAGATGGAATGGGAGATGAAACTCCTCCAGGAGAGATTAACAAAGCTTGTGGATTAGGTCCTGATGTTTGGTATGGACACCCATACTATGGTGGTGGAGATGTAAGAACTAATGAGTACAAAGGTAAATCAATTCCTGCGGCATATTCTAAAAAATATTGCAAGCCTCAAGTTGAGACTATTGCGCATGCTGCTGACTTAGGAATGATGTTTTATACTGGTAATATGTTTCCAGCTAAATATAAAAACGCAATATTTAGTGCTCAACATGGTTCATGGAATGCTGTAAAACCGAGAGGTGCTAGAGTTATGGTTACATTCTTAGATGCAAAAGGAAATGCTAAAAAATCAGAACCTTTTGCTGAAGGATGGATGACTGAAATAGGAACTTACCTTGGTAGACCAGTTGATGTTCAACAGTATGTAGACGGATCATTACTAGTTTCAGATGATAAAGCTGGTGTTGTTTACCGAATTACGTATTCAGGATCATAAAATTAATTATAAAAATGGACCGGCAAGAACCGGTCCATTTTTTTTAGGTAATAGGTAAAAACAATGCAAAGAAATTTAATTATATTATTGATACTTGTTACTATTTTGGGAGTTGGTGTATATATTTCTACTGATAAACGAAAAGCCTCAATTAAAGAAAATTCAACAAATAAACTTACTCAGAAAGAACTTGATAAAAAACACTGTAGTGGTGGACTTTCTAAATGGAAAGATGGTGAATTTGTTCAAGTTAGAGAGGGCAAATGTATTACTGAGGCAGAATATCAAGAATATTTAAATGCACCTGACTATCTCTGTAATTATTATCAAAAGTCTATTTGGAAAGAGTCAGAAAGAGAATATGGAAAAAAACAATATAAATATTCTGAGGAAGATTTAGAAAAAATCAAATCCTTAAAGGAAGAAGGAAAAGCTTTGTGTGATGCTGGTAAGTTAAAAGAAGGTGAAGCAAAATTAGAAGAGGCAATTAAAATTATTAGTTTTACAATGTTAAATTAATGAAAAAATACTTTTATAAGTTTTTTTTTAATTTTTTTTATATTTATTATTCAAAATAATTCTTTTGCAGATGATTTACTTTTAGGAAAAGAAAAGGCAGAAACTGTCTGCTCAGCTTGCCATGGTATGGATGGACAGGCTGCTTCAGGCGGTAATTCTCCTTTAATTCCCAATATTACAGCACAAAACAAAGAATATTTAATTGCAAGACTTGAAGATTACAAATCAGGAAAAATTAATCACCCTCAAATGAGCTTAATTGCTCAAATGCTATCTTCTGAGGATATAAAAAATGTTTCTGAATGGTATTCTAAAATTGAAATTACAATTAAACTCCCCTTTGATGAAATTAATAAACCAAAATTAAAAGAATAAAAAATAAGGTAAGTTAATTTTTTATAGGAAAATGCATATGGCCGGTAATAATATATTTTTTTCCTGAGTTTACGATTTGACCTGAATGTGCATGAGTCCATTCAGCAGGCCAAATTAGAGTC
>QCRZ01000025.1 GCA_003209225.1 Pelagibacteraceae bacterium AG-464-B04
GCACCTATTAATGAAGATGGAGATATTATAATCGATGAATTCAAAAAATTAATAAATTCAAAGACAAAAATTATTGCAGTTACACATTTGTCAAACGTCACGGGAACAATTGTACCAATCAAAGAAATAGTTGAAATTGCTCACAAAAAAAATATTCCGGTTCTTGTAGATGGGTGCCAAAGTGTTCCTCATATTAAAGTTGATGTTACAGATTTAGATTGTGACTTTTATGCTTTTTCTGGCCATAAAGTTTATGGACCCACAGGAGTTGGTATTTTATATGCAAAAGAAAAATGGCTTGAAAGGTTACCTCCATATATAGGGGGTGGAGCAATGATTAGTGAAGTAAAAAAAAATAATATTACCTACGCTCCACTTCCAGAAAAATATGAAGCTGGAACTATGCCTACAGCGGAAATTATAACTTTTAACGAGTCTATAAAATTTATGGATTCAATTGGAATAAAAAATTTAATTAGACATGAAAAAGAAATAACTAATTACGCATTAGAAAAGCTGAAAGAAATGAATTCAGTAAAGATAATCGGAAATCCAAAGAATAAGGCGGGTGTAATTTCTTTCACAATCAAAGGAGTTCATCCTCATGACATTGCTACAATTTTAGATGAAGATGGAATAGCAATTAGAGCTGGCCACCATTGCTGTCAAATTTTGCATGAAAAATTAAATCTTGTAGCAACTGCAAGAGTTTCAATTGGGGTTTATAATAACAAAGAAGATATTAATATTCTTTGTGAGGGGATTAAAAATTGTAGAAAGATATTTAATTTAAAATAATGGATTTAAAACAGCTGTATCAGGATATAATCTTAGAGCATGGCAAAAGTCCAAGAAATTTTGGAAAATGTGCTGGGCATAATCATGAAGCAAAAGGGTATAATCCACTTTGTGGAGATAAGGTTCATGTTTATTTGAAACTAGGTGAAGGAAATGAACTTGAGAATGTTTCTTTTGAAGGAGAAGGTTGTGCAATATCTTTAGCCTCAGCCTCTATAATGACTGACTTAATAAAAGGAAAATCCTTTGAGGTATCAAAGGAAATCATCAATGATTTTTTAAAAATGGTTAAGAGTAGCTCTGAAATAAGCTCAAATAATTTAGATAATGATCAAAAAACAAAAATAATGTCATTGTCAGGAGTAAAGCAATTTCCAATGAGAGTGAAGTGTGCTACTTTATCTTGGCATACGTTAGTTTCAGCGATGAATAAGGAAAAAGATGAAGTTAATACAGAAAAAACTTAAATAATGAGTAATATTAAAAACAAAGTGATCGATGAAATAAAGAAAATCTTTGATCCAGAAATTCCAGTAAATATTTACGATTTAGGTTTAATTTATAAAGTAGAAGTAGATGAGGAAAATAATGTTAATATAGATATGACATTAACTTCTCCAAACTGCCCAGTAGCAGAAAGTTTGCCAAATGATGTTAAGGGTAATATAATGAAAGTTGAAGGTGTATCTAACGTAAACCTAAATTTGGTTTGGGAACCACCATGGGATAAGGATAAAATGTCCGAAGCAGCTAAGTTGGAATTAAATTTATGACAAAACAGATTATTACCTTAAGTGATAGAGCGGCAATAAGAATTAAAGAAATAATGGCAAGCTCCAAAGAACCTTCAATCGGTGTAAGAATAGGAGTTAAATCAGGAGGATGCGCAGGCATGTCGTATGTACTTGAATATGCAAAAACCTCAAATTCAAACGATGAAATTATTGAAGAAAAAGGTGTTAAAGTATTAATTGATCCAAAGGCAATAATGTATCTTTTAGGAACTGAAATGGACTATAAAAAAGAAGAACTTTCATCAACTTTTGTTTTCAAAAACCCAAATGAAACAGAAAGATGTGGATGTGGAGAATCTTTCAAAATTTAATTCAACATTGTTGGATCCATGAAAGCTGTATATAGTCAGAGATTATGAGAGATACTAAACATTTAGAAAAACATTCTAATAAATTAGCCGCTAACGCCAAAGAGAAAGAGCTATTTAGAACTCAACGCAAAGCAGTAGAAGCTGGTGCTCATGGAACGTTAGATTACACTATTAAAAAAGGTGTAAATAAAAATAAAATAGCTAATGAAAAAATACTAAAAAGTAAAAAATAAAATAAAAATTTTTTTTTACAATTATTTACCACCAACAACTAAACCTTCTGGAATGAGTACAGTTGGACTATTTTTTGAGTACTTAAATTGTAAATCATTAGCTAAAATTAAATTCATAAAGATATCTTCTAATTTTCCGGCTAACGTAAAATTATTAATTGAATAACTAACTGCATTTTCATAACAAACTCCAGCAGCACCGCAACTAAATTCTCCAGTTGTGGTATTGCCAAATCCACCCATGGTTTCAGTGACTAGTATATATTTATCTAAATTTTTTGTAAGCTCATTATAAGATTTATTTCCATTGGTAAAATATGTATTTGTTAATCCTGAAGATCTACCATTAGATTTCATATTCAACATTTTTGAATAGTAATTACTTAACTTTAAACTTTTTAATACTCCATTTTTAACCAAATAAATTTTTTCTGAAGACACACCTTCATTATCAAAAGGTTTTGAATACATGCTTTTTTTTATCCTGGGATCATCAATAATATTGACAAAATTTGAAAAAATTTTTTTATTCAGTTTTTCTTTTAAAAAAGACGTACCTCTTGCAAAACTACTTCCGGATATAGCAGATGATAAAGTTGATAATAAGTTGTTAGCTATTCTAGGTTCAAAGATAATTGGTATGGATTGAGTTTTTGTTTTTCTCGGATTTAATTTTCTAATTGCTCTTCGCGCTGCAATTTTTCCTAATTCTTTAGGTTTCATCAATTCATTAATAAATGCTTTTGAATCATATTCATAATCTCTTTCATTTCCTCCCTCATTTTTTTTTGCTAACAAATCTATATAATATGAAAAAGATGATTTTTTATAACCAACAGATAATCCTAAAGAATTTTGTAATATGAAATTAGTTTTTGATTGACTAAATGAAGCGCTATTAGTTTTACTTATATCATCATAACTTAAAGCCTCTTCTTCTGCTTCTTTTAAATATTCTATTTTTTTTTGATTATCAATTTCACTTTCATCGTAAAGTGAGAGATCTTCATAATCTTTAATCAAAAGTTCTTTTTCGGGTAATTCATTATACTGATCTTCCGGGGTAATTTTTGTAACTTCTATTACTTTTTCAAGCATCTCATCTGTAGTTTTGGTATCAACATAACTTAATGAGGTGCTAGATTTTCTTTTACCTATGTATGATATAACTTCTATTGCTAAAGTATCACTTCGATCTGAACTTTCAATTTTTTTATTTCTAAACTCAACACTTTCAGAAATAGAATTTGAAACTAATACTTCACAGTCTGTAGCTCCTAATTTTTTTAGTTTATCTAAACAATAAGAGGCTTGTTCTTCTAAAAATTTTTTATCTTTTAACATGAAAATATTAAACTTTTGATCCACCAACAGTCATTAAGACTTTACATGAAGGTATTCCCAATCCAACTTGAACAGTTTGTCCTGATTTTCCACACATTCCAAATCCATTATCAAGTTCTAAGTCATTTCCCACCATGCTTATATTTTTAATAACATCACTTCCACTCCCAATAAGTGTTGCACCTTTTACATTTTCTTTAAGTTCACCATTTTCAATTACTCTTGCATTCGAAACTGTAAAATTAAATTGACCTGAAACAATATCTACTGAACCGCCACCTAAGGCATCTACATATATTCCTTTTTTTACAGATTTAATCATTTCTTCCCTTGAGTATTTACCATTCATCATAAATGTATTGGTCATGCGCGGCATTGGTGCGTACTGATAAGATTGTCTTCGCCCATTTCCAGTAGGTTTATTTTTAGTTAACCTTGCTGATAGACGATCATGCATAAAACCAACTAGTTTACCTCTGTTTATTAATATGTTTCTTTGTGTTTTTTCTGCTTCATCATCAAAGTTTAATGAACCTCTGCGTCCTCCTTGATAATTTCCTTGATCAATTACTGTAACTTGTTTATTTGCTATTTGCTCTCCTATTTTGTCATGAAACAAAGTTGATTTTTTGTAAAGAAAATCTCCTTCTAAAGTATGTCCTACAGCTTCATGCAAAAGTACTCCACTCCATCCATTGTTTAATACAACATCCATTTCTCCCGCTGGAGCTTTCTTTGCATCTAAATTCATGCTTGCTTGTCTAAAAGCTTCATCACAAACTTTTTTCCAATTATTTTCATTTATATATTCATCAAATAAAAAACGACCTCCATTTGCATAACTTCCTTGCGTATTTTTAGAACCTTTTTGCATCATTATAGAAGCTCGAAAAGAAGTTGTTGGTTGTGAGTCACTAAAAGTAGCACCTCCAGATTTTATAATTTCAATGATTTTTTTTTCAGCATTAATGCTTGCTGTTACTTGTTTTACTAAAGAGCTTTTAGATCTTAAATATTGATCAACCCGATGTAATAATTTTATTTTTTCTTTTAAGGATTTTGCATCTATTGGATTGTGGTCAGTGTATAAAATTTCATTAGATTTTCTTAGAGAATTATCATGCTTTTTAGATTTAAAACTTTTTAATGTTGAATTGATATTTTCTGCCGCATCTATTAAAGATTTCTTTGAAATTGAATTGGTATGACTATAGGCCACAACATCATCTATAACCCCTCTAAGACCCATTCCATATTTTTTAGCATAGCTTGTGTTTTTAATTTTTCCATCATCGAGTGTAATGCTTTCGACAACAGAATCTTGAAGATAAAGCTCACCATCATCTTTAGACAACAATGTTTTATTAATTATATTTTCTGCTTGTTTTCTTGTTAAATCTTTATTTTTAAAAAAATCACTCATTTATTGAACAACATAGTGTTTCTTTTTTTTAATTCAATTGGTGATTTTTGCTTACTTATGCGGGATTTGATACAGTTAGAATATTAAATGAAATATTAACAGCTATAATACATATCAAATTCTATTGGATGTGGAGTGTGTTCAAGTTTGTAAATTTCTTCAAATTTCAAAGCTATGTATGCATCAATTTGATCGTCCGTAAAAACTTTACCTTCAGTAAGAAATTTTCTATCTCTATCAAGACTTTCCATTGCTTCTCTTAGCGAACCACAAACAGTTGGAATATTTTTTACTTCATTTTCTGGCATAGCATATAAATCTTGATCAACAGGTTTTCCAGGATTAATTTTATTTTTAATTCCATCTAATCCAGCCATTAACATTGCAGCAAAAGTTAAATATGGATTTCCTGCTGCATCTGGGAACCTAATTTCACATCGAGCAGCCTTTTTATTTAAAGTTATTGGTATTCTGCATGATGCTGATCTATTTCTAGCCGAGTAGCAAAGTAATACTGGAGCTTCAAAGCCAGGTATCAACCTTTTATAACTGTTAGTGGTTGAATTAGAAAAAGCGTTTATTGCTTTTGCATGTTTTAAAATTCCACCAATATAATGCAACGCTATATCAGATAGTCCAGCATATTTATTTCCTGAAAATAATGCGGTACTTCCTTTCCATAACGATTGATGTGTATGCATACCTGAACCATTATCTCCTTTAACTGGTTTAGGCATGAATGTTGCTGTCTTTCCAAAAGAATGAGCTACCATTTGAACGCCATATTTATAAAGTTGCATGTTATCTGCTTGATCAGTTAGGGTTCCAAAGTACATACCAAGCTCATGCTGGCTTGGTGCTACTTCGTGGTGGTGTTTTTCAACTTTAATTCCCATATCTCTCAAAGCTTTTAAAAATTCTCCTCTCATATCTTGTGCACTATCAACAGGAGGAACTGGGAAATAGCCTCCTTTAATACCTGGCCTATGTCCCATGTTGCCACTTTCATAATTTTTTCCCGTATTATAGGGTCCTTCTGAACTATCAATTTTAAAACCTGTTTCGTTCATATCGTTTTTAAACTTAACATCATCGAATACAAAAAATTCTGCCTCAGGACCAAAATATGCTTTGTCACCAATTCCAGTTTTTTTTAAATAATTTTCAGCTTTTTTAGCTATACTTCTTGGGTCTCTTTCATAAGGATCTTTCTTTACAGCATCTAAAACATCACAAAATAAAATGAGCGTGTTATGTGAAGTAAAGGGATCAATAACTTGTTTATTAAGATCTGGTTTTAGTATCATGTCAGACTCATTAATAGCTTTCCAACCAGCTATTGAAGAACCATCAAAGAATACTCCTTCATTAAGCATTTCATTGTCAACCATAGTGGCGTCCATGGTTAAATGTTGAAGCTTACCCTTAGGATCCGTAAATCTAAGATCTACGAATTCTACTTCCTTATCTTTCATCAATTTTATAACTTTATTTGAACTCATTTTTTTTTACTTTTAATTAAATAAATAACAAATTCAAATTTAAGAAAAATGTGTTTTTATTAGATAACAGCTATGCATAATAGACATGTTCAAATAGGTAAATAATGAAATCAAAAATATTGAGAAATAACCCAAAAGTATGGTTTAGGTATTTTCCCTGGAAAAAACAAAAAGATCACAAGAATAGTAGAGGAAAACTTGTTATTTTAGGTGGTCAAAAACACATGACAGGAGCTACTATTCTAAGTGCAGAATCAGCACTAAGAATTGGTACAGGTTCTGTTAAAATGCTCTGTTCAAAAAAAACCTTACCTATTTATTCTTATAAATTTGCTTCAATTTTAAAAGAGGAAATAAATACAATTAGATCCCTAAAAAAATTTATAAATACACAAAAAACTTCAATATATCTAATAGGACCTGGGGCAGGTTCAAATAATTTAACAAAACAAAAAACTCTATTATTATTAAAAAAAATAAAACATGTTGTTGTTGATGCAGATGCATTGACATGTTTTAAAAAAAAACCAGAAGAACTATATAAATTTTTAGATAAAAATAAAGTAATTACCCCGCATCCAAAAGAATTTCATTTAATTTTTCCATCAATTAAAAAAAATATGAGTGATAAAGAAAAGTTATTTAAAGCAATACAACTCACAAAAACAAATATTGTATTAAAAGGTTCGGTCACTTTAATAGGATCTTTTGATGGAACAATAATTTACAACGACCACACCTCAAGTGAATTAGCGGTAATAGGATCCGGAGATGTTCTTAGTGGAATGATCTCAAGTTTGATTGGAAAAAATAAAATGAACCCATTTTTTGCAGCCTGCGCTGCTGTTTGGATTCATGGAGACATCGCTAGAAATTTTGGCTCTGGTTTAATTGCTGAAGATATTATAAAAGCAATTCCTTATACCTTAAATAAATTAAAAAAATGGAAAATATACTCGAAAAAGAATCAGTGAAAAGAGTTAATGCCTTCATAAAAAATTTTGATTCTTCTATTAAAATAGTTGTCCTTAATAAAACTGCAAGAACAGCAAAAGATGCTGCATTTGCTTTAAATTGTAATGTAGGGGCAATTGTGAAGAGCCTAGTCTTAAGAGCTGAAAATGTTTTCTTATTATGTTTAATTGCTGGTGATAAAAAATGTTCTCTTAACAAATTAAAAAAATTAATAGGTAAGAAGGATGTTTGTATGGCCGATGCTGAACAAGTAAAATTACAAACAGGATTTTCAATAGGAGGTGTAGCTCCTATTGCGCATTTAAACAAACTTGAAGTTATAATTGATAATTCTTTGGGAAGATTTAAAGATGTTTTTGCGGCCGCAGGACATCCCAATAGCATTTTTAAAATTAGTTATACTCAATTGATAAAAATTACTAAAGGATCTGAACAAGAGATATCTGAATGAGAGAAGCTAAATCTTTAGATTATATACTACTAACAATTTTAGCTCTTATTTGGGCTTCAGCCTTTTTTAATATTAAAATCGCTACCTACTCTTACGGACCTCTTTCGATTGCCTTTTTTAGAATTCTTTTTGGTGCACTTCCTGTAATTTTTATATGTTATTTAAGAAAAATTAGGATCGAAGCTTTTTCTAAAGATTGGTACTGGTTTGCAATAATTGGAATTGTTAATTTAGTAATTCCTTTTTTTTTAATAGCTTTTGGTGTTCAAAAAGTTCAAAGTAATTTGGCAGCAATATTGATGGCTAGCACACCTCTAACAGCAGCCATATTAGCTCATTTTTTTACCAATAATGAAAAAATTAATTTTGTAAAATCTATTGGAATATTAGTTGGATTTTCAGGAATTGTTTTTCTATTTTCTGATAAAATTTTAATCAATGAAAATAATTTTTTATCAGCTTTAATTATTTTTTTTGCTTCAACCTTTTATGTTATTGGTGGCTTATTAACCTTAAAAATCAGCAATAAAAAAAATGAAAATGTTACTGCATCAATATTGATTTGGGCTGCTTTAATTATATTTCCAATTTGCATGTTAGTTGAGCAGCCCTGGAATCTTAATCCAAGACTAGATTCATCTATTTCCCTTATTTACCTTGGAGTTTTTTCCACTGGCATTGCTTGGTTGCTTAGATTTTATATTTTAAAAAACAATGGTTTAGTTTTTCAGGCTCAAGTTGCTTATTTAATTCCAATATTTGGAGTAATTCTAGGATTCTTATTTTTAAAAGAAGAAATTACATCTAAAGTTATTTTGTCTTTGATAGCTGTTATAGTAGGAATATATTTAGTTAAAAAATCCAATAAAATTTCTACAGATAAAAAAGTTATTTAAGAGTAGCTATCTTTTCTATATGTGATGGATTTGTTTCGCAACATCCCCCTAAAATTGTAGCTCCTTTACTAGTCATTCTTTTAGAAAATTCTAAAAATTTTGCACCAGTGTAATCTTCTCTTGTTCCCATAGTTTCAACAGGGTTTGCTCCAATTTCATCCATGGGTGTTGCAAATTTATGAACTGGAACTGGTTCCTCCATTTTCCAAAGATTTGCTTTGTAACCAAAAGGCATGTTTAATTGTTTAACTTCATCAATTGTTTTTTCTATTATTTCAGGAGAAACACAAGCCAAGATTATACCCAGCCAATTTTTATTTTTACATTTCTCAACTACTTCACTTATGCTTTCATTTGATGGAAGTTTGCAATTTTTTTTAACATGTAATCCAACTAATACAGGTAAGTTCATTTTTTCTACAACATTAAGTGCTAATTCGCATTCTTTAGTGCCACATAAAACATCTAGGTAAAAAAAATCAATAAAAGGTTTAATTAATTTAGCTTGATCAAAAAAACCTTTTTCAATTATTTTCTTATCCCTTTGATCTAAAACATAGGTATTGTTTTGAGCAGGCAAACCTCCGGCTATTAAAATATTTTTTTTTGAAATTTCTTTAGCTTTTAAAGCAAGTTCTCCAGCTTTTTCGTTAGCATAATTAAAGTACTTTTCCACTTTGTTTTCTATCATTCTTGTTCTTCTTGCAGAAAAATTGTTTGTAACAATTACATCAGCACCTGCTTTAATAAAATCTAAATGTGCATCAATTATTAATTGATGATTTTTTCTCTCTATTAAAGCTGTTGCTGACCAAAGAGATCCTTTAGCTTTTAAGCCTCTAGCCAACAATTCTTGTCCCATGCCACCATCCAGAATTCTTGTTTTTAAAAAGTAATTTAAGTTCATAATCTTTTAATAAATAAAAAAATTTTTAAATCCCATTCTTGCTGCAACAAATATTACTAGTATAGCAGTTACTAGTGCTAAAATACGAGGGGGAAATACTTTTAAATTTAAAAAATTTCCAATCTGACCTCCTATCAAGACAGCAACTAAAAGGTACCAGGAATTTGAAATTTCGTTTAAAACAACATTTTTTGTAAATTGTCCAATTATTCCAGAAACAGAATTGATTAGTATAAACAATGACGCAGTTGTTATAATGTGTTTTGGTTTTCCAGCTTTTATTAAAAAAAGTATCGGACTTAAAAAAATTCCACCACCAATACCAACCACTCCTGAAACAAATCCTAAAGAACTTCCAATTAAAATTGAAATAATGATTGGAATTTTTCTGTAGTTTTCTTCTTTATCATCATAAGATTTAAAATTTAATAACAATAAAATTCCTGCAATTGATAAAACTAAAAATAGAAATATTTCAAAAAAATTTTTTTCCACATACAAGGATCCACCAATAAAAGCTAATGGCACAGATCCAATTAAATAAGGAATTAAAAGTTTAAAGTTTAAGTTTCCCGCTCTAATGTAATTAAAACAATTACCTGATACGACGATAATGTTACAGGATAATGCAATTACAGGAATAATAAAATAAGGTACATCCCAAATTAGAAGCAAGGCTAGATATGTAGAACCACCACCAAAACCAACACTGGAGTACAATATGGCAGTGGCAAAAAATAATATTGCTAATAGAGCCATCGTTATTTATCTTATAAATAGAATATGCAAATTAATATAGCACTTTTGACAGTAACTGACACAAGAACAATTGATAATGATAAGTCAGGAGAAATATTAGTAAAAAAAATAAAAGAACAAAATCACAAGTTAATTGATCGAAAAATAGCTAAAGACGAAAAAGAAGAAATAAAAAAAATAATTTTAGAATGGTTAAAAAATAAAGAAATTGATGTAATTTTAACGACAGGAGGCACTGGACTAACTGGAAGAGATATTACCCCAGAAGCAATTAAAGATTTAGCAGATAAAGAAATTCCAGGATTTGGAGAATTATTTAGGCAACTAAGCTACACTACTGTCGGCACTTCAGCTATGCAATCTAGAGCTTTTGCAGTTTTAGCAAATGGAAAATATATATTTGCTTTACCTGGTTCGTCCGGAGGAGTAACAGATGCGTGGGATATGATTTTAAAATATCAACTTGATATTAATCACAAACCTTGTAATTTTGTGGAATTATTTCCAAGACTTAAAGAAAAGTAATTTTTTCTTTTAAAACTAATTTCATTTCATAATTTTTGTATAAATTTGATACTTTTTTAGAAGTCAACATTATTGGAAGAAATAAACCCAAAGCATATAAAATTATTATAACAAGTGCCGAAATAAGAAAAGCTCGCATAGCATTAATTTTCATTATTAGATTCCTTTTTTTATAGCAGAGTAAATAATTTTCTCATCAGTTTGACCAATAATACGAATAACTTCGTTATTACCTTTGTAAACAACAATAGTTGTCCAAAAATCTATGCCTAGTTTTTTAGCTATATCTTTATTTTTGTTTTGGTCATAGCTGAAAAAAATTATTTCTTTAAATTCTTTTTGAGCTTGATCTAAAATTTTTGTTTGCTTAGCACAAGTAGTACAAGAAATATTGTAAGAATTTACAACTATTGTTTTTCCATTAGCTTTAGCATTTTCAAATATTTCTAGAGAAAAATTAGTTTTTTTTTCAACAGCAGAGGCTGAAAAACAATAAATGGCAAAAAGTAAAATTAATATTTTTTTCATAATTATTTCCTTTGGTATTTTTGTTTCCATTCTTCATAGGACATTCCATATACGTGCTTTCTTGCCTCTGGATCAGAGATAACTATACCTTTTTTTTGAGCTTCTTCGCGATACCATTTTGATAAACAATTTCTGCAAAATCCAGCTAAATTCATGAGATCTAAGTTTTGTACGTCTTTTCTCCCTCTTAAATGGTGTATTAATCTTTCAAAAGCCCCAGATTGTAATTCTTTTTTTGTAGTGTCATCCATAATAAAATTTATTATATACTAGTTTATTTGTATTATGAAATTAACAGGATCATACGAGATAAAATTAGATAAAAACTCAGTTTGGGAAGCTTTAAATAATCCTGATATATTAAAGAAAAGTATACCTGGATGTGAAAAATTTAAAAAAAATTCTGATAATAACTTTACTGCTACTGCGACAAATAAAATTGGACCATTTAATGCTACTTTTACTGGTAATATTGAACTTCAGGATATTAAGCCACCGAACAGTTATAAAATTGTTGGAGAAGGAAATTCACCAGTAGGATTTGCTTCAGGAGAGGCATATGTTCAGTTAGAAGAAAGTAAGGGAATTACAAAATTAATTTATAGTGTTGAAGCTACTGTAGGAGGAAAAATAGCCCAAGTCGGATCAAGATTAATTGAAATGACTGCAAAAAAAATGGCAGATATTTTTTTTGGAAAATTTTCTGAGCTAATATCTCCTTTAGAAATAAAAAAAGAAGACAAAACGGAAGTTAAAAAAATTATTCCAGAAAAAGGTTTAATCTTAAAAAAAATTAGTAAAAATATTTTATACGTAGTTATACCAATTGTTGTTTTATTACTGTTTTATATAGTTAAATAAGTTTTTCTAACATAGCGTGTACTTTAATTTAACATTGCGACTTTTTAGTCGTTATGTTTAACTAATTCTTTGAAATTAGAAATTAGAGGTCTAATGCAAAATGTGTCTTTAGAAATTAATGGTAAAAAAGTTTCACGGGAAATAAAAGATAATACTTTATTATCGACATTATTAAGAGATATTTTAAGCTTAACCGGGACTCATATTGGCTGTGATACTAGCCAATGTGGAGCTTGCGTGGTCCACGTTGATGGTAAATCAGTGAAAAGTTGCACACTTTTTGCTGCAGATATTTCTGGTTCTAAAATTACAACAATAGAAGGACTTGCAACTAATGGAAAATTACACCCTATGCAAGAAGCTTTCAAAAAACACCATGGTTTACAGTGTGGTTTCTGTACACCTGGTATGGTTATGAGCGCAGTAGATTTATTAAAAAATAAAAAAAATCCTAGTGAAAAGGAAATTAGAGATTGGCTAGAAGGTAACATTTGCCGTTGCACAGGTTACCAAAACATTGTTGCAGCTGTCAAAGATGCGGCTACAAAAATGTAGATAAGGATAAAAAAAGATTATGCCGAGCAGTTTAATTGGATCAAGAGTAGAAAGAAAAGAAGATAAAAAATTTTTAACAGGTAAAGGAAGATATACATCTGATATTAACCTTGTTAATCAAACTTATGCGTACTTTGTTCGTTCTCCACATGCTAGAGCTGTAATTTCAAAAGTTGACATATCAAAAGCTTCAAATTTACCTGGTGTAATAAAAATATTAACTGGAGATGATTTGGCTAAGGATAAAATTGGTGGTCTTATTTGTGGTTGGAAAATAGTTAGTCATGATGGAACAGATATGAAATGTCCACCACATCCTCCTTTAGCAAACAATATAGTAAATTTTGTAGGTGACCATGTAGCGGTTGTGATTGCTGAAACTCTTGATGAAGCTAAAGACGCGGCAGAAAAAGTTCGTGTAGATTACAAGGTATTAAAAGCAATAGTAAATGCAGGTGATGCCATAAACTCAAAACCTATTCATGAAGGAATAGATAAAAATTTATCATTTGATTTTTTATTAGGAGATAAGGAAAAAACAGAAAAAGTTTTCTCAGAAGCATACAAGGTTGTTAAATTAGATTTAGTTAATAATAGATTAATACCAAACGCAATGGAACCTAGAGCTGCTATCGGTGATTATAATGCATCCTCGGAAGAATTAACTTTGTATACAGCTAGCCAAAACCCGCATTTATCAAGATTAATTTTGTCAGCATTTAATGCTGTACATCCTGAACATAAATTCCGAGTTGTAGCTCCGGATGTAGGGGGTGGCTTTGGATCAAAAATTAATGCTTATGCCGAAGATGTAGTAGTAGCTTGGGCATCTAAAAAAATTGAAAGACCTGTTAAATGGGTTGCTGAAAGAACAGAGTCATTTTTGTCAGATAATCACGGTAGAGATCATCTTACTCATGTTGAAGTAGCAGTTGAGAAAGATGGTAAAATAAAAGCCATAAAAGTGGATACTATTGCAAATCTAGGAGCTTATGCTCTAGTTCTTGGAACAGTAACCCCAACATATTTATATGCACCTTTACTTTTAGGTCCTTATGATATTCCAACAGCATGTTGTACTGTTAAAGGTGTTTATACTAATACAGCACCTACAGATGCTTATAGAGGAGCTGGTAGACCTGAAGCTACATATGTGGTTGAAAGAATTGTTACTGAAGCTGCTAAAGAAATTGGAATGGATCAAGCTGAATTTAGAAGAAAAAATTTTATTAATAAATTTCCACACCAACAATGCTTAGTGCACAATATTGATTCAGGTGACTATAATGCTCATTTAGATAAAGCATTAGAAATATCCGATTATAAAAACTTTAAAAATAGAAGATCTGATTCAGCTACAAAAGGAAAACTTAGAGGAATAGGTTTTTCAACTTATTTAGAAGCATGTGGAGTTGCTCCTTCAGCTGTGGTAATGTCAATTGGTGCAGGTGTAGGACTTTGGGAGTCAGCCGAAATAAGATTTAATGCTACAGGGAATGTTTCGGTTTTTACAGGAACTCATAGTCATGGACAAAGTCATGACACGACTTTTGCTCAAATAGTTGGAGATAAATTAGGAGTTTCAATAGAAAATATAGATATCGTTCACGGTGATACCGATAAAGGTCCATTTGGAATGGGAACTTATGGATCAAGATCACTTGCTGTTGGAGGAACAGCTATTGTTAAAGCTTGTGATAAAATTATTGAAAAAGGTAAAAAAGTTGCAGCTAAGATGATGGAAGCTAAAACTGAAGATGTAGATTTTGAATCTGGAGAATTTGTAGTTAAAAACTCAAATAAAAAGAAAACAATAGGAGAGGTTGCATTTGCTTGTTATTTGCCAGGAACATTTGGTGATGTTAAATCTCCACTTCCAGAAGGAGTTGAACCTGGTTTAGTAGAAACTTCTTTTTTTGATCCTTCCAATTTTTCTTTTCCAGCAGGTACGCATATCTGTGAAGTAGAAATAGACGAAGATACAGGTGAAACGAAAGTAGACAGATATACTGTTGTTGACGATTTTGGAACAGTTATTAACCCCATGGTAGTCGAGGGTCAGGTTCACGGAGGTGTAGCTCAAGGAATAGGACAAGCTTTATATGAGAATGCTTACTACGATGAATCAGGCCAATTAACAACAGCATCATATATGGATTATGCTATGCCAAGAGCTGATAATTTTCCAGAGATTAAACTTGGTTTCACGTCAACACCCGCAACTTCAAATCCATTAGGAGCTAAAGGATGTGGAGAAGCTGGAACTATTGCAGCTC
>QCRZ01000026.1 GCA_003209225.1 Pelagibacteraceae bacterium AG-464-B04
ACTACTTATAAATTAAAATTATTACCTTCGGGCATAGTAAGAAAAAATAAAATTTCAATAATTGGCAATGGTGTAGTTATTGATCCTTGGGCTCTTTTAGATGAAATTAAACAAATAGAAAAACTAGGAATAAAAATTACCAACAAGAATTTATATATAGCTGAAAATGCAATATTAATTTTACCATTACATAGAGAGCTAGATGGAATTAGAGAAGATGCAAAAAATACTGATAAAATAGGAACTACAAGAAGAGGTATTGGACCAGCTTATGAAGACAAGATTGGAAGAAGAGGAATCCGCGTAATGGATCTTGCAAACAAAAACAATTTATCAAAAAAAATTGATATGATTTTATTTCATCATAACTCTATAAGAAAAGGTTTAAAAAAAAAATTAATAAACAAAAAAAAACTAATGGATGATTTAAACCAAATTTCTTTTAAAATATTAAAATATTCAAAACCAGTTTGGAAAAAAATAAATGAATTTAAAAAGAAAAAAAAAACAATTTTGTTTGAAGGTGCACAAGGAATGTTGCTTGATATAGATCATGGAACATATCCATTTGTAACATCTTCAAATACTGTTGCTGGCGCAGCTTCAGCAGGATCTGGGTGCGGTCCTGATACAATTAATTATATTCTCAGCATAGTTAAGGCATACACAACAAGGGTAGGAGAAGGTCCTTTTCCAACAGAATTAAAAAACGAAACAGGAAACAAAATTGGCAAAAGAGGTAAAGAATTTGGAACTGTTACAAATAGAAAAAGAAGATGTGGCTGGTTTGATGCAGTATTAGTTAAACAATCTTGCACAATATCAGGTACGAAAGGAATTGCTTTGACCAAAATAGATGTTTTAGATGAGTTTAAAGATTTGTATATTTGTGTTGCTTACAAACTTAACGGAAAAAAAATTGATTACTTGCCTAGCTCATTACAGGATCAAATTAAAATAAAACCAGTATACAAGAAATTTAATGGTTGGTTAAAAAATACGAGTGGAATTAAAAAATGGAAAGATCTTCCCAAAAATGCCCAAAGGTACATTAAATTTATTAATAAATTTTGTGGTGTTAAAATATCTAGTGTTTCTACGAGTCCAAAAAGGGAGGATACAATTTTACTTGAAAATCCGTTTAAATCTTAATTTATTGGAAGTAAGTTTTTCGATTTAGCAGCATTCAGCATACATTTTTGAAGTTTTTCGAAAGCCTTATTTTCTATTTGCCTAATTCTTTCTCTGCTAATTTTATATTTTTTGCTTAATTCATCTAAGGTAGTAGGTTCGTCATTAAGTCTTCTTGCATAAAGAATTTCTTTTTCTCTATCATTTAAAATATGTATAGATTCTTTAAATAAATTTTGTCTTTCTTTAAATTCTTGATTTTGAGAAATTTTTAGTTCTTGATCCATTGATTTATCTGCAAGCCAATCTTGCCATTCATCCCCATCTTCACTAACTAGATCATTTAATGATTTCTCTTGACCAAGAAGCCTTCTATTCATAGAAACAACCTCTTCATCACTAACATTAAGTCTGTTAGCAATTTCATTTACATGTTCCTTTTTTAAATCACCATCTGATCTCGGAGCTATTTGATTTTTTAATTTTTTTAAATTAAAAAAAAGTTTTTTTTGTGCTGTTGTTGTTCCTATTTTTACCAAGCTCCATGATCTTAAAATATATTCTTGTATAGATGCCTTAATCCACCACATTGAATAAGTTGCAAGTCTAAACCCTCTCTCAGGGTCAAATTTTTTTACAGCTTTCATCAACCCAACATTTCCTTCTGAAACTAATTCACTTACTGGTAACCCATAACCTCTATATCCCATAGCAATCTTGGCTACCAATCTTAGGTGGCTTGTTACAAGTTTTTCAGCTGATTTTAAATCACCTCTTTCTTTCCAGCTTTTTGCTAACATGTATTCTTCTTCAGCAGCTAACATCGGAAACTTTTTAATTTGAACAAGGTAATTAGATAGTCCCCCTTCACTTGACAGGCTCGGCAGACTATAGGTTGTTGTTTTTGTATTCATAATTAAACTAAGTACTATTTAATAAATTTTTTGTCAAAAACAAGGCGTATTATTTACTAAGATTTCTTAGCTTTTTAACCAATTTTAACAATTCTTTCGGTAATGAAACTTCAAAACAAACCTTTTTATTGGTAGATGGATGAATAAATCCAAGAGATTTAGCATGCAAAAATTGTCTATTAATATTTTTTAGCATGGAATTCAACTCCATATCAATTTTTTTAAATTTTTTATTTTTTTTTTGATAAGATTTATCACCAATTATTGAATTTCCTTTGTGAGACATATGAACTCTAATTTGGTGTGTTCTTCCAGTTTCTAATTTACATTCCACTAAACTCAAGGTAGGAATTTTATTACCTTGAAAAATTTCTAAAGTTTTATAATTTGTTATAGCTGATTTTCCTTTAACAAAACTTGTTTCCATTAACTGTCTATTTTTATTACTACGCTTTATATAACTTTTTATAATTCCATTTTGTGGTCTTAATGCTCCCCATACTAATGCTTCATATTTTCTATTTATTGTGTGATCACTAAACTGTTTTGAAAGATTAATATGAGCTTTATCATTTTTGGCAACAACTAAAATTCCACTGGTATCTTTGTCTAGTCTATGAATTATACCTGGCCTTAACTCTCCACCAATAGATGATAAATTTTTTTTGCAATAATTTATTAGTGCATTTACTAAGGTATTTTCTGTATTACCAGCGCCAGGATGTACTACTAAACCTGCCGGTTTATTAACTATTATTATATCACTGTCCTCAAACATTATATCTAAATTATATTTATATGGTTTTATAAAGGCTTTTTTTGGTAACGGGATTTCAACTAAAAGATTATCATTCAAATTAATTTTTTTGGCTGGACTATAGCAAACTTTATTATTAACTTTTATGTTTCCTTCCAGAATTAGATTTTTTATTCTAGTTCTACTAAAATCAATAACTTTAGAACTGATAAAAGTATCTAAGCGTTTACTCGGGTTTTGGTCTTCTACAAATAATTTAATGATTTTTTTCATTTTTAATTTATAATACTCTAAACCTAACGCGCTTGTAGCTCAATTGGATAGAGCGTCTGGCTTCGGACCAGAAGGTTGAGGGTTCAAGTCCTTCCGGGCGCACCATTATTCACCTACATTTATTAACGATCCTTTTATTCTAGCTTGACCGAAAGAGTAATAAAATAATGAAATTCCTATGATTAAGTAAATTGCATTTAAATAAAAAGCTTGGGCAATGTTTTGGTAATTAACAATTTGATTAACTAGTATACTTCTAGCTTCTTCAAAAATATAAACTAGCGGAAGAGCACGTGCTATATTTTGTAAAATCTCAGGTAAAATATCTATAGGATAATAAATGCAGCCAAAAGGAGCTAGTAAAAATAAAGTTGACCAAGCTATATTTTCAAAAGAAGGACCAAATCTTAGCAATCCTGCGGACACAAATAATCCCAATGTAATTCCAAAAATATATAAACTTAAAAAAAGAAAAAACAAGGGAATACCAAGATCTAATAAAGAAATTCCAAAAAGAGGTGAGGTTAAAAGTATTGCGGGCACTAGACCAATTAAAGTTCTAATTAAAGCTGTAAAAACCAATGAAGCAATTATTTCACTTAGCCTCATTGGTGCAATAAATAAATTGGTAAAATTTCTACTCCAAATTTCTTCTAAAAAAAGAATATTAAAACCAATGCTTGTTCTAAATAAGAAATCATAAAGAATAGCGCAAGTTAAAATAACACCAACAGTATTATTATAATAAGTGCTATGAGCAGTAAAAAAATTGGAAATAAAGCCCCATAAAGTAATTTGGATTGATGGCCAGTATATTAGATCTAAAATTCTTGGAAAAGATTGTGTAATTAAAAAAAAATGTCTTAAAAAAAGACCATATATTCTACTAAAATTCATTTTTACTCCTTGCGAGTTTTAAAAATACTTCTTCTAAATTTCTTCTACCGTGTTTTTTTATTAATTCAATTGGTTTACCTTGATCAATAATAATACCATTTTTCATCATTAATATATAATTACATAACCTTTCAACTTCATTCATATTATGTGAAGCAAGTAAAACAGATATTTTTTTTTCTTTTTTGTAATTTTCTAAAAACGTTCTCACAAAATCAGCAGTTTCTGGGTCTAAAGATGCCGTCGGCTCATCCAATAAAAGAACAGACGGATCATTGATCAAAGCTTTAGCTAAACTAACTCTATTTTTTTGTCCCGAAGAAAGTTCACCCGATCTTTTATTTAAAAGATCTTCTAACCTTAGCTCGTTAGCAAGGTATTCAATTCTACTGTTTAAATTTTTGACACTATATAATTTTCCATAAACAATTAAATTTTGTTTTACCGTTAGCTTTTTTGGCAGCTCAATATAAGGTGAAATAAAATTCATTTTATGAAGAAGTGAAATTTTATTTGATTCAATATCTAATCCATTTATCAGTACTTCGCCATGAGACGGCTTCAATAATCCGAGTATCATTGCTATTGTAGTTGTTTTTCCACAACCGTTAGGACCAAGCAATCCAATGATTTCATTTTCTCCAACTTTAAAATTAATATTTTTTACAGCTTCTTTTGAATTATAAGATTTAGATAAGTTTATAACTTCTATAGAATTTATCATTAATATTTTGATGCTCTGCTTAATCTATCATTTATAGATTTGCCTAAACCAATATTAGAAATCTTTTCAATTGCAATAGATTTATATTTTTTATTTTTAATTTTTCTTAAACAAGAATACAAATTTTTTGCAGCTTCTTTAAGATTGTTGTTTTGAGTTAAATAGTAGTAATGAGGAGAGTAAATTCTTCTTTTTTTTAATAGTATATAGGCTTCATTTTTTTTTGGTTTAGTAACTTTCATTCTAATTGGAATTCCAGGAGAGTAGTGTAATTTTGATTGTCCAGGCGCAACTTTTTTTGAAGGATTAATATCTATCTTAATTTTTTTTTTTAAAACTTTTTCAATTTTTGAAACTTCTAAACCTCCTAACCTTAATATTTTTGGTGATTTAGTTAAACTAATAATAGTTGACTCAATACCTACTTTAGATTTTCCTCCATCTAAAATGTAGTTGATTTTTTTTCCAAATTCTTCTTTAACATCCGAGGCTCGTACCGCACTTAACCTAGTTGAAATATTTGCGCTAGGTGCAGCAAGTGGATAGTTTAATAAATTAAGCAAATTCTTTAAAATTTTTTGTTTTGGAAACCTTATGGCTAGAGTTTGACTATTGTTTGTGACGTATTTGGATATCTTAGAATTTTTTTTTAATTTTAATACAAAAGTGATTGGTCCAGGACAAAATTTTTTATAAAGTTTAAAAAAAGTATTATTAAGTAAGCAGTCTTTCCTTAACCCTGATAAATTAGAATAATGAACAATTAGAGGATTGGATTTGGGTCTTTTTTTTAAATTAAATATCTTTTTAACAGCATTTGACGAATATGCATTGGCAGCTAAACCATAAACTGTCTCTGTTGGTATAGCTATTACATTGTTGTTTTCTAAATATTTTTTAGCTTTATTTATATTTGAATGGATATTTTTCATATTTAAATTAATATGGATATAATATGAATTTCAAAAATATTCCAGTTGATATAAAAAACAAATCAATTAAAGAAGCCCAGGAAGAAGCATCAGAAATACTCCATATATTGGAAAAAGAAGATAATCTAAATAATTCAGTAGAAAAGTATCAGCGTTTGTTATCTCTCGATACTTACATAAGCCAAAAATTTAAGGATAGGTCAAAAACAATATCAAAAACAAAATCTGGAGACATAAAACATTCTTTACCAAAAAAATAAACTTTTTATGTCAGGGTTTAAAAAAAAGATTACAAAAATTGCATTTGATACTGACAAATATTTACAAAAATATTTAAGTAAACAAGATAAATCATCATACTTGCTGAATCCAATGAAATACGGTTTGTTTTCAGGTGGAAAAGGATTTAGGTCTAAAATTATTTTCGATACTGGGCGAATATTCAATATTAATCATAATATTTTAAAAGCTTTATCTGCTGCTGTAGAATGTATTCATTCTTATTCTTTAATACATGACGATCTTCCATGCATGGATAATGACGATATAAGAAGAGGGAGGATTTCAACTCATAAAAAATTTGGAGAGTCCACCGCTGTCTTGGCTGGAAATTCTTTATTAATTTTAGCTTTTGAAATTTTAAGTAACAAAAAATTGAAATTAAAAGATAGAATTAAAAATGAATTAATTTATTCTTTAGCAGCATGTTCTGGACATTCAGGAATAGCTGGGGGTCAATATTCAGATCTAAATTTTGAAAATAAAATAGTTAGTAAAAAAAAACTAATAGAAATGCAAAATAAAAAAACTGGAAAACTTTTTAGTTTTTGTTGTACTGGTCCTGCAATATTAGTTGAAAAAGAATCATCAGTAAAAAGAGATTTAAGTTTAATAGGACTACAAATAGGTTTGCTTTATCAAATAAGTGATGATCTAATAGATATTACGGGAAACAGTGAGCATGTTGGTAAACTAACTAGAAAAGATGATAAAAAAGGCAAAGCAACACTAATTAGCTTAATGGGTTATAAAAATACATTGGCTTTTGCAGACTCTATAAAATACAAACTTATTAAAAAAATAAAAAAATATGGTACAAAATCTTCAGATTTATTAGAGTCACTTGAACATATAATGCATAGAAAAATATAAATGAAAAAATATAAATTATTAAATAAAATAAATTATCCCGCAGACTTAAAAAAACTAAATTTGAAAGAACTAAAAGAACTAGCTGTCGAATTGAGAACAGAACTGATTGATGCAGTTTCAGAAACAGGTGGACATCTAGGAGCTGGTCTTGGCGTAGTTGAACTTACTATCGCTCTTCATCACGTTTTTGATACACCAAGAGATAAGTTGGTATGGGATGTTAGCCATCAATCGTACCCACATAAAATTTTAACAGGAAGAAAAAATGAAATTAGAACTATAAGACAAGGAAAAGGTCTATCTGGTTTTACCAAAAGATCTGAAAGTGAATATGATACATTTGGTGCAGCTCATAGTTCTACTTCAATATCTTCTAGTCTTGGGATAGCTATTGCAAAAAATTTATCTAACGAACACAATAACGTTATCGCAGTTATAGGCGATGGAGCGATGAGCGCTGGTATGGCCTACGAGGCTATGAATAATGCTGGTGCAACAAAATCAAAATTAATAGTTATTTTAAATGATAACGATATGTCCATAGCAAGACCTGTAGGTGCTATGAGTTCGTATTTAGCAAAATTATTGTCTGGAAAAATTTATTTTGGTTTTAGAAAAGTTATAAAATTAATTACATCTTTCTTTTCAAAAAAATTCAGTGCAAGAGCTCATAAAGCGGAAGATTTTTTAAAAAATATGGTAACGGGTGGTACTTTATTTAGTGAACTTGGATTTTATTATATTGGACCAATAGACGGCCATGACTTAGCTGCTCTGTTACCAGTTTTAAAAAATGTTAGAAATTCTAAGCACAACGGGCCTATTTTAATACATACTTTTACAAAAAAAGGTAAAGGATACGAGCCAGCAGAAAAAGCAGGTGATAAATATCATGGTGTTACAAAATTTAATGTAGTAACTGGAGAACAAAAAAAATCAACTTCAAAAACTCCTTCTTATACAAAAGTTTTCGCAAATACTTTAATTCAACATGCAGCAAAAGACACAAAGATAATTGGAATTACTGCAGCAATGCCATCAGGAACAGGAATGGATTTATTTGCTAAAAGATTTCCAAATAGAATGTTTGACGTAGGTATTGCGGAGCAGCACGCTGTCACATTTGCTGCTGGATTAGCGACAGAGGGTTATAAACCTTATGCTGCTATTTATTCAACTTTTCTTCAAAGAGCTTACGATCAAGTTGTGCACGATGTTGCAATTCAAAGTTTACCTGTTAGATTTGCTATTGATAGAGCTGGATTAGTTGGCGCTGATGGTCCTACCCATGCTGGCTCATTTGATATCACATACCTTGCGACACTTCCAAATATGATAGTTATGGCCGCAAGCGATGAAGCTGAGTTAGTTAAAATGATAAATACCTCAACAGTGATAAATGATAAACCTTGTGCTTTTAGATATCCCAGAGGAAATGGTCTAGGCTTAGAGCTACCAAATATCGATGAAAAAATTTCCATTGGAAAAGGAAAAATTATAAAAGAAGGAAAAAATATTGCAATTTTAAGTTTAGGAGCAAGACTCCAAGAGTGCTTAAAGGCAAGTGAATCACTTAATCAAAAAGGTATTTCGGCTACAATTGTAGATATGAGATTTGCAAAGCCAATAGACCAGGATTTAATTTTAGAATTATGTTCAAAACACGAAGCTTTAATAACTATCGAAGAGGGTTCAATAGGTGGATTTGGATCTCATGTTATGCAATTTTTATCAACCAGAGGAATTTTAGATAAGGGAATAAAATTAAGATCGATGATTTTGCCAGATATTTTTATTGATCAAGATACACCAGAAAATATGTACAAAAAAGCTGGTTTAGATTCGGCATCTATTGAAGAAAAAGTATTAGAAGCATTAAAATCAAATATCATACTATCAAAAACAAAATCAGTAATTTAATTTTATTTACACTGAGCTTTATGCATTAGATAGTGATCTAGTAAAACACATTGTACCATTGCTTCGCCAATGGGCACTGCCCTAATTCCTACGCAGGGATCATGTCTGCCTTTAACAGATATTTTAGTATTTTTACCTTTTTTGTCGATAGTTTTTCTACTTAATAAAATAGATGATGTTGGTTTTACTGCAAATGAAACAACTATGTCTTGTCCAGAAGAAATTCCTCCCAAAATTCCTCCTGCGTTATTTGATTTGAATATTGTTTTTTTTCCTATTTGTCTAATCTCATCAGAATTTTCCATTCCACTTAGTAAAGCAGAATACATCCCAGACCCAATATTGACACCTTTGACTGCATTTATACTCATTAATGCAGAAGCAATATCAGAGTCTAATTTTGAATAAATTGGAGCACCTAAACCAACTGGTGCACCCGAAACTCTGATTTCTATAATCGCTCCACAAGAAGAACCTGATTTTCGAATATTTAAAAGATATTTTTCCCACAATTTTACAATAGATTTGTCAGGACAAAAAAAGGAATTTTTATTAATTTCTTTATCTTTCCAATTATCAATATTGCATCCTAGCAAACCTAACTGGGTTACAGCTCCAACAATTTTGAATTTTTTTCCCAATTTTTTTTGTAATACTTTTTTTGCTATAGCTCCCGCAGCTACTCTTGAGGCCGTTTCTCTAGCAGATTGTCTCCCGCCTCCTCTATAATCTCTGATTCCATATTTTTTAAAATATGTATAGTCGGCATGTCCCGGCCTAAATTTATCTTTGATAGTTTCATAATCTCTTGATTTTGCATCCTCATTATAAATTATCATTGAAATAGGTGTTCCCGTTGTTTTGCCTTGAAAAATACCTGATAAAATTTCAACTTTGTCAGATTCTTTTCTTTGAGATGTAAATTTCGACTTTCCTGGACGCCTTCTATCCATGTCTGACTGTATATCTTTTTCAGATAAAACAATATTTGGTGGGCAACCATCAACAACACATCCTATAGCAGGACCATGAGATTCTCCCCATGTGGTAAAACGAAATATCTTTCCAAAAGTATTAAATGACATTAAATTACATTATATAGATTATTTTGACTATTTTATGAATCAAAAAAATTCACTGGGTTTAAACTATTGTTTTATGGATTTAGACGATCCTATTGAATTGTTCAAAATATGGATGTCCGAAGCTGAAAAGAAGGAAATTAATGATCCAAATGCCTTATCCCTGGCTACAACAAACGAAACAAATGAACCTAGTGTGAGAATTGTTCTTTTAAAAGGATTAAGTCAAAAAGGATTTGTTTTTTATACAAATTTAAATAGTCCCAAAAGTTTTGATATTAAAAAAAATCCTAATGCAGCTATGTGTTTTCATTGGAAAAGCCTTCAAAGACAGATAAGGATTTTTGGAGCGGTTAATCAAGTTGCTGACAAAGAAGCAGATACATATTTTAATAGCAGGCCATATGAAAGTAGAATCGGCGCTTGGGCATCCGATCAATCAAAAGTTATGAAAAAAAGAGAAGAATTTTTAAAAAAAATTGACGATTTTAAAAATAAATATAAAAATGAAAAAAATGTACCTAGACCCAAAAATTGGTCTGGATGGTGTTTGAATCCTTCTTCAATCGAATTTTGGTTAGGTGATCAATACAGAATTCATGAAAGACTAAAATATAATAAAATTTTAAATAATTGGAAAAAAGAAATTTTATATCCTTAAAAATATCTATTAAGACTAAATCCAGTTATATTCTGTAAAATTTTTTTCTCTTCACTGTCTTGAAATATTCCAAGCGCATCATGAGAAACATTAACAAAATATTCAGCTCTTTTAAAAGTCGCTTGTACCGCATTATATTTATTTATTAGAGCTAGTGTTTCACTGAAATCATCTTCGTTTCTTTCCTTTTTTTTTAAATATTTCTATAAGAAAATTTCTTTCTTCTGTATTACCTCTTTGAAAAATTATAATTAAAGGCAATGTAGTTTTGCCTTCATAAAAATCTTTACCTATTTCTTTTCCAAAAATATTTTTTGTAGAAAGATAATCTAGCGCATCATCAGCAATTTGAAATGCCATGCCAAGATTTTTTCCATAAGACTCTAATGCATCTTTTTCTTTTTTGCTTTTATTAGCAATTATTGCTCCAACTTTGGTAGCTGCTGCAAAAAGTGCAGCAGTTTTTGAATTAATAATTTTTAAATAAATTTCCTCTAGCATATCAACTTCACCTTTATGTTGGAGTTGCAACACCTCACCTTGTGCAATTTCTGATGACGTAGATGACAATAATTTCAATATTTCATGATCATCATCTTCAACCATTATTTCAAAGCATCTACTTAATAAATAATCTCCTACCAATATAGAAGACTGATTTCCCCAAATTTTGTTGGCTGTTTTTTTTCCTCTTCTAATACTACTCATATCTATAACGTCGTCATGTAGAAGAGTTGCGCTGTGAATTAATTCAACACATGCTGCTAAATTAATATCCCTACTACCATTTAAGTATTTACAAAGATTAGAACAACCCAAAGTTAAAAGTGCTCTAATTCTTTTTCCACCAGAGTTTAGATGGTGATTAACCATTTCATGAATTAAATTAACATCACTCTCCAGTCTCGATTTTATGACATTTTCTACCAAAGAGATTTTTTGATCCACTGAAAACCTAAGCTCATTGTATGAATCATTAACTTTTTTTTTTAAGTTTATATATTTTTGGAATTACATTGGGATTATTTGTGTCCGCAGGATTGCTAAGATTTGGTCCTTCTTTTGAAAATATAGCTTGGTCAACTTTATTTTTACTAGCTCCTTTTGGCTGCATTTATTATCCTATAGATATTTTACCTGAGATTTTACAAAATATAGCACGTGCTCTTCCGCTAGTTTATATTTTTGAAGAAGCTAGAAGTATACTAGTTAATCAAATTGTTAATTACCAAAACATTGCCCAAGCTTTTTATTTAAATGCAATTTACTTAATCATAGGAATTTCATTATTTTATTACTCTTTCGGTCAAGCTAGAATAAAAGGATCGTTAATAAATGTAGGTGAATAATGGTGCGCCCGGAAGGACTTGAACCCTCAACCTTCTGGTCCGAAGCCAGACGCTCTATCCAATTGAGCTACAAGCGCGTTAGGTTTAGAGTATTATAAATTAAAAATGAAAAAAATCATTAAATTATTTGTAGAAGACCAAAACCCGAGTAAACGCTTAGATACTTTTATCAGTTCTAAAGTTATTGATTTTAGTAGAACTAGAATAAAAAATCTAATTCTGGAAGGAAACATAAAAGTTAATAATAAAGTTTGCTATAGTCCAGCCAAAAAAATTAATTTGAATGATAATCTTTTAGTTGAAATCCCGTTACCAAAAAAAGCCTTTATAAAACCATATAAATATAATTTAGATATAATGTTTGAGGACAGTGATATAATAATAGTTAATAAACCGGCAGGTTTAGTAGTACATCCTGGCGCTGGTAATACAGAAAATACCTTAGTAAATGCACTAATAAATTATTGCAAAAAAAATTTATCATCTATTGGTGGAGAGTTAAGGCCAGGTATAATTCATAGACTAGACAAAGATACCAGTGGAATTTTAGTTGTTGCCAAAAATGATAAAGCTCATATTAATCTTTCAAAACAGTTTAGTGATCACACAATAAATAGAAAATATGAAGCATTAGTATGGGGAGCATTAAGACCACAAAATGGAATTATAAAAAGTTATATAAAGCGTAGTAATAAAAATAGACAGTTAATGGAAACAAGTTTTGTTAAAGGAAAATCAGCTATAACAAATTATAAAACTTTAGAAATTTTTCAAGGTAATAAAATTCCTACCTTGAGTTTAGTGGAATGTAAATTAGAAACTGGAAGAACACACCAAATTAGAGTTCATATGTCTCACAAAGGAAATTCAATAATTGGTGATAAATCTTATCAAAAAAAAAATAAAAAATTTAAAAAAATTGATATGGAGTTGAATTCCATGCTAAAAAATATTAATAGACAATTTTTGCATGCTAAATCTCTTGGATTTATTCATCCATCTACCAATAAAAAGGTTTGTTTTGAAGTTTCATTACCGAAAGAATTGTTAAAATTGGTTAAAAAGCTAAGAAATCTTAGTAAATAATACGCCTTGTTTTTGACAAAAAATTTATTAAATAGTACTTAGTTTAATTATGAATACAAAAACAACAACCTATAGTCTGCCGAGCCTGTCAAGTGAAGGGGGACTATCTAATTACCTTGTTCAAATTAAAAAGTTTCCGATGTTAGCTGCTGAAGAAGAATACATGTTAGCAAAAAGCTGGAAAGAAAGAGGTGATTTAAAATCAGCTGAAAAACTTGTAACAAGCCACCTAAGATTGGTAGCCAAGATTGCTATGGGATATAGAGGTTATGGGTTACCAGTAAGTGAATTAGTTTCAGAAGGAAATGTTGGGTTGATGAAAGCTGTAAAAAAATTTGACCCTGAGAGAGGGTTTAGACTTGCAACTTATTCAATGTGGTGGATTAAGGCATCTATACAAGAATATATTTTAAGATCATGGAGCTTGGTAAAAATAGGAACAACAACAGCACAAAAAAAACTTTTTTTTAATTTAAAAAAATTAAAAAATCAAATAGCTCCGAGATCAGATGGTGATTTAAAAAAGGAACATGTAAATGAAATTGCTAACAGACTTAATGTTAGTGATGAAGAGGTTGTTTCTATGAATAGAAGGCTTCTTGGTCAAGAGAAATCATTAAATGATCTAGTTAGTGAAGATGGGGATGAATGGCAAGATTGGCTTGCAGATAAATCAATGGATCAAGAACTAAAAATTTCTCAAAATCAAGAATTTAAAGAAAGACAAAATTTATTTAAAGAATCTATACATATTTTAAATGATAGAGAAAAAGAAATTCTTTATGCAAGAAGACTTAATGACGAACCTACTACCTTAGATGAATTAAGCAAAAAATATAAAATTAGCAGAGAAAGAATTAGGCAAATAGAAAATAAGGCTTTCGAAAAACTTCAAAAATGTATGCTGAATGCTGCTAAATCGAAAAACTTACTTCCAATAAATTAAGATTTAAACGGATTTTCAAGTAAAATTGTATCCTCCCTTTTTGGACTCGTAGAAACACTAGATATTTTAACACCACAAAATTTATTAATAAATTTAATGTACCTTTGGGCATTTTTGGGAAGATCTTTCCATTTTTTAATTCCACTCGTATTTTTTAACCAACCATTAAATTTCTTGTATACTGGTTTTATTTTAATTTGATCCTGTAATGAGCTAGGCAAGTAATCAATTTTTTTTCCGTTAAGTTTGTAAGCAACACAAATATACAAATCTTTAAACTCATCTAAAACATCTATTTTGGTCAAAGCAATTCCTTTCGTACCTGATATTGTGCAAGATTGTTTAACTAATACTGCATCAAACCAGCCACATCTTCTTTTTCTATTTGTAACAGTTCCAAATTCTTTACCTCTTTTGCCAATTTTGTTTCCTGTTTCGTTTTTTAATTCTGTTGGAAAAGGACCTTCTCCTACCCTTGTTGTGTATGCCTTAACTATGCTGAGAATATAATTAATTGTATCAGGACCGCACCCAGATCCTGCTGAAGCTGCGCCAGCAACAGTATTTGAAGATGTTACAAATGGATATGTTCCATGATCTATATCAAGCAACATTCCTTGTGCACCTTCAAACAAAATTGTTTTTTTTTTCTTTTTAAATTCATTTATTTTTTTCCAAACTGGTTTTGAATATTTTAATATTTTAAAAGAAATTTGGTTTAAATCATCCATTAGTTTTTTTTTGTTTATTAATTTTTTTTTTAAACCTTTTCTTATAGAGTTATGATGAAATAAAATCATATCAATTTTTTTTGATAAATTGTTTTTGTTTGCAAGATCCATTACGCGGATTCCTCTTCTTCCAATCTTGTCTTCATAAGCTGGTCCAATACCTCTTCTTGTAGTTCCTATTTTATCAGTATTTTTTGCATCTTCTCTAATTCCATCTAGCTCTCTATGTAATGGTAAAATTAATATTGCATTTTCAGCTATATATAAATTCTTGTTGGTAATTTTTATTCCTAGTTTTTCTATTTGTTTAATTTCATCTAAAAGAGCCCAAGGATCAATAACTACACCATTGCCAATTATTGAAATTTTATTTTTTCTTACTATGCCCGAAGGTAATAATTTTAATTTATAAGTAGT
>QCRZ01000027.1 GCA_003209225.1 Pelagibacteraceae bacterium AG-464-B04
CATTTTTTGATCAGCATGTGACATCTTTGGTTTAAAGAATTTTTTGTAGATATCTCTAGTTAACATTGATGCGCAAGTTGACATGTATGCTGCACCTGTAGACTGCATGGCAGCCAATGCACATACCGCAAGAAGACCAACAAACCATGGAGCTGTATCCCCAACCGTATTGATTAGATATGGAACAAGATTTCCTTGACCACCTTGACCAATCGAATCTGGAAGTACATTTGATATATTTACTCCTGCTGCATTCACAACTGGATCTGCACCTAGTAAGTGCGCACCCATTCCCTGAGCTGCAGTAAATATGAATAGAGCAAACCCTATTCCAAATGATGAAGCCCAAACTTGTTGTGGAGCAAATGGTTCTGGATCTTTGTTAGAGAAAGCCCACATTGAAAATGCTGGTGAAGAATGGATGCCCATAAGAGCAAACATATAAGTTAACACCATCACCCCTGTCCACAATCCTCCAACTGGAGTTTCTTTACCTAATCCAGCTGTAAACTGTATGACTCCCGGAATTGCAAAGTAGGCCGAATAACCATCTCCTGGAGTTGTGCCCCACTTGGTTCCTTCAACTAATGCCACTTCTGCTAAACCTGCGTTCAATGCGTCCCAACCTCCAACGAGGTCGTACGTAACAAAACCTATTGCTACAATTCCAAACCATAGAAGTACACATTGCAATGTATCCACGTAAGCAACAGATCTTAATCCGCCTAATCCTACGTAAAGGGCAACGATAGCAGCCAGTACCCACGTACCAGTTGTAACGCCCCACATACCATCTGATAAAACATTAAATAATTTTCCAGATGCTGCAAGCTGTAAACCTAAATAAGGAACTGAGAAACATAAAGCTACGACAACAGTTAAAACCCTAACCATATCACCTTTAAAATAATCGGCTAACATTTCGCCCGGAGTTACGTAACCAAAACGCTTTCCAAGTATCCATTGTCTTTTTAAGAACATCACTCCTGTAAAAGGAATTGTGATTACATAAAAAGACGCATAAGCATACTGGAAACCATCTCTATAAATTAATCCTGGGTGACCCATAAAGGTCCATCCAGAAAATGATGTAGCTGTGGCGGCCAGAACGAATACCCACATTGGAAGTTTTCTTCCAGATATAAAGTAGTCAGATGCTGTTTTCGCCATCTGTGCTCCTCTTACTCCCCAAAATATACAATATCCCCAGTAGAGTAATACAAACACAATCAGCCACGTTACTTTTGCTGACATAAAAGGTTCCCCCTTTTTTAAATTTTACTTGTTTTATAAAACAACAAATGCCTAGAATTAAAATTCCAAGCATTTAGACATAGATCTGAGCACAATATTCAGTCCAAATCAAATGATAGTTGCATAAAATTAAATACAACTGTAAATTGAAATTGTTGCTATTGGGGTGTTATTTAATTGTATAAAAATAATATTCTAAAATTAATTTATGAGTTTAATGAACTTTTACATCGCATTTCATAATCCAATATGGATTTCAATATTAAGCTTGGCGTTGTTTTTTCCAGTAAGACAGTTGATATGGGTTTTGTACGTTAGAAAAAAACAAAAAACACAAGGAGATGTTTCAGAATTAGAAAAAAAGTTTTTAAAAAAAAGAGCCAATTTTACATCTATTTTGTTGTGCATTGTTTTTAGTTATCTTTATGTAGATCAAATTTTTAATTAATGAACACAAATGTACTAAAACGATTTATCATTTACATGGCGATACTAACATTTGTCATGTTTACAGCTTGGGCTTTAGTTAGATCTTTTATGAATAGACCTCCAGGAGATTATGAAACAGAGGTTTGCGATATTCGTTTAAAAGATAAAAAATATGAAGATGCACTAGACGCAGCCAACAAAGCTCTTTTAAAAACACCTAACCACAGAGGAGCTATTATGTGCAAAGCTTTAGTGTTTATAGCTGAAAAAAAATATAAGGAAGCATCTGATCAACTTAATTATTTAATAAATTTTTTAGAAAAAAATATTGAAAGTGATGATTTAACGGGTAAAGGGACTTTAGCTGCAGCTTACGCTAATAGAGGAATTATAAAAGATAGAGCGGAAAAATACGAAGATGCGTTGAAAGATTATTTAAAAGCACTTCAAATTGATTCAGAAGCTGTTGAAGGTCCAGGCTTAGGTACCGTAATATTAAATTATAAATTTAAGTCCTCTTCAGTAAAAGAGAGAGCCTTATATATTTATGAACAACTCAAACTTCCTAAAAATGAAAGAGTTTTAAAAATTAAAGAATTAGATGAGGGACAAGTGATGCATAAACCTGGAAAGCTCTAAAAACTTATTAAGCCCAATACATCTTTAAAAAGCACTAAAAAAAAGTAAACTGCAGCTATACATCCAAAAAGCAATCTCACAAAATCTTTTTCACCATCGTCATTTTTATAAGTGATTCCATGGCGGGCAATTAAAGCGGTAACAATTAAAAAAATAATATTAACTAATTTTTCGTATTCTTGTGGAATAAAATCAAACATTATTTTTTATTTTTTATCTTTATAAAGCTCTGGATAAACTACTGATTTTTCAATATACGGTGGAAAAAATCCCGCAGGCTCTTCAAAATAATTAGCAGCCCAAAAATGAGTTATAATAAAAACAAATACTACGATTGTTGTATAAAAAATTCCACGATTTCTTCTTTGTTTTTCATTGTAGATATATGTTCCAAATTCATGATCATAAACATGATATTTTTCATCGTAGACATTTAGTACGTTTGCTTTATCTAATTTAATAATATCTTTAGCATAATATGTTACCCAAATAGGTATTATTCCAGTCATCATATATTCGCTAAATATTTTATCTATTTTATCTTCTGGAAGATCCTCTCTATACCAAACTTTATAAGCTAATTGAATTAATTGAAATTCTCCTATTTCAAGTAAATTTGCTGCATTAAGAATTTCAGATCTTTTAGGATTCTCATCCCAATCAGGTTTAGCTAAGGTTTTTAAAAAACCATTCATAAATTATCAAAATTATTTATTCTGTCTATTTTCAACTAAACTATCAACAACAGAAGGATCAGCTAAAGTTGTAGTATCCCCAAGCTGATTATGTTCGTTAGCTGCAATTTTTCTTAAAATTCTTCTCATAATTTTACCCGATCTAGTTTTAGGTAAGCTTGGTGAAAATTGGATTAGATCAGGCGTAGCAATCGGTCCAATTTGTTTTCTTACCCAAAGCTTTAAATCTCTTTCAAGTTCACCTGATGGTTTTTCTCCTGAATTTAAGGTGACATAACAATATAAACCATTTCCTTTAATATCATGCGGATATCCAACAACTGCAGCTTCAGCAACTTTAGGATGAGCTACAAATGCACTTTCTATTTCCGCAGTACCTAAATTATGACCAGAAACAATTATTACATCATCCACACGGCCGGTAATCCAATAATATCCATCCTTATCTCTTCTGCATCCATCGCCTGTAAAATATTTCCCTTCATATTGTGAAAAATATGTATCTATAAATCTTTGATGATTACCGTATACTGTCCTCATTTGTCCTGGCCATGACTGAGCCATACAAAGCCTTCCTTTGCATGCTCCCTTTAATGTATTTCCTTTTTCATCTACTATTACTGGTTTGATTCCATAAAAAGGTTTGGTTGCAGAGCCAGGTTTTAAATCAATCGCCCCTGTTTGAGGTGATATCAATATACCCCCAGTTTCAGTCTGCCACCATGTATCTACTATTGGACATTTAGAATCTCCCACAACTTTGTAATACCACATCCAAGCTTCCGGATTTATTGGTTCTCCAACCGTTCCAAGAAGTTTTAGAGATTTTCTGCTAGTTTTTTTTACAGGGTCTGGGCCTTCTTTCATGAGAGCTCTTAATGCTGTTGGGGCGGTATAAAAGATATTTACTTTGTATTTATCAACTATTTGCCACCATCTAGAACTGTCAGGATAATTTGGGATACCTTCAAACATAATTGTGGTAGCGCCATTCGCTAGAGGTCCATAAATGATATAACTATGTCCTGTAATCCAACCAATGTCTGCTGTACACCAATAGATATCTTTTTTTTTATAATTGAAAATATATTGATGTGTCATCGATGCATAGACCATATATCCTCCGGTAGTATGCAGAACACCTTTTGGTTTTCCAGTTGATCCAGAGGTATAAAGTATAAAAAGAGGATCTTCAGCATTCATTTCTTCAGGAATACAATCTTCAGAGACATTAGAAGTAATTTCATCATACCAAACATCTCTACCATCTACCCAATTAATTTCGTTACCCGTTCTTTTTACAACTACACATTTTTTAATGTCCCTACATTTGCTTAAGGCTTCATCGGTAATTTTTTTAAGTGGAATAATTTTTCCTCCCCTTAATCCTTCATCTGCAGTAATGATATAGTCAGATTTACAATCATCTATTCTTCCGGCTATTGAGTCTGGAGAGAAACCTCCAAAAATGATCGAGTGAATAGCTCCAATTCTTGCACAAGCTAACATTGTATAAGCTAACTCAGGTATCATTGTTAAATAAATTGTTACTCTGTCACCTTTTTTAATTCCTATATTTTTTAATCCATTTGCAGTTTTGCAAACATTTTTGTGAAGTTCCCTATAGCTAATATTTTTAGATTCTCCCGGGTCATCTCCAACCCAAGTTATTGCTGTTTTGTTTTTTTTTTCAGTAAGATGTCGATCAATACAATTTGAAGAGGCATTTAAAGTTCCATCATAAAACCATTTAATTTTAACTTCATTCTTACTATATTTTACGTCTTTAATTTTTTTGTAAGCTTTTATCCATGTGATTCTTTTTCCTTCTTTTTTCCAGAAATTTTCATTATCTTTGATGGATAGTTTATATTTTTTTTCATAAGTTTTTTTATCCACATACGCTTTTTTTGTCCAAGATTTTGTTACTTTAATTATTGGCTCTTTATCAATTTCAGTAGAATTTTCTTTTTTTAATTTTAAAGTTCTAGACTTTCTTTTCTTTATTTTTAATTTTTTTCTTTTTAATTTATTTTTAATTTTTCTTTTTTTTCTTTTAGTCACTTTTCCCTCTTAAAAATATTTATTCATTTTACCCATCTTACATATTTTTTTCCAGTATTTTATATCAATTTCCATAACAGACAATCTGCTTTGTTTTACTAATGACAGGTCTTTAAAAAACTTATCTTTTTTAATTTCTCCCAAGGTTACAGGTTCAATTAATTCATCTTTAGCACGCACCAATACAGACATAAATTTATTAGTTTTATCAGAATTGTCTTTAAAAGCTTCTTTTGTTATTTCAATAATCCCCACAATTTTTTTTTCTTTGCCGGTATGATAAAAAAAACACAGATCCTTTCTTTTCATATTTTTTAAATTTTTGAGCGCTTGGTAATTTCTAACCCCATCCCATTCTGCGCTTTGGTTTTTTAAATTTAATTGATTTTTCCAAGACCAACTCGAAGGTTCAGTTTTCATTAGCCAGTATTTCATAATTTTTTAAAAAATTTTTTATTTAAATAATCAAAAACAAAACCAGCGCCATAACTAAAAAAAAATGAAAGATATATTAATACCGGAACAAAATATCTTGTGTTGCCATGCCAAGATATTACAACAAAAAAATAAACAATCGACAAGATCATTAGAGTTAATATTTTTTTGTTTTTTTCTTTAAATAATTTAAAAAGACCAAGGAGGGATATAAAATATATAATCGATGAGTAAAAAATCCTGTAAGGAATAAGTTTCTCATGTGTGGGTGTTCCATAATATGACTCACCTGACACATAGCGATTATCAGAGTAGATGTGAAAGGGATTTAATAGTGGAGTATGAAAGCTTTTATATAAAATATGTTTTAAGGTTAAAATTGGGTGATCAAACATTATTTTTTTTGTACGCGATCTTATATAATTACATAATTTAACTACATCTTTTTCAATTTTTATCCAATCTCTTTCACATAATGAATTTGGTATGTGTTTTTTATCACTTTCATTCATTCTTTCATAATCTACTTTAATTTTATTTTTTTTTATCCAGCTCAAAGATAATTTTTTTTCATTTTCTATCTCTTCTTTGCTAATAATATTTGGAACAAAGTATAAATAAAGATTAGCCCTTGCTTCGTTAGGAACAATATAAAATAAGCCAGATCTTACGTAATTATGATATCCGGTAAATGATGTAATCAGAGTGTATCCTACTAATATAAACAAAATCTTTGCATAGTTTTCTTTTCTTACGGTTGTAAGAAAATAAACAATTATTGGTATTATATAAAATATTGCAGGAGATCTTTGTAACGACAATAAAGATAAAAAAACACCAATCCAAAAAAAACCAAGTGAGCTAGTTTTATTTTTTATAACCAATGCTAATAAGAATAATTGTAATGAAAAAAAAATTGATTCTGACCAAAATGTTCCATGGTATTGAAATATTGTAGGTTCTAATCCTAGAAACAGCGTTATAAAAAAACAAATTTTTTTTGGTATTTCTTTAGAGATTACGAGGTATAAACAAAGTAGTGCAAAATAATAGATAACACATTGAATTAAAAGGTAATACGAATGGATACCAAGATTTATTTTTTTTTCGTCCCAATTATTGTAGAGATCATAATCAAAAAAGTAATAATAGCCTGTAGCCAAACGTGCAGGTATATATTCTGAAAATAGAGATCTACCAGTTTTAAAATAATTTATACCTTCATCAAGATCTCTTTTTATTTCTGCTCCATGCTGTAAATGTCTAAGGGCATCACCCTTTATCATGGGATGATAAAAATCTATACCTTCCTGTTTAAATTTATCGAAATTTGATAAATTGTATTTATATGAAATAATAGAAAGACAAAAATAAAAAATAATAAAAATTATAATATAATCAATTTTTTTTTTTGAAAATTGCACTATTTTAAAATTTTAATTTTTTGTAAATTTTTTCAGGTATAAAATTAATACAAAACATTATAATTTTCCAAAAGAAATTTATATAAATAATTTCTTTCTCTTTTTTAATTGCGTTATAAATAGTTTTGGCTGATTTTTCTGGCGTAGAAACTAAAAAAGATGGCGCCTCAATATCAAATGATTTTGTACTCATATAACCAGGTATAACAGTTATAACATTAATCTTTTCTTTATAAAGTTTTTGCCTTAATCCTGATAGGTAATTAATCATTGCAGATTTTGCGCTAGAATAAAATAGTCTTTTAGATCTTCCTCTAATACCCGCAACAGATGTAAGAACTGCAATAAATGATTTTTTTCCTGTTTCTATCTTTGGAATAATTTTGTTCATAATTAAAATTGGATTTAAAAAATTTACTCTAAAATTTATTTCACATTTTTTCGAATCTATATATTCTTCATCAGGATTTCCCGTGAAGCCAGCTACCCAAATTAAACCAGATATATTATTTTTTAACTTCTCAATAATTGAAAAATTTTCTTCTAAATTAACTAAATCAGCTTCAAAAATTTCAATTTCTAAATTTTCTAACTTCATTTCCCGTATATAATGTTCAATAATTTTTTTATTTCTACAAACAATAGTAAATTTACTATAATCGTCAGATAAAATTTTTAATAATTCTTTTGAAATTAGCGAGCTTCCACCGTAAATAATTATATTATTACTATTCATATTAAATATGTAATCTTTTTGAAAAAATAGAGTTTATTTTTTTTTGAGGATTAAGCAATGATATTTCTTTTTTAAAAATTTTAAAATCTGGGTAATTTGAAGCATTAAATTTATTTACTATTAAATCTTTTGAAAAGTTGACTTTCAATTTATTTTTTTTAATTATTGAATTAAAAAATAATTTTAAAGTTTTAAAATTTTTATTTATTTCAAAATCTAATGATATTGAATAACCAGATCCGCAAAAATTTAAATATTTTCCTTTATCATTAACCTTTTTTATAACTACGAAAGGAGAAAATATTTTTTCTTTTTTAAAAAAAAAAGATATTTCACTTAAAATTTTTTTAAATTTATTTTTAGGAATAATAAATTGTATTTCAAAAAAACCTTTATTTCCATAAATTTTATTCCAGTCAATAAAATAATCTTGAGGATAAAATACCTCATTAAAATTACAAATTTTTTTGTAAGAATATTTTTTATATTTCCTGTAAAGAAAATTTATAATCCTAGAAAAAATATAATTTTTTATAATTAATTTAGAAAAAAATGAATTTATTATACCAATTTTTTTATCTTTAAAAATTAAAGATTTCCCAAAAGAAATTTTTGAATGTTTTGCCAAATAATTTAAACCTTTAATTTTTTTTTTTGTAAAATAATCAATCCAAAATACGCTATACTCATAATCGTTTATATTTTTTGATAGAGAAAAAAATTCTTCAAAACTATTAAATTCAATTATTTTTTGTTCAAGATAAGAAGAATTAATTTTTTTTAATTCTAAAGTAACTGATAATATTATTCCAGTTAAACCAAATCCTCCAATAGTTAAATCAAAAATTTTATTATTTTTCTTCTTTGAACATTTTATTTTTTTTTTATTTAATCTTAATAATTCTATTTCTTTTATATGTTGTTTTATTTGATTTTTAAAAACATTTTTACCATGCACATTATTAGCAACCATTCCTCCTAAGGATACATATTTTGTTCCTGGAGTTACGGGAATAAACCAACCTTCTTTTATTATAATTGGAAGTAAATTTTTTAATAACATTCCACTTTCAATTTTTATAATTCCATTTTTTTTATGAAAATATTTAATTTTATTAAAATTTTTCATAGAAACTAATAAATCTTTATTTACACAAACATCCCCATAAGATCTTTGATTGCCATGAACAACAAAACTTTTTTTATTAGTTATTTTTTTTAATTCTTTGTAATTTTTTGGTAAAAGTTTTTTGGGATTTATGTTAACATTTCTACCCCAATTAAAAAAAGTTTTGTTTTTCGAAAACATAAATTAATTTTGCTTATATTTCATTTAATATTTTATGCCAGCGCCTTTTAAGAAAGGAGCTTTTTCGTCCAAAGGCCATCGAGCTCTTGCAGAAAAATCTAATTCATTTATAAGGCCTAGTTTAAATCTTTCTATTCCAGCCCAAGCAATCATCGCAGCATTATCACTGCACAAATTTACTGGAGGGAATATTGGTTCAAATTCTTCTTCAATAGAAAGACTATTTAATTTTTTTCTAATTCCAAGATTTGAAGCTACTCCACCAGCAATTACAAAAGTTTTTTTTTTATCTTTATGTTTTTTTTTAAATAAACTCATTGCGATTTTACTTTTTTTTACAAGTATGTCCTCAACCGTTTTTTGAAATGAAGCTGCTAAATGATTTTTTTCTTCTTCATTTTTTATTTTTTTTGAAACCTTCAAAACTGCAGTTTTTAAACCAGCAAAAGATAAGTTGCACCCACCTTTGTTAATAATAGGCTTAGGTAATTTAAAATAATTTTCATCACCTTTTTTTGCTAAAATTTCAATTTTTGGTCCACCAGGAAATTCTATTCCCAATAGTTTTGCAGTTTTATCGAAAGCTTCCCCTACCGCATCATCTATTGTTGTACCTAATCTAATATAATTATTTACACCATTAACTTCTAAAAATTGAGTATGACCTCCAGAGATTAATAACAACAAGTAAGGAAAATTAATTTTTTTAATAAGTTTTGGACTCAAAGCATGACCTTCTAGATGGTTTACAGCAATCAATGGTTTTTTAAGAGATGCGGCAATTGCTTTAGCGGTACTTAGCCCAACAGTTAAACAAACAATCAATCCTGGCCCAGCAGTTGATGCAATTCCATCAATATTTTTAATATTTATCTTACTTTTTTCTATAGCTTTTTTAATGATAAAATCTATTTTTTCTATATGAGCTCTCGCAGCTATTTCTGGAACGACCCCACCAAATTCCTTATGTTCTTTAGTTTGACTTGAAACAATATTTGATAGTATTTCAACGTTTCCTTCTGAATTTTCCCTAACTATTGAAGCGGCTGTTTCGTCACAACTCGTCTCTATACCCAAAAAAGTTAATTGTTTTTTCATTGATTTATATTTTATGAATTCATAGAAAAATCAATATAAATAAGTTTTTATATTTAAATTTATGGCTAAAAATAAAATTATTATAGGCTCAAGAGGCAGTAAACTTGCAATTCATTATGCCGAAAAGGCAAAAAAAGCTATTTTAGATAATTGTAATAATTTAAATGATAATTCAATTAGTATAAAAATTATTAAAACTTCTGGAGACATCCATCATTCAAAAAATTTATCTGAAATTGGGGGAAAGGGACTTTTTTCGAAACAAATTGAAGAAGAACTGCTCAATGAAAAAATTGATATTGCAGTTCATGCTTTAAAAGATTTACCTTCAGATGAAACTAAAGACCTAGAAACAAAAGTTTTTCTTAAAAGAAATGATCCAAGAGATGTTTTTATTAGCATTAATTATAAATCAATAATTGATTTAAAACCTAATTCAATTATTGGTACGAGCTCCTTTAGGAGGGCTGCCCAATTAAATATTTTAAGGAAGGATTTGAATATAAATCTTATAAGAGGAAATGTAGATACAAGAATTCGAAAATTAGAACAAAAAAATTTTGATGCTATAGTTTTGTCATTTGCTGGTATAAAAACATTAGGATTAGAAAAAAAGATTTCCCAAATTTTTTCTATTGAAGAAATGTTACCTTGTGCTGGCCAAGGTGTTATAGCACTACAAATTCGCAAAAATGATACGGATATTATAAAATTTGTTAAAAAAGTAAATGATCCTGAAACATTTAATTGCGCAACAGCTGAAAGAGCAATGCTTAAAACAATCGGGGGAGATTGCAACACTGCCGTTGCAAGCCTTGCTACAATTAATAAAAATTTATTAATTTTAAGAAGTGAACTTTTTTCAGTAGATGGAAAGCAAAAATATGTCTCAAAAGTTTTAGGTAAACTTAGTGAAGCTGAAAAAATTGGTATTAAAGCGGGAAATGAATTAATTTCTAAAGCGGGAAAAACTTATAAAAAATAATATATAAAATGCATATTATTATAACTAGACCGATTGAAGATTCACTACAATTGATAGAAAATTTAAAGATTTTTCAACATACAATCACATATCTTCCTTTAATAAAAATTAAAAAAATTCTTAAAAAAAATATTAATTTTAATAATTATAAGGGTGTAATTTTTACTAGCGCTAATGCAATAAAATTTTTAGATACTAAAAATATTCCAAAAAATATTAATTGTTTTTGCGTAGGAGAGGTTACAGAAAAAATAGCAAAAAAATTTGGATTTTATAATGCAATATCTGCTGGAGGCAATGTTGATACACTTATCGAACTAATTGTCAGAATGTTTAATAAAAATTCTGGTAAATTGCTTTATTTAAGTAGTGAATTTGTTTCAAAAGATCTAGATGTTGATTTAATAAAAAAAGGTTTTTTTGTAGATAGAATAATAAACTATACTTCTGAACCAATTAATCAAATCGAGGAAAGTACTTTAAAATATATAAAAAAAAATTTTCCAGATGTTATTTACGTTTATTCAGAAAAAAGTGCAATTAATTTGAAAGATTTAATTAATAAATACTCATTAGTTGACGTAATGATGCAATCTCATTTAATGTGCATCAGTGAAAAAATTTCAAAGGTATTAAAGTTTATTAAATGGAAAAAAGTGACTATTTTTAATCCTGGAGAAGAAGAATTTTTTTTAAATAAAATAAATTAACTTATGGACCTAATTAAAAATTTTATAAATCTATTTATAGAAGTTTGGAACGAGGGCATTTTAGGAATTGATATATTTCAAATATTAATTGGCCTTGGAATTTTTCTAATTTTTTTATTATTTAGAGGGTTAGTAGGTAAAGTAATAATTCGACGTTTAGAAAAAATAGCAAAAAAAACTTCAAATAAACTCGACGATGCTTTTGTAAAAGCGATGGAGGGTCCTGCTCGATTTTTTCCAATTGTAATAGGTTTTTTTATTGCAAGTTATTATTTAGAATTTGGTTCAGAATCTCAGCAATGGATTGACAATTTAAATAGAACGTTAGTCACAGTATTAATTTTTTGGCTATTGCACCAGTTTGTCGAACCAGTTTCATATCTTCTAACAGGCTTAGACAAAGTGTTAACAAGAGAACTGATAGGCTGGATTACCAAATCACTGAAAATACTTATAATTATTTTAGGTGCTGCCGCCGTATTAGAATTGTGGGGTATAAAAATTGGACCAATTATTGCTGGATTGGGTTTGTTTGGAATTGCCGTTGCTTTAGGTGCACAAGACCTATTCAAGAATTTAATTTCAGGAATTTTAGTATTGGTGGAAAAAAGATTTAAAGTTGGTGACTGGATTATCGTTGAAAATATTATAGAAGGAATTGTGGAAGGTATTGGATTTAGATCTACAGTAGTTAGAAAATTTGATAAATCACTTGCAATTATTCCAAATTTTCAATTTGCAGAAAACGCTGTCATTAATGTTAGTGCAACAACCAATTGGATAATTAGCTGGGTGATAACCTTGCAATATAATACAACTATAGAACAACTTAAAAAAATCAGAGACGAAATAGAAAAATATATTACCACTCATAAAGATTATAAAACTGGCTTAGGTTATGCCGTTAGAGTAGATAAATTTTCTGACAGTTCCATTGATATGTATATAAGATGCTTTACAGTAACCGATGATTGGGATGAATGGCTTGGGGTTAAAGAGAGATTAGCGTTAGAAATTAAACAAATTGTAGAAAAAAATAATGCATCTTTTGCATTTCCTAGCCAGTCTATTTATGTTGAAAAAAAATGAAATCAATATTTCTCCTAGTAGATAGTGTTATAAATATTTATATTTGGCTTATTATAATTAATGCTATGCTTAGTTGGTTAGTCTCATTTAATGTATTAAATACTCAAAATAGATTTGTTTTTACATTGTTAAATGCCACCCATCAATTAACAGATCCTGTTTTAAACAGGATTAGAAATTTTATACCTAATTTAGGTTCTATAGATATTTCACCAGTTGTCTTGATTTTGTTGTTAATTTTTATTAGAAATTTGTTTTTTGAATTACTCGCACCAAGTTTATTTTAAATAAAATTATGAAAAAAATAGATGGAAAAAAAGTAGCTGCAGATCTTAGATTAGAATTAAAAAAAAAAGTAAGTGAACTTAAATCCAAGTATAATGCTGTCCCGGGATTAACCGTAATTTTGGTTGGAGAAGATGCTCCTAGTAAAATTTATGTTAAGAATAAGGAAAAGTCAGCAATTGAAGTTGGTATTAATTCTAAAATTATTAAGTATCCAGAAAACCTAGAAGAAAAAGTTTTGTTAGACAAAATTGGAGAACTTAACAATGATAAAGAAGTTTCAGGCATATTAGTTCAATTACCCCTTCCCAAACATATCAATAAAAGAAAAGTTATAGAAACCATAGCTCATGAAAAAGATGTTGATGGTTTTCATCCCATGAATGTTGGTAATTTGTCATCAGGACATGATAGTAGTATTCCTTGTACTCCTCTTGGGTGTAGTTTATTACTTAAACAAACTGAAAAGAATTTAAGTGGCAAACATGCAGTCGTAATTGGCCGATCTAACCTAAATGGAAAACCAATGACTCAATTACTTTTAAAGGAAAATTGTACCGTAACAATTACCCACTCAAAAACAAAAGATTTAAAAACAGAATGTCTTAGGGCAGATATAATTATTGCTGCAGTAGGTATTCCCAAATTAGTTAAAGGGGATTGGGTAAAAAAAGATGCAATCGTTATTGATGTTGGAATTAATAAAACAGAATCTGGGCTTGTAGGTGATGTTGATTTCGACGAAGTTTCTAAAGTTGCTAAAGCAATTACACCAGTTCCAGGTGGTGTTGGTCCTATGACAATTGCTTGTCTGTTAAGCAATACAGTTGAATGTTTTAAGAAAGCTCAATCAAAATAATTAAATTTTTAGGATTTTATAATGCAAATTAAAGTTTTTTTTAATGATTCATGCAGCATTTGTAGGTTTGAGATTAATCACTATAAAAAAGTTTCTGATAATTCTTTAGAATGGATAGATATAACAAATAATGAGGATGCATTAAAGTTAACTTCAAAATCTCAAGAAGAACTTTTAAGAAGACTGCATGTAATTAAAAATGGCGAAGTAATTTCTGGCTCCAAAGCTTTTTTAATAGTGTGGTCTAAAATTCCAAAATATAAATGGTTGTTTAAAATTATTAAAATTAAGCCTTTGTTTTTTATTTTTCACCATATATATGAATTTGTTGCTTATTTCTTATTTTTAAAAAATAAACACCAACTTAATTGAAAAAAAATTAAGATTTTAATTTTCTTTTATGAAAATTAATGAATCTCTCTACATTTGATTTATTAAAAGTTTTATTTTCTTCAAAAGACACTTTCTTTATTGAATAGGCGTTACTTTTTGTTTTTCTTGAAACGATTGTAATATTGCCTTTATATAATTTAAGTTTAACAGAGCCATTTACTTTATTTCTTTTTAAATCGACAATTTTTTGTAATTTGAATCTTGCTTTTGAATACCAATAACCATTGTAAATTAATTCAGCATATTTAGGCATAATAGCATCTTTTTTATGCATTACCTCTTTTTCTAAAGTAATAGATTCAATCGCCCGATGAGCAGTCATTAACAAAGTTCCACCTGGTGTTTCATAAACACCTCTAGATTTTATTCCAATAAATCTATTTTCAACAAGATCTGCTCTACCGATTCCATTTTTACCTGCAAG
>QCRZ01000028.1 GCA_003209225.1 Pelagibacteraceae bacterium AG-464-B04
CCTTTACCAAAAAACCTTTACCAGAAAACAAATTAGTATATTGCCCCCATGGTCTAAAATAGACATTTTTTCTACTATAATACCTCGTTTTATTTTTATAATAAATTTTTGAGATTTCTCTCCAACTACCTAAATCTGACCAAGGAATATTTAGCTTAATAGCATTAATATTTTTTGCTTTTTCTAAAATAGCGTGATCAAAAGATTTTTCATTTATTTTATTAAAAGATTGTTTATCTAACCAACAGACTTTTTTATTCAACTTTGATTTTTTTACAGACTCGTAACAGTATTTAAATATTTTTGGCTCATATTTTTTAAAATTATTTATTATTGAAGATTTTTTAACAAAGAACATGCCCGAATTCCAATAACCCTTTTTTTTAATAATCTTTTTAACTTTATTAATACTGGGTTTCTCATAAAAAAAACTTACTTTTTGTATTTTGTTTGAAATCTTTTTAGTTAAAAAATAACCATACTCAGATGAATGAAAAGTGGGTTTAATTCCAAAAATAAAAATGTTATTATCACTTAAATTAGTTTTATTTTCAAAAATTGCTTTATTAAATTTTGCATTATGTTCAAGTAAATGATCTGCTGAAAGAAAAACCATAGGTTGATTTAGGTGAATTTCTTCCAATAAAGCTGATGATAAAATAGCTGCTGCTGTATTTTTTTTGCTTGGCTCAAGTAAAATTTTAAAATCTTTAACTTTGCTTTTTAAAAGATACTTTAATACTAAATTTAAATATTCTGAATTTGTACTTATTATCGGGTAATCGAAAATAGGACTTTTTATCCTTTCAAGTGTTTTTTCAAATAATGTCCAATTACCAAAATTAATAAATTGCTTTGGAATATTTTTTTTTGATTTTGGCCATAATCTTGTTCCTGCCCCACCACACATTATAACAGGTTTTATTTTCATAACAGTTTATATATCAGCGTAACACTTTTTCTCTTTTGAAGCACCAGGGTGTGTCACCGCCCCCTTACTAGCTGGACCTACCGACTGTGAATATTTCCACAAAGTACCTGTTGTGTATTCTATTTTTTTTGGTTTCCATTTTTTCTTTCTTTTTATCAATTCTTTATTAGTTAAATTAACTTTTAATAAACCTTTATCAGTATCAATTTCTATAATGTCTCCATCTTTAATTAACCCAATGGGCCCGCCTACTGCTGCTTCTGGCCCAACATGCCCAATAGAAAATCCATGTGTTCCACCTGAAAAGCGACCATCGGTTATAAGAGCGACCTCTTCACCTAATCCTTGACCATATATAGCTCCAGTAGTTGATAACATTTCGGGCATACCCGGGCTACCTCTTGGTCCTTCATACCTAATAATAATTACGTCGCCAGATTTAATCTTTTTCTTTAAAACTGCATTTAGTGCTTTTTCTTCCCCATCAAAACACTTTGCTTTTCCTTTAAATTTTCTTCTTTTCATTCCCGCTACTTTTACAATAGCGCCATCTGGAGCTAAATTTCCTTTTAATCCTACAAAACCACCGGTAGGACTTAATGGTTTAGAAGTTTTATAAATTATTTTTTGATTAGAGGGAAAAATAATATCTTTATGGTTTTCTCCAATTGTTTTTCCTGAAACAGTCAAACAATCTTCATGCAAATATCCACCATCTAAAAGTGCTTTAATTAAAATTGGAACTCCACCTATTTCATATAAATCTTTAGCAACATATTTACCGCCAGGTTTTAAATCTGCGATGTAAGGAGTTTTTTTTGAAATCTTTGTTACATCTTCTAATGTAAAATTAATTCCAGCTTCATTCGCTATAGCTGGCAAGTGTAAGGCAGCATTAGTAGATCCTCCCGATGCAGCAACAACAACAGCTGCATTTTCTAACGATTTTCTTGTTACGATATCTCTTGGTCTAATTCTTTTTTCTAATAAATTCATTACAGCGTATCCACTTGAAATTGCAAATTTATCTCTAGCTTCATATACAGCTGGGGTTCCTGCAGATCCTGGTAGAGCAAGACCTATAGCTTCTGATACACATGCCATGGTATTAGCTGTAAATTGACCACCACATGATCCAGCAGATGGACAAGCTACACTTTCAAGTTCAAGTAAATCTTCTTTTGTCATTTTACCTGTTGATTGCTTGCCCACTCCTTCAAATACATCTACTATTGTTACATCTTTTCCTTTGTAGCTTCCTGGTAATATTGATCCACCATATATAAATACTGAAGGAACATTTAACCGCAACATGACCATCATGAGACCAGGCAAAGATTTATCACAACCAGCTAATCCAATGAGTGCGTCATAACAATGACCTCTCATTGTTAGCTCGACAGAGTCTGCTATAATTTCCCTACTGATTAAAGAAGACTTCATTCCCGCATGGCCCATTGCAATTCCATCAGTTACCGTAATAGTTGTAAATTCCCTAGGAGTACCTCCTGCAGATTTTACTCCTTTTTTAGCAGATTGAGCTTGCCTAGAAAGTGTAATATTGCAAGGAGCTGCTTCATTCCAGGTCGTAGCCACGCCCACAAATGGCTTTTCTATGTCAGTTTTTTTTAAGCCCATAGCATAATACATAGAACGATGAGGGGCGCTTTTTACTCCTACAGAAACATGCCTGCTTGGTAATTTTAATTTATTGAATTTCATAATTAATTTTTAATACTACCTAGAATACTATCCAATTTTTTAAGTTCAACTTTATAATCAAACAGGTTTTTCTTTTCCTTTGCTATTATCTGTTTTGGTGCATTTTTTAAAAAAGATTTGTTATCTAGCTTGTTTTTTATTACCTTAATTTTGCGATCTAATTCTTTAACTTTGTTTGATATTTTTTGTTTTTGTTCGTTTAAATCTAAACTTTGATCAAAATAAAGTGTTATAGTTTCGCCACTAATAATTATTTTTATGCCATTTTTATTTAAGTCTGAATGACTTACGTTTGATATCCTTCCTAATCTTTTAAACACATCTAAATTATCATTTATAATCTTTCTTTTTTTAACATTTAGTTCAAATGTAGAGATATCGATAAATGACCCTGGGGGTACATTTAGGTTAACTTTTGTTGATCTTATGTTTGTAACAAGCTTTATAAGCCAATTAATTTTATTATAGCTTTTACTAAAATTTGGCTGAGATTTAATATTCCAATCTTTAAACATTAACGGCGTTTTAAAATAATTAATAAATTTCAAATCTTGCCAAACTTTTTCAGTAAAAAAAGGTATAAAAGGATGCAAAATTGCTAGTATATTTGCTTGGACAAAAGCAGAAACATTAATTGATTCTTCAAGTTTTTTTTTATTTTTTGAGTCAAAAATAGGTTTTAAAAATTCAATATACCAGTCACAATAAGAATGCCAAACAAATTGATAAATAACTCTCGCTGCTTCATCAAACCTAAAATTTAATATATGTTTTTTTACCTCAATATTAGTTCTTTCTAATTCAAGATAAATCCATTTATTCACATCGAGATTAATTTTTTTTATATTTAATTTTTTAGAAAGCTTACAGCCATTAATTTTTAAAAAGTTATTCGCATTCCAAATTTTATTAAGAAAGTTCCGATATCCTTTAACTCTATCCTCTGAAAGCTTTACATCTCTGCCAGGAGCTGCCATTGAAATCAAAGTAAATCTCAAAGAATCCGCTCCATATTTATCAATTATGTCAAGTGGGTCAATTACGTTACCTTTAGACTTAGACATTTTTTGCCCCTTCTCATCTCTTACTAAGGCGTGCACATAAACTTTTGAAAAAGGTTCTTTGTTAATTAAATGAGTCCCCATCATCATCATTCTAGCTACCCAAAAAAAAATAATATCAAATCCAGTGACAAGAACAGAAGTTGGATAAAACCTTTTTAGTTGATAAGTTTTTTTAGGCCATCCCAAAGTGGCAAAGGGCCAAAGAGCAGATGAAAACCATGTATCTAGAACATCTTCATCTCTACTTAATATAATTTTTTTTCCATAATATTTTTTAGCAATTTTATTTGCTTCTATCTCATTCTCAGCAACAAAAATTTTTTTATCTTTTGAATACCACGCAGGTATTCTATGCCCCCACCATAACTGCCTAGAAATACACCATGGCTGTATGTTGTTCATCCATTGAAAATAGGTTTTCGACCAAGTTTTGGGAAAAAAATTAGTTTTATTTTTTTTTACAAATTGAATTCCTTTTTTTGCCAAAAATTTAGCATCCGCAAACCACTGTTCGGTAAGTAAAGGTTCCACAATTGAGTTTGAACGATCTCCATAAGGAACTGAATTTTTAATATTTTCAATTTTTTCCAATAATTTTTTTTCTTTAAGTATTTTTACAATTTTAATTCTGGCTTCAAATCTATCAACTCCAATGAACTCTTTAGGAACATTTTTATTTAACATACCATTTTTTTCAAATATATTTATAAATTGAAGATTGTGTCTTTTGCCAATTTCGAAATCATTGAAGTCATGAGCTGGGGTTACTTTTAGCGCTCCTGAACCTTGATCTACCGAAACGTATTTATCTGCAATTATTTTTACTTCTCTTTCTACTATGGGCACAACAATTTTTTTTCCTATATAATTTTTATATCTATCATCATCTGGATTTACAGCTACAGCTGTGTCTCCAAGCATTGTCTCTGGCCTAGTAGTAGCTATAGTTATATAATTAGGTTCACCACAAATACTATACTTTATAAAATATAAATTTGAATGAACTTCTTTTTGTTCAACTTCTAAATCTGAAATTGCTGTTTCTAATTTTGTATCCCAATTAACTAATTTTGTATCTTTATAAATTATTTTTTGTTTATACAGTTTAACAAACGTTTTTATTACAGCTTCAGACAAATCACTATCCATTGTAAATCTGTTACGCGACCAATCACACGAACAACCTAATTTTTTAAGTTGATTAAGAATTTTATCTCCAGACTCTTCTTTCCATTTCCAAACTTCTTTAATAAAATTTTCTCTTCCTAATTTTTCTTTTTGAATTCCTTTATGTAATAATTTTTTTTCAACAACTGCTTGGGTTGCAATGCCGGCATGATCAGTTCCTGGTTGCCATAAGGTCTCATAACCATTCATCCTGTGAAAACGAACCAGTAAATCTTGCAAAGTATTATTCAAAGCATGACCCATGTGCAAACTCCCTGTAACGTTTGGAGGTGGTATTACAACAGAAAAATATTTTTTTTTACTTTTTCTAGGCTTAAAAAATTTGTTTTTTTCCCAATACTCGTATATTTCTTTTTCTATGTTTAGATGGTTATAATTAGGATTTTGCATTATATACAAACATATAATAATTTATTAAAAAGCAAAGATTGATTTTTTAACTGGCCACGTGGCGGAATGGTTACGCAGAGGATTGCAAATCCTTGTATCCCAGTTCGATTCTGGGCGTGGCCTCCAAAAAAATCTTGTTTTGTTCAAAAAAAAAAGTATCTTGTCAGTATAATTTATTCCTCGGTAGCTCAGTTGGTAGAGCAGTTGACTGTTAATCAATTGGTCGCAGGTTCGAGTCCTGCCCGAGGAGCCAAATATTATGCTGTTTTTGTGTTAGCAATATTATCTGTAAGCAACTTTTGCAATTTACTTTTTTGTTCCAATGTAAGTTCTGAATAAATTTTAACCAAAAAATCATAGTTAACTGATCTTGGGGTGTCGCCTAATTTATTAGTATTATCCCGATATTCTTCGTAATCTTCAAAAAAATAATTAATTGGAACTTTTAAATAATTTGACAGTTGCAACAATCTTATTGAACTGACACCGTTAATTCCTTTTTCGTATTTCTGAATTTGCTGAAATGTGACATTAATTGCTTTAGCAACTTTGGTTTGCGTTAAACCTAACGCTAATCTTCTCATTTTTAATTTACCACCCATGTGCTTATTAAAATTTTCTTCCATAAGACCCCTTTAAAATTACACTAAACCCCTCGAATAAAAAACAAATTCAACCTTATAATGGGATATATTGCAAGTGAAATTTGGCTACTTTTTAATATAAAATAAATAAGTTTATATGGCTTTTTTCTATTGACAGCTCTTAAATAATAACAAATCTAAATTACAGTTTATAGTTGTTTCAAATTATTCGATGGTTACGAGTCTATATTCCCAGTCGCCTTTTTTTTTAAATCCTGCTTTTAACCAAAGTAAAGTTTTTTCATCGTACCATATATCAGTGTTTAGCTTTTTATTTTCAGGAAGTGTAGGATCAGATGATGAAAAATTAAATCTTAAGGCTGAAAACTTTTTTCCATTAATTTCTAAATTTTCCTTTGCAATAAGTTTAACTTTTTGATCTATTATTCTTCCTGATATAGCACTAATTTGTACTTTAGATTTAATAAGTGAGTGATTCCACCAAGTTCCTACAACAAAATCTTTTGGGGCCTCCCCCTTGTATGATGAACCTTCTATAAAAATTTTATTATCTTTTTTGAATATATTAACAAATCTTTCTTTTTTGTTTTGTTTGGTTTTTGAAGAAAAACTATCTATTTGACCATCGGTATATTTTTCTATTCCTTCTGAAAAATATTTATAAATAGTAATTCCTAATTTTTTTATTTCAAAGTTTAACGTGCTTTTAACTATTAACTTGTTTCCATCTCTATTAAATAAATAAATGTGTTCACCAATAAATTGATTATTTCTGTAAATTTCAAAGATAAGTTTGTTTAAATTATCATAATGTAATACATGCGCATATGCAGAACTAAAAAAAGTATAAAAATTAAGCGCTAAAACTAACGATAACAACTTTCTTTTCATGAAAGTTATAAAATTTGACTTAAAAAAACTTTTGTCCTATCACTTTTTGGGTTAGCAAAGAACTCTTTGGTATTTGCTCTTTCAACAATCATGCCCTCGTCCATAAATATAACTTCATCAGCTACTTCTTTTGCGAATCCCATTTCGTGCGTTACTACTATCATAGTCATCCCTGCTTTTGCTAGATTAACCATTGCATCCAATACTTCTTTTATCATTTCTGGATCTAGTGCTGATGTAGGTTCATCAAAGAGCATAATTTTTGGCCGCATACATAATGCTCTAGCAATTGCTGCTCTTTGCTGCTGACCACCAGATAATTGTCCAGGAAATTTTTTTGCCTGATCTTGTATTTGAACTTTTTCTAATTCTCTTAATGCTAGTTCTTCAGCTTTTTTCTTAGGAGTTTTTTTGACCCATATCGGTGCTAATGTACAATTATCTAAAATAGACAGATGTGGAAAAAGATTAAACTGTTGAAAAACCATACCTACTTCTGCTCTGATTTGTTCTATATTTTTTGTATCTTCTGAAAGCTCAATACCATCCACTACAATTTTTCCTTTTTGATGTACCTCTAGTCTATTAATGCATCTTATTAAAGTCGACTTTCCTGAGCCAGAAGGTCCACATACAACAATTTTCTGTTTTGGGGCAACAGTAAGATTTATATCTTTAAGAACATGAAAATCATCAAACCATTTATTTACTTCGTTCATTTCAATAATTTGTTCTGACATGGTTTTTTATCTATCGGTTTTATATTTTAATTCTAAATTGTAACTATATTTGCTCATAGCATAACAAATAATCCAGAAAATTATAGCAGCAAATACATACCCTTCCATTGCAAAACCCAGCCATTCAGGATTTGTTTTTGCTAAATTTAACATTCCAACTAATTCTAGTAATCCAACAACAAATATTAAAGGTGTATCTTTAACTAAAGCTAGAAATGTATTAGCTATACCTGGAATAACCAGTTTTAAAGCTTGAGGCAAAATTACAAAAATATGCATCTTCCAATACCCCATACCTAATGATTTAGCAGCATCATATTGTCCTCGTGGCAAAGCTTGCAATCCTCCTCTGATTACTTCAGCTACGTAAGCAGCCTCAAATAAAGATATAGCTATAATTACTCTAACTAATTTATCCATAAAAAAATCTTCAGGTAAGAACATTGGAAACATTACAGATGACATAAATAATACTGTTATTAATGGAACCCCTCGCCAAAATTCTATAAATCCAACCGAAATATATCTAACAGTTGGTAATTGAGATCTTCTGCCTAAAGCCAAAAACATTCCTACCGGAAAACAAAAAATTAAACAAAAGAAAGAGACAATAAAAGTTAATGACAACCCTCCCCAAGCACCTGTTTCAACCCATACAAGACCGAATGTTCCACCAGATATTAAATAATAAATTAATATAAAAGCTATAATTGGATATATAGCTACATAATATAAAGTTAGAAATTTTCTTAATTTTTCTGAAGGAAAATAACCAACAAAAGCTAAAGCTATTAGTAAAATAAATGATATATTTATTCTCCACTGCAATTCATTTGGATACATTCCATAAATAAATCTTCTTAACCAAATTTTAATATAAGTCCAACAAGCGCCACTACCTGTACAAGCCTCCTTTGTATCTCCCGCTATATTGGCATCAATAAAAAACCAACTCGTAACTGGTGCTATTGATTTTATTATAGCAAAAATAATTATTAGAGTTAATGTAGCATTGAAATTATTAGTATTAATATTTTTATTTAACAAATCTAAATTTTTTATTCCTGAAAATTCTATTCTAATAAGATGTAATCCTAAAATTCCCAAAATTAATGGGAGTAAAAAACTAACTAAATTTGGTAAAAACGATGTAATATTTATTTTAAAAAATGAACTTAAAAAAACATCAAATATAGCTATAAAAAATAAAAATGAACCTGAATACAAATATGTATTTAGATTTTTTCTATCAGGTTTTAAAAAATTCAATTTATTCATCATTTTTCTTTAATAGCTATTTTTTTATTATACCAATTCATTAATAAAGAAATTGCTAAGCTAATTGATAAATATGTAAGCATTGTAATAGATACAATTTCTATAGCTCTTCCTGTTTGCATTAATGCAGTTCCAGCAAATACTAAAACTAAGTCGGGATAAGCTATAGCTGCCGCAAGAGAAGAATTTTTAGTTAAATTTAAATATTGATTTGTAGTTGGTGGAATTATAATTCTTAATGCCTGAGGCATTATAACTAATTTTAAAATCTGATTTGGTGTTAAGCCTATTGATGCGGCGGCCTCTTTTTGACCTTTGCTAATACCCTGAATTCCAGCTCTTACACATTCAGCTATAAAGGTTGCTGTATATAATGATAATGCTAAAGTTAAAGCTATAAGCTCTGGTGGAATTCCTAAACCACCTTTATAAATGAAAGATGTAGTAGCTATTTGTTCTAATACAGGAACTTCTACTCCAAGAGAAACTACCCCTGTTAGAAAAGCTAATAAGGGTAAAATAATCAACAAACCAATTGAAATAGAAAAAACTGGTAACTGTTTACCTTGATTTTCTTGTATTTTTCTTGCGTAATTTCTTATTACTATAATAGAAATTACTGCAGCAATTAATGAATAGAAAAATATATCTAAATTTTCCCATACAAGGCGAGGTACAAATAAACCTTTAATTGTTAAGTAAAAAACTCCAAATATAGAATCTGCATTCTGAGGTAAAGGAAGAGCTCTAAGAGCAGCAAAATACCAAAAGAATATTTGTAATAATAATGGTATATTTCTAAAAAACTCTACATAGAAAGCTGCACTTCTCTCAATTAAATAATTAGGTGATAAACGGGCTATTCCTACTATTACGCCTAAAATTGTTGAAATAATAATTCCTATAAAAGCAACTAATAGCGTATTTAAAAGCCCTACTAGATATGCTCTGGCATATGAGTGTGATCCATCGTAGTCAATTAATGAAAATTGAACATCAAATGATGACTCTTGAGATAAAAAACCAAAACCAAATTCAATACCCCTATTATCCATATTGATTTGGGCATTAAATGTAAAAAAACCAAAAATTAAGATTACAGCTAATAATGTTATTAATTGTGGGATTATTTTTCTAACTTTAGAATTCATACAATATGGATCATAAAAAAAAGGGCTAGAAAAATCTAGCCCTTTTTAAACTTTATTATAAGATATTTATTATCTTGCAGGTGGTACGTAAAGAATTCCACCTTTAGTCCATAATTCATTTGGACCTCTGTCAGGCAAAATATTTGTGTCTGCTATATTTCTTTTATAGCTTTCACCGTAGTTACCAACTTGTTTGATAATTCTTAAACTCCAGTCGTTATCAAGACCGAAAGCCGCTCCTAATTCACCTTCTGCTCCAACTAATCTCTTAATTGCTGGATTATCAGAAGTTTTCATAGAATCTGCATTTGATGAATTAACACCATACTCTTCAGCTTCAATCATAACGTTTAGAGACCATCTTACGATATCTTCCCAAACTGAATCACCTTGACGAACAACAGGACCTAAAGGTTCTTTTGAAATCGTTTCAGGTAGTACTATATGATCATCTGGATTGCTCAGCTTAGTTCTTTGCGCAGCAAGACCTGATTTATCAGTAGTGTAAGTATCACATCTACCAGCATCATAAGCAGCAACAACTTCGTCAGCTTTTTCAAAAGCTACTGGCTCATAAGAAATTCCTTTCGAATTAAAAAAGTCTCTCATATTAAGCTCAGTTGTAGTACCTATGTTTGTACATGCAGAAATTCCACTTTTAAATTGACTAGTGGAAGTTATTCCTGAATCTTTTCTAACCATAAAACCTTGACCATCGTAAAAGTTTACTCCAACAAAAGTTAAACCAATGTCAGCATCACGAGACAAAGTCCATGTAGTATTTCTTGATAAGATGTCAATTTCACCTGATGTTAAAGCCGTAAATCTTTCTTTTGCACTTAGTGGAGTAAATTTAACTTTACTTGCATCACCTAGTACAGCAGCTGCTACAGCTCTGCAAACATCAACGTCAACACCTGTCCAGTTTCCTGATGCATCAGCATTAGAAAAACCTGGAAGTCCCTGAGAAACACCACATCTTACAAAACCTTTTTTCTGAGTGTTCTTCAGAGTTTTTGATTTCTTTGCTGCCATTGCTTCATTTGCAAATGCAAATAAAACAACAAAAACTGAAAACAAAGAAACTAACTGTTTAATGTATCTATACATTTTTTATCCTTTTTTTCTTATTGTTAACAATAAACTCAAAAGTCAGATGACTTTTGAATTGACAACATAATGTTTCATTAATTTCGATTCATCAACAAGTTTCAAAAAAGCATCAAAGTGAAAAATCCCTACATATGGTTACAACTTTAACAAAAACACCATATAGTGTAGTAGCAAGTTGATTAAAAAAAAAAATTATTAATTTTAAATTATTTATAAAAGTTTTTAACTAACAAGACATAAATTAACGAAGTAACAAACATTATTAAACTATAGGTAGCTGCAGGTATCACATAAATACCTCCTCCAAATAAAGAGGTGGCAACGAAAATTGCTAACGTTCCATTTTGAATACCACATTCAATGGCTATGCATTTTTTTTGAGGTAAATTGGTACCTAAAAATTGTGCTAAATAAAAAGCAACAATCATCATTACAATATTAAGCACAAAGGTAATAAGTCCAGCTTGAATAAAATATTCAACTACTCTTTCTCTTTGTTCAAAAATAGCACCAAGCAAAATAATTACAAATAGTACCAAAGATATTTTTTTTGCAAAATTTTCAAATTTTAAAGCAATAGAAGAAGCAACTTTTCTAAATAACATTCCTATAGTTACGGGGACAGTTACTAAAACAAATATACTTAAAGCCATTTCAATAACATTAATATTTTTTGGTACATTTTCTAAACCTAAAAGACTTAAAGATTCTAATAATATAAAAGGTATAGTTATTACGCTTAGTAAACTTATTATTGCAGTAAGTGATATGGACAAAGCAACATCTCCTTTAGCAAAAGAAGTCAATATGTTCGAAGTAACTCCACCCGGAGCTGTAGCAATTATCATAACACCAATTGCAAGCTCAGGTGAAATTGGCCATAATTTTATTAAACTAAATGCAATGATTGGAAGTAAAACAATTTGAATAAAAGTTCCTATAAAAAAATCTTTTGGTTGTTTTAATACTCTAATAAAATCAGCACCTGTAAGTCCAAGACCTAGAGCAAACATGATAAAAGCTAAAGCAAAAGGCAAAAATAAATCTACTACTATTCCCATAATTATCCTTTAAATAAGTTATCTATTATATTCTTTAAATTTTTTTAGTGATTGTGATAAAAATATTTCATAATTGTTAACTTTGTACAAAGGTTTTTTCATAATTTTTAAGGAAGCAGGATTTATTCTGAAATCATAATTTGGTTCAAAGAAAAAAGGTATTGAAAATCTTTTGGATTTATTAAAAAGCACCCTATGGTTAGTTGCTTTAAATTTACTATTTGTCAAGTATTGCAAAGCTAAACCTGTGTTAACTATAAAAGAATCTTTGTCAAAAGGAACATCATGCCATTTTGAATTATGCCTATTTTGAACTTGCAATCCTCCTTTTTTATCTTGATATAATATAGTTATAATACCACTATCAACATGAGTTTCGCATCCTAGCTTTTTTCCATCTTGATTTGATAATTCGACTGGTTTATTTTGTTTGGGGTAATAGTTAAATCTTAAAGTAGTCAATGTTTTAGGTCTTGTAAAACTTTTATAAACTAATTCTTCATCTGCATTAAAACTTTTAATTATTGCTTTAAATAAAATCTCACCTAAATTAAATAAACAATTAAAATATTCCTCTATTATTTGTATTGACTTTAAATCTAATATTTTATTTAAATTTACATATTCAAATTTATCTTTAGAAAGAATTTTTGTCATAGTGGGGTTTAATTTTGGATCACCTATATCTAATCCTTCTTTTCCATTAACATAGCTTGGAAAATAACCCCTATAAGTATTTGTACTTTTTTTGTTCCATTTTTTTGGAGCTACCTTTATTTTTTTATCATAAGGTAAATTAAAAAATTTTCTGCAAACTAGTAAAGTAGAATTAATTTCTGATTGCAAACCATGGCCTTTGATTGAAAAAAAACCAATGTCTAAACAAGCTTTTTTTATTTCTTTAATTACATTTTTTGATTTTGTTGAATCTAAGCCCTGATTAACTAGCTGATTTATATCTATTTTTGGAATAATTTCACTCATTTGCTAATTGTTTAAATTAATATCATTCATTGTATTTATAATAATTACACCAACTATTATTAAAATTAATCCTATTACAGTAGGAATATTCGGTATTTGATTATATTTGTATATCCCAACAATCGTAACAAGCGCTATACCTAATCCTGACCAAGTAGCATAAGTAATGCCTAAAGGAACAAAATTAACCACATGAGACATTAGATAGTATGAAAAACAAATTGTTGTTAAGCAAATGATGCTTGGCAACCATCTGGTAAAAGACTCTGTATCTTTAACAACGCTAGTACCAGCAATTTCAAAAATTATTGCAAAAAATAAAAATACATATGCGTATATTATGTTCATAAAAATTATTAAAATTTATTTATAACTCAAAATGAAGAATTAAAAAGAATCAAGTATTTTAACAGTTCCCGAATCACTAGAATAAAAAATATGTTAAAAAAACCTTTATTTTACTAATTAATTTAATTCATTTATTTATGGTTATCTATATCTTGTATGATAAAAGGATTCATTAACTACGGATAGTGATTCGTGGTGTTAACTTTAAGTTAAACAAGGGAGGATAATATGAAAATGTTATCAGGCTTTGCATCAACGATAAACTCGCTAACTAATGTTGTTATAGCATTACTTGGTTTGGGTATCGTGGTTTCTCTACTAGGTGGCAATGTTCCATTTGTAGGAGGAATAGCAGACAATATAGTAGGTTTAGTCCAAGGACTAGGAGATGCTGGTATAGTTGGATTAATAGCTGCTATAATTATTTTAGGTTTCTATAAGTAAATAATCAAAAATTGCTGGTTAATTTTTTTTAAAACTAGCAATAATTGAACAAATGCTACCCTAAGACAATATACCAGTTGCTTAGGGTAGCATTGCCGAAATCAGAAAGGAAATTAGTATGAAATCATGGCTAACAACTATTAAGTATTATTTAAGTCAATTTATTGAAGTAGGTTTGCTTTTATTAGGAGTTTCAGTTTTTGCAGAATTATTGTTTGGCCCTGATGTAGCTTTTTTTGGTTCAACAGTAACAAAAAATTTGATCACATTATTGAATAGCGTTGGTGATCAAGGTGTAGCTGCTTTAATAATCATTTTTGTTATAATCTTTGTATACAGAAAATTATTGAAATAGTTGATTTTTTAACAATTGTTAGATTATCAGTTATTCTTAATCTATAAAATTAACATTTACATCCAATTTTGTAATGACAAATAAATAAGAGAGAGATAACCTTATGCTTAAATTATGGAAGCTAAATTACTTTCAGGAGCTCTAGGAGCTGTAATATCAGGAGTTAACCTTAAAGATTCGTCAAAAAGAAATTATAGAATAATTAATGATTTACTTTTAGAACAT
>QCRZ01000029.1 GCA_003209225.1 Pelagibacteraceae bacterium AG-464-B04
GTTAAAGATAAAAAATTATTTAATAAATTTAATAATAAAAACATTATACTTGAAAACATATAATCCTAATTTTTATTATTTTTTTAAGTAATTTAATCTTCCTAGAATTTCATCTCGATCGATATAATAACCTTGTAAATGTCTATGACCTGAATTTGGATCAAAAGCTGTTCTTCCATGCAAAACTCTTCTATTATTAAATGAAAATATATCTCCAGGGTTTAATCTAAATTTAATTTGAAATCTATCATCATGAAGTAGATTCCCAAATCTATGATGAGCTTTATAAACTTTGTCCATGATATCAGGGTGGCAATCTAATGCATCCATAGTGGCAACGCTGAATCTTATATCGTTGTAGTCATTATCTTTAGTTAAAGAAATTGCTGGAGCATGAAAACCTCTAATTGATTCTTGGGTATAATCCTTATCTCTAAACTTAAGAGGTACACTAACCAAGGTCTTGAAAAATTTTTTCTCATTTTTTCTCAAATAATCCGCAACAGCGAATCCATCTACCGCTGAAGAGTCTCCTCCTTCTGCGGAATTAATTAAACAATGTAGAAACTGGTATCCGGGAGGTGTTTCGAACCAAGGTAAATCCATATGATTTCGTAAAGCTTGTGCTGAATATGCCGAATTATTTGGTTTAGGAACATTGATAACTTCAAAGGGTGTTTTAAAAAAAGTTTCTCTTGTATGACTTATTCTATTTAATGCTGGAAAAGCAGATTCTTTTTCAATGGGTGTATTTTTTACAATTGCAATTCCTCTGTGATGTAAAATTTCCAACCATTTTATTAAACCTTGATTAGATGTTATTATTTCATCATGCTCAACACTTATTGAGCCAAGATCATTTTGAAGTGAACTATTCCAAAGTTTATAAGGTGAAACATATTTTTTTTTATTTTTTAGAGTGTAGCAATTTTCTCTAAGCCATTTTGGGTCATAATAACTGGTATGATTTCCTTCGCTCCATTGAATTACTAATTTTCCATCATCATTAATTTTAAAATCTTTTGCTTTAATATTCTCTGAAACTTTAAGTATGTTAAACATTCTATGTCTTGAATCTTTGTCGTGTGCAGTAGGACAATTATCTCTTAACCAAAGATAATTAAAATTACTTTTTTCTCCATCATTCCACAAAATATCTAGTGAAGATCCATTGCTTGTAACTTTAGAAATGCTCATTTTCATATTTATATGATTATTTAATTTTACTAAATTTTCAATTCAATTAATAATTGAATTAATTTTTTCATATATTAAAAAAGTATTCTTACATAAGAACTATTTACATTTACTAAAAGGTTGTTTTTTTTACCATTTCACGCTGTAATGGCCGCAGTTTAAACTATTAAAAAGGGGGAGATTCATGAAATTTCTTAAAAACATACTGCTTTCATTTGTGTTTGCAGGCTGCATTACGCTAAGTTCTACAAGTGCTAATGCTGCGTGCAAAGTACATTTGGGAGATTTTGACTGGGATAGCGCCAACGTACACACTGCGATAGCTGGGTTTATAATTAAAAATGGTTATGGCTGTGAAGTGGAAGTAACAAAAGGTAGTACTAGTCCAATAATGGCTGCCCATTACGATCAACAGCTTGATGTTATTACTGAAGTTTGGAGAGATAATATTGTTCAAATGCATGAAGAAGCTGTGTCAAAAGGACAGATCGTTGAACTTGGAGTTAATACTCCATCATCTACTCAAGGATTTTATGTAGATAAAGCGACTTCAGACAAATATAATCTAAAAACTGTTGAGGACATGTTAAAGCCTGAGATAGCAAAACTATTTGCTGATCCTGAGTCGCCTGGAAAAGGTAGAATGACAAGCTGTATTTCGGGATGGACTTGTTACACAATTAATATGGTGAAACACAAAGTTTACGGTTTAGATAAATTCTATACTAACTTTGATCCAGGTTCTGGTGGAGCACTAGACGCTGCAATTGCTGGTGGATTTAAAAAAGGAAAACCAGTATTTTCATACTACTGGACACCAACGGGTCTAATGGGAAAAGTTGATTTAGTTCAACTTAAAGAACCTGCTTACGACAATGCTTGTTGGACTAAAATGATGACAGTTGTTGAAAAAATTAAAGCTGATGGTCCAGACGCTTACACAGATACATGTGCATGCGCTTATGTGGATATGGCTTTAACAAAATCTGCTACAACTAAGTTTGCAAATAAATCAGAAAACAAACCAATCATTGATTTTATTAAAAACTATTCATTGCCTACAGCAGAAGTTAATAAATCGCTTGCTTTCTATATTGACGAATCCGGTGGAGATATGGAGGCAACTGCTAAAAACTATTTAAAGTCATCTAGTTCATGGACTAAATGGGTTCCAGCAGATGTTGCAAAAAAAGTTAAAGCTGCACTTTAATTTTTAAAAAATCTTATACTAAGAGCCCTAACGGGCTCTTAGTTTTTAGGGTATATAGATGGGAAAATATAAAAAATATTTTAATTTAATTTATTTGCTAGTTTTTATAGTCATGGTTGTTGTTGCTTACACAACTTCAAAGTATAGACCTGAAAGTGTTTCAATATTATTTACAGATTTTTCTTGGTTAGGAAACTGGCCTAAGTGGTTAGATTTTCCATTAATGCCATTTCTAAATAAATGGTTTGATATTCTCATAGTTAAATACGGGATTTTTTTTGAAGGAATAAATTTTTTCTTGCTTGGTTTATATACTAAAATGAAAAACTTTTTGGTAGATTTACCTTGGCCTTTACTTATGATTTTGGTTATAGCGCTTGCTTTTTTTGCAAGTGGTAGAAACACGGGTACAACAATAATGGTTGCTTTTTGTGTTTTTTTTCTCGGTTTTCTTAGCCCAAGATATTGGGATAAATGCATAATGACTACATGCATAGTTGTTATAGGAATGTTGCTTTGCCTGGTAATTGGTATTCCTATAGGCATTATGATGGCTAGAAATAAAAAAGTAAGAAATGCATTATTGCCGATTCTTGATTTAATGCAAACGATACCAAGTTTTTGTTATTTAATTCCTGGAATTTTATTATTTGGATTAGGTGCTGTCCCGGCGATTTTTGCGATTTTTGTTTATGCGGTACCCCCACTTATCAGATTGACTGATCTTGGTATAAGACTGGTTGATAAAGAAGTTGTAGAAGCTGCAGAAGCTTTTGGAGCTAGTAAAAAACAAAAATTGTGGGGTGTGCAGCTACCTTTAGCTTTACCAAATATTATGCAAGGAATAAATCAATGTACAATGATGTCTTTAGCGATGGTTGTGATTGCGTCTATGATAGGAACTAGAGGAATCGGTGATGAAGTATTGCTTGGATTGCAACAACTTAACGTTGGAATGGCTACAGAGGCAGGAATAGCAATCGTGCTTCTTGCAATAATCTTTGACAGAATCACCCAATCATATGGCGAAAGAATGCAAGAAAGAGTTCACCACATTAAAAAAAAACTTAAATAATGTCTAAAATAGAAATTAAAAATGTATATAAAATATTTGGAGAAAACCCTGAAAAAATTCTTCCAATGGTACAAAAGGGAGCAACAAAAGAAGAAATTTTAGAGGAAACTGGACATACAATTGGACTTGATAACGTGTCAATTAATGTAGAAGAGGGTGAAACTTTTGTATGTATGGGTTTATCTGGATCAGGTAAATCAACACTTATCAGACACATTAATCGATTAATAGATCCAACATCTGGGCAAGTTTCTGTAGAAGGCACCAATGTTATGGAATTAAATGAGAAAAATTTAATCGATTTTAGAAGACACAGAATGAGCATGGTATTTCAACGTTTTGGACTGTTTCCACACAAAACAGTAATACAAAATGTAGGTTATGGACTAGAAGTCCAGGGAAAAAAAATTGATGAAAGAAATAAAATAGCAATGGAAAAAATAGAGGCTGTTGGTTTAAATGGTTTTGAACATCAATATCCAAATCAATTATCCGGAGGAATGCAGCAAAGGGTGGGTCTTGCTAGAGCTTTAGCAACCAATACAAGCATCATGCTGATGGACGAGGCTTTTAGTGCGTTAGACCCTCTCATTAGAAGCGATATGCAAAAACAACTTATTGATTTACAAGCTCAATTAAAAAAAACAATAGTATTTATTACACATGATTTAGATGAATCGCTAAGATTAGGTGATCATATAGGAATTTTAAATGATGGAAAATTAGTTCAAGTTGGAACACCGATTGATATAATTATGAATCCAGCTGATGATTATGTGTCAGCATTTGTAAAGGACGTAAATCGAGCCAAAGTTATTAAAGCTAAAATCATTATGGTGTCAGCAAATAAATTTAATGGATCAAAAAATATAAACACAATAAAAGTTAACGAAGATTCCTTCATAGATGAATTTTTACCTAAGGTTTGCTTAACTCAAGCTACAATCGAAGTGGTAGATAAAAGTGGAAATATAAAAGGATATATTACCGATAAAGAGCTATCCACAGCTCTCACGAAAAACCACTCTAATGGCGTTTTTAAATCTCAAAAATAAAAAAATAGTTATTTCAGGTGGGGCCTCTGGAATAGGGTGGGCAACGACCAAGGTTTGTGCCGCAAAAGGTGCTTCAGTTTATTTATGTGATATTGATCCCAAAGCAATAAACAAAATTAAAAAGCACCCCCTATACAACAAACGAATTTTTGCTTCAGAGGCTGATGCATCTGAAGAAATGCAGGTAATGGATTTTTTCAGCAAAATTAAAAAGAAATTTAAGAATTTAGATGCATTAATCAATAATGTTGGAATTGAAGGTCCTACAAGACCAATTGAAAAACTAGATTCTAACGAATGGGAAAACACATTGCATGTTAATGTGAATAGTCATTTTTATTTTACTAAACAAGCCATACCTCTTTTAAAAAAATCAAAAAATGGATCGATAATTAATATTTCATCGGTAGCAGGAATAATGGGCTATCCTCTCCGCTCACCTTATGCAGCTAGCAAATGGGCAGTAGTAGGTGTGACCAAAACCCTAGCAATGGAACTTGGCAAATATAAAATAAGGGTGAATGCAATATGTCCAGGCACTATTAAGGGGGATAGAATGAAAAGGGTAATAAAAGATAAAGCTAAATTTGAAAAAATTTCAGCCAAAACTATTGAAAATGATTTTGTTTCAATGGCCTCAATGAGAAGCTGGATTTATCCAGAGGATATTGGGAACATGTGTGCTCATTTAATTTCAGATGAAGCAAATAAAGTTTCCGGTCAGGTTATAGCAGTAGACGGTAATTGTGAACGAATGGATTAATTTACTTTAACTTAGTTTCAAATTTTTTTCTCATTTTCAGCAAACTAACTAAGTATTCATCACGGATGTTTGAAATTTTTTCAACAGATTTCCCTTTCGCTTGTTTTCTGGTTCCTTTAATTACTCTTGATGAAAGTTTTTTTGAAAGCTTTGGAGCTTTTAATTTTGTCCAAGGTAATTTTAATGCTGGTCCAAATTGCTCTAACATGTGTTTCATTCCTGCACTTCCACCAGCTAAATGATAGGTTAAAAAAACTCCCATTAAAGACCACCTTAAGCCAGGACCATCTTCTATAGCTCTATCCAAATCTTCTGTGTTTGCGTAACCTTCGTTTACTATATGTAATGCTTCTCTCCATAAAGCTTCTTGAAGTCTATCAGCTAAGTAACCTGGCAGTTCTTTTTTAACCATAATTGGATTCATAGAAATAGATTCATAAAATTTGCTAGCTTTTTTTAAAAAATTTTTCTTTGTTTTTTTCCCTGGAACAATTTCTACTCCTGGGCACATATAGACTGGATTAAATGGATGACCAATCATAGTTCTGCGTGGATTTTTACATTTAGAATAAATCCTTGTAGGCAGTAGTCCTGATGAACTAGAAGAAATAATAGCATTTTTCTTTGCATATTTTCCAATGACATTCATTAATTTAGTTTTAATTGCATAATTTTCAGTTACACATTCTTGAATAAAATCTGCGTCTTTCAAAGCTTCTTTTATTGAAATGACGTATTTAAAGTTTTTAAGATTTAATTTTTTTTTATTAAAAAGTTTTTTGACGTACGGCCAAGTTCTTTTAATTTCTAGAATTAATTTATTTTTAAGTTTAATATCTTTGTCGTAGGCTATTACTTTTTTATTATGAGCAAGTGCTCTAATTATCCAGCCAGTTCCTATTACACCAGCGCCTATTACAGCTACATTTTTTATATTAGACATTATTTATTTATGTTTGGTGAGTTTTAATTTTTCTCTAGTTTCAGTTGGTGTCATTATTGTTGCACCTAAATCTTGAATAATTCTTATTGCTTTTTCAACTAATTGAGCATTAGTTGCTAGTTTTCCTTTAGATAAATATAAATTATCTTCTAGCCCAACTCTTGGATTTCCACCCATTATAACAGTTTGGGCAACATAAGGCATTTCATTTTTCGAAATTGCAAAACCAGACCAAATAGCTTCCTTTGGCATTATATCAATCATTGCCTGCATAGCCAGAGGGGTTGCGGGAGCACCCCAGGGAATACCTAAGCATAGCTGAAACAATGGTGGGTCACTTAATAATCCTTCTTTATGTAGCTGGGAACCAAACCACATGTTTCCTAAATCAAAAGCTTCTATTTCAGGTTTAACACCAATATCTTTTAATTTTTTTGCAGCTTTTCTTAAATCATTTGGAGTATTTACTGTAATAACTGAACTATCACCAAAGTTTAACGTTCCACAATCTAAAGTGCAAATTTCAGGAAGTAATTGTTCTGCGTTAGAAATTCTCTCCATTACATTTGCCATATCTGTAAGAGGACCAAATTCAAGTGGGTTTTCTCCTTGTCCAATATCAAGATCTCCACCCATGCCAGTTGTTAAATTTAAAATAACATCTGTATCGCTTGATCGAATTCTATCAACAACTTCCTTGTATAAATCTAATCTTCTGCTTGGCTTTCCATCTTTTTCTCTAACGTGAATATGAGCTATTGCGGCACCTGCCTTTGCAGCTTCAATTGCTGCTTTAGCAATTTGTTCTGGAGTTTTTGGTAAATCAGGATGCTTGCTGGCGGTATCACCAGATCCAGTTACAGCACAAGACACGAAAACTTTCTCATTCATAAACAAATCTTTTTAATCGTGCAGGAATCATAGTCTATCAACACTAATTCACCAACATATTTTTAAATAAACTTGCCAAAGCACTTACCGATTACATGCCAATAAATTCAACTCATTATTTGGCACCAATTTTCATTAACCCAGAACCACGATCCTTAAAAGCTTTTTCATTTAACTATTCCAAACTATAGGGAACCAATCTTTCCGCATAGTCTCTCCATTTTTCAAATTAATGCCTGTAAATGGAGGCGATGTTTCGCTACCACGATTCAGATAGCGTACGTCGTCTCCTATAAAACGCATTGAAAAAGCACGGCGACGATTCATACTGGTATTCCCAGGAGCCCCATGTACAGTTTTAAAATTAAACAAGACAGCGTCACCAATTTTTAAATCAGGAATCATTTTATTATGCTCAATTGATTCAATGTCCGGCATATCCATAAATTCAGTATCATTGTCATACCATGGCTGATCATTGGACCATCTCGTTGGGCGAACTAATTTAGGCCATTTGTGTGATCCTAAAACTATTTGTAGAGTATTTTCCTTAGTAATGGGATCAAGAGGAATCCAGTAACTTCCTGTATCTTCACCATCTAAACAGTAATAAGGCATGTCTTGATGCCATGGTGTTGGTTTGGTGGTACCAGGTTCCTTTACAAAAATATGTTCGTGAAACACCTGAATAAATTTTGAGCCGGTTGCTTCAGAAATTATTTTAGCACCTGGAGACTGTTCAATGCAATTTACAAATTCGGGTATACGTTGCCAGTTACAGTAATCCTCAAAAAATCGACCCACTCCATCATCGGCAACATTTTCACGTGCATGGAGACCGGGATTCTCCAGCACTTTCTCAAAACCTAGTCGTAAAGAATTAATCCATGGTTTGAATACATCTCGTACTATGATCGCACCGTCACACCTATAACTATTGATTTGTTCTTTTGTCAGATAATTATTGACCATGTTGATTCTTCTTTTTAATCATGAATTATACTATATTAAAAATATGTTTTTAAAATCAGAAAAAGTAATAAAGGATTGGACAGATTATAATGGTCATTTGAACGTTGCTTTTTATGTCCGGGTTTTTGATATAGCTGCAGATGTAATGTTGGATAATTTCAAAATGGGTGGGCAGTCTGCAAAAAGAGATAAAAAAACAACTTTCGTTGCTGAAATGCACACAATCTATAATCAAGAAGTAAGATTGGGGGAAGAAGTAGAAACACACTTAACTTACGCTGATCATGACAAAAAAAGAATTCATTATAGACTCTCCATGTTCCATAAAGAAAAGAAATATTTAGCAGCAACAAATGAAGTTTTATCATTGTATGTTGATCTCAATCAAAGAAAGGTCGTAGAATTTGATTTGGATAGATTAAAGCTTATGGATGAATTAATTAAAAAAAGTTCATCAAAATTTAAATCTGAAAATTTGCTTTTTTCTAGAAAATTAAAAAAACAATTATCTTAGTGGTTTTTCAGTTACGATAGACTGATCTTGGGCTTTTTCACGGACAAAAATATAAATACCTCCACATATAATTAAAATCATTCCAACAAAAGTTCTAACATTAGGAATTTCATCAAAGAAAAACCATCCATTTAATGTAGCCCAAACTAATATCGAATACTCAAATGGTGATACAACAGCAGGAGAGGCAATTCGGTATGCTGTGAATATACACAGAAATGCAGAAGCTCCAATTACACCTATAAAAACCATATATAGCAAACTAAATTCTAAATTATCAAACCATTTTCGAAAAATAAATTGAGAAACAGGATGATCAATGTTGTTAAATTTACCATCTCCGATATAAAAATAAAATATTAAACTGATTACAATTGCTAAAATATAAAAATGAAACATTTGTGAATAAACATTATCTTTATCAGATGTTTTTTTTAAAATTATCATTGATAAAGCATAACAAAATGCACAAAAAACTGGTGTTAAACTAAGATAATTAAAATTGTTAAAGTTAGGATTTAATATTACATAGACTCCTATAAAGCCAATTATCACAGCTAACCATCTTCGAAGCCCAACTTCTTCTTTTAAAATAAATATTGCAAATATTGTCATTAAAAAAGGACTAGCAAAAAACAAAGCCGTAGCCGTTGCCAAAGGCATTATAGTTAGTGAAATATAAAAAGAGCTAAACCCAAAAAAGAAAAGAATTACACGGATAAATGTAAGTAGGGGATAATGAGTTGAAAAAATAATTGGTTTATTTGTTATTTTTAAATAACAAAAAATAATTATAAAACTTATGAGAGTTCTCATAAAATAAACTTCATACAAAGATACGCTATTATTAATATATTTCATCGTTGCATCTTGAAAAGAGACAACGAACATCCCAATGAAGATAAGAAGAATGCCTTTTGGATTATTATTTGTCATAGGTAACAACGGGACCTATATCAAATTTTTTATCTTCTTTATATTTTTTATTCGTGTAAGATAAATTTCATGATTTCAGAAGAAGATAAAATAATGATGGAAACCCTTTATTGGTGGGGTATACCAACCTTGTTTAGATGCAAAAATGATCCTGACCCTAAAAACTGTGATATTGCTTTAGTAGGAGTGCCTCATAGCACTGGCAATGGAACAACTGAAAGAGATCAGCATTTAGGTCCAAGAGCCGTAAGAAATATTTCAGCCATGTTAAGAAGATCTCATCTTCAATATGGTATTGATCCATGGAAACAAAATAAAATTCATGATTTAGGTGATGTTCCTTTCCCCGAAGCAAATGATAATGAAAAATGTATTGAGAGAATTTCTAGTTTTTATGATCATATTGAAAAAGCGGAAAAGCCAGTTGTATCTATTGGAGGTGATCATTCTATCACTGGTGGAATATTACAAAGTTTAGCAAAAAAAAATTCAAAATTAACTAAAGGTAAAAAAATTAGCATGGTTCACTTTGATGCACATACAGATTGTTATGAAAAATTGGATCATTTTTTAGGAGCCAAAAAATCAGCAGCACACTGGGCTTCTTATCTTGTGAAACAAGGAAATGTTGACCCAGCAACAAGTACACAAATTGGTATAAGAGGAAATCCTAGAACATTGGATTGGTTGCAGGCCAGCTATGACATTGGTTATCAAGTTATAACTATGGAAGAATACAAAGAACTTGGTCATGAAAAATCTTCTAAAATGATTTTAGATAGGTTAGGAGACAATCCAATTTACATTACTTTTGATTTAGATTGCTTAGATGCAACAGTTGCTCCAGGAGTAGCTAATATAGAATCAGCTTTTAGAGGATTTAATATGGATGAAGCAAGAAAACTTATACAAAGTCTTAAAGGCAAAAATATAATAGGTGGAGACGTTGCTTGTTTAATGCCTACAAAAGATAATCCAAATCAAATTACATCAATGGTAGCTTCTGCTGTAATGTTTGAAATTATTTCTCTTATAAGCATCAACATAAATAAATAATGAAAAAGCTATCTATGAAAGCAAGTTGTTTATGTGGTTGTATACAGTTCAAAACAAATGGCTACCATAGAAATATTCAAAACTGTCATTGCATTCAATGCATGAAAACCCATGGCCATTATGCAGCGTATACAAATGTTGAAGAACAAAATATTAAATTTATAAAAAAAAAAACATTAAAATGGTTTAGATCCTCTAAAAGAGCAAAAAGAGGTTTTTGCAGCAAATGTGGAGCAAGTATATTTTTTAAAGCAATAGGAACTAAAAATATTTCAATTGCTGCTGGAATGTTTAATAGACCTGTTAAACTTAAAACAATAGAGAATATATTTACAAAAGGGAAGTTAGACTATTATAAACTTGATCGTCATATACCAAAATTTAAACGTTATTCTTAATTATATCAGCAGCTTTTTCTGCAATCATAAGAGTAGGGGCGTTTAGATTTGCGCTAGGAATTTCAGGCATTACAGACGCATCCACAACTCTTAAATTTTGTATTCCTTTAACTTTTAAATTTTCATCAACTACAGCCATTTCATCTACACCCATTTTACAAGTTCCACACGGATGATATGCAGTTTCTGCATTAGATTTAATGTATTCGTTCAATTCATTGTCACTTTGCTTATCAGCTCCTGGACTTATTTCGACACCCGCATGTTTTGCCAAAGATGGTTGTGATAGTATTTTTCTTGCAACATGAATACACTCTCTAGTCTGTTTTAAATCATCTTCGTCCTCTAAATAATTAAATAATATTTTTGGATAATCATAAGGATCTGATGAGTTAAGAGTAATTAATCCTCTGCTTTTTGGATGATCGGGGCTTGCGTGTAATTGATAACCGTGAGAACTTGGGTCAACTAATCCATGATCGATAACAAATGATGGAAAAAAATGAAACTGAATGTTTGCTATCTTGCGTTCAGGCGAAGATTTTGCAAACCCGCCCGCCTCTAAATATGATTGTGAACAAGGACCAGATTTAGATAAAAACCATTGAATACCAGCAAGAACTTTTGGAACTAACTTAGTGTATGTATAAAGGGTATCAGGAGTTTTACATTGTTGCTGAATGTAGGTTTCCAAATGATCTTGAAGGTTTTTTCCAACCCCTTTTAAATCATGAACAACATTTATTCCTTTTTCTTTTAAATGAACGGCATCACCAATGCCTGAAAGCATTAATATTTGTGGAGAGTTAATTGAGCCTCCACTTAATATTAATTCTTTTTCAGCGTAAAACTTTTCAATTTTATTTTTAATTTTTACTTCTATACCAATAGCTTTATGTCCATCAAAAATAATTTTTTCTACAAAAGAATTAGAAAAAATATTTAAATTTTTTCTTTTTTTTACTGGGTTTAAATAATATTTTGATACGCTAGCTCTTTCTCCATTGTGAATTGTGGTATCAAACATTCCCATTCCTTCTTGAGATTCACCATTCATATCATGATTAATTTTGTGTCCAGCTTCAGAAGAGGCATTCAAAAAAGCTTTAAATAATGGGTTGTTATTTTTAGACTGATTTACTGGAAGAGGTCCTAAAGAACCTCTATATTGGTTTTCTCCACCGGACCAATTTTCAATTTTTTTAAAATATGGGAGAATTTTATCATAAGACCAAGATTTTAATCCAAAACTTTCCCATCTTTCGTAATCATTTCTATTTCCTCTAACAAAAACCATTCCATTGTGGGCAGAGCAACCACCAATCATTTTTCCTCTAGGGCAAAATAATCTTCTGTTATTTAAATAAGGCTCAGGTTCGGAATAATATTTCCAATTGTATTTTGGGTCATGCATTGTATACAACAAGGCGAGTGGCATTTTGACTTTCCAAACATCACTAGTTTTGCCAGCCTCAAAAACAGCAACTCTATTAGTTTTGTCATCAGATAATCTATTTGACAAAACACATCCCGCTGAACCAGCTCCAATAATTATGTAATCAAATTTCATAAAAGTTTAGAAGTTAAAAGATTTTTATAATCATTTATATGTTTAATTTTAAGTCCATAAGTTTTTGCTTTATCATCAAATTTTCTTAACTTAATAGAATTTTCAAAAAAAACATTATTTTCAAATTCCTTTGCTTTTTTATTACTCATAATTCCACCCTGTAATTTTAGACTTATTTTTGACGCTTCAGAAAGTGATTGATAATATTTTTTATCTCTTGCTAAGTATTTCTTAGCTTCAACATGAAATTGGATTGGTCCCAAAACATCTTTAATAAAATATTTTTTTAAAAATTCACAACCAATATTTTCATGTTTTCCATCTTCTTTTTTGTTAACTAATTTATTAGGGTTATCCAAAATAAAGTGTCCATAATCATGCAGTAAACTTGAGCAAATAAGATTACTTGAGCTATTATTTTTTTCAGCGAGCATAGCCGTTTGTATCATGTGTTCAGTCATTGTAATTTTTTCACCTATATAAAGAGAATTGTTATTTAAATAACAAAGTATAATTTGACGAATTATATTCATTATTAAGTTTTAATGAGGTCGTTCACCTTCGATGGCTATCCTGTCCATAACCCTCTCATAACCTAAGCCCCTATTAGGATAAAAATCTGCTATAGCGTAGTGAATAACGCTTCTATTATCCCATATTGCAACTGCATTTTTTGTCCAACTGAATCTACAAGTTAAATCTAGTTTTGATTGATGTTCAAAAATTTTTTTTAGGGTTTCATCACTTTCTTTCTTATTTAGTCCAATAATTTTTTTTGTATAAGTCCAATTTACATATAATATTTTTCTTCCAGTTTCTGGGTGTGTTCTGACAATAGGGTGTTTATTTGAATATTCATCATATTTTTTTTTTTTATTACCTTGCATTTTTTTGTAGTTATTTAAAAAAAATTTTGCTCCTAATGAACTGTGAATTGCCTTTTTATTTTTTATTTTATCTTTTATCTTTTTATCTAATGTTTCCCATGCCAGCTCCATATTCGAAAAACAAGTATCCCCACCTACCGGTGGTATCTTTATAGATTTTAAAATTACTGCTTTAGTA
>QCRZ01000030.1 GCA_003209225.1 Pelagibacteraceae bacterium AG-464-B04
AATTACCAGTGCGCATAGAAGAGAAGCATTATCTTGGGATCAGCCTATTTTAACACAAAAACACGGTGGTATTTTAGCAATATTGGTGAGGGAAAAAAATAATGGTATAATTGAATTTTTATTATACGCAAGAAAAGAACCGGGTGATTTAAATATAAAATTATGTCCAGCTTTTTCTGCCACTCAATCAAATATAAATTTGGCGCATGGAGGAAAAAAAACTTTATTATCAAATATAATTCTAAGGCACAAAAAAAAAAATTTGATTGCAAAAACGGTTCATTATGAAGAAGGAGCAAGATTTTGGAGAAAACCCAATCAAAATATTTTAATTAAAATTGATAAAAAGGAGCAAAAAAAAATAAATAATGATGATTTTATATGGCTGAATCTTAGCCAAATAAAAAAGCTTAACTTGGTTGATGGAGTGGTCAATCCATTTGTTAAAACTATTTTATTTATGATTTAAAATTTATGATATCGATAATTATTCCAGTTTTTAACAGCGAAAATACAATAGAAACTTTGGTTAACAATGTAATAAAAACTTTAAAAGACTATTATAGTTTTGAATTTGTACTTATAAATGATGCATCAAGAGATAATTCTGAAGAAATATGTAAAAGTTTGGTAAACAAACATCCAAATATTTTTTTGTTTTCGTTGTCCAAAAATGTTGGTGAACATAACGCAATAATGGCAGGTCTGAATAAATGTTCTGGAGATTATGCTGTAATCATGAGTGATGATTTACAAAATTCTACTAATTCTTTGTTAGAGTTAATAAAATATGGAATTAATGAAAAAGATAGATTTGATGTTATCTACACTCACTATGATAAAAAAAAATATAGCTTTTTTAAAAAACTTGGTAGTAAAATTAATGATTTTATGGCTAATTTTTTATTAAACAAGCCTAAGTTTTTATATCTTTCTAGTTTTAAATTTATAAATCGTTTTTTAATAAATGAAGTTACAAAATATGACTCACCATTTACATATTTGGATGGAATAATTCTAGGAATCACTGATAAAATTGGAAGAATAAAAGTGGAGCACAGCGAGAGGAAACATGGCAAGTCTGGTTATACGTTAATAAAATTATTACAACTGTGGTCAAATATGTCCACAAGCTTTTCTATTTTTCCATTAAGATTATCATTGTTAATGGGTTTAACTTTGACGTTTTTTGGTTTTATTTTGGCTGCTTACTTTTTTATAGAAAGAATTACTGATGTAGATAACACGGTGGCTTCAGGTTTTGCTGCTATAATTATTTCAGTTATAATATTTTCTGGTGCAATACTTGTTGCTCTAGGTTTAATAGGTGAATATGTAGGAAGAATATTTATTTCATTAAATAAAAAACCACAATTTATTATTAGAGAATATTGGCCGAATAAAAAAAAGTAAAATAATGCTCAATCAAAAGCGGTCGCCGGATCAAGTCTAACATCAAACCAATTTAATCTTATATCAAGGTGTGGCCCAGTAGCTCTTCCACTAGAGCCGACCGTTCCAATGATTTCTCCTTGTTTTACTTTTTGCCCTTTTTCTACAAATATTTTTTGCATGTGCATATATAATGTAGAAATACCATGACCATGATCAAAAATTAAAGTACCACCTGTATAATATAAATTAGAGCTAACTAAAGTAGCGGTTCCATTAAGCATAGCTTTAATTGGGGTTCCTTCTTTTTGAGCAAAATCTAATCCATAATGTGGCCATTTAGGTTTACCATTTAAAATTCTTTGACTACCATAAACCCCAGTTATTATTGCGTCATCAACTGGAAAAATAAATTTATCTTTAAAAAAATCTAAATCAGTTTCTATTGCTCTTGCCTCAGCTATCAATTTATTTTCTTTTTTAATTCTTTCGTAAACTTCTTCAGGTGGAGTAACCTTTTTTTCATCTAATCCATCGATTCTTTGAATATTATATTTTCTTTTTAGAACTTTTTTTATAATTTGTTTTTTAATTCCATCTTTAATTAAAGTTACTACAACATCAAATTTTCTATCACGTCCAATACCAAACGTAAAATACCCATCATTTGTGACTCTTACTTTTTTTTTGTTGATTAAGACTTTTGTGCCAGATAAAGTTTTTCCAATTATAAAGTGACCTTGTATAAACTTTCCCTTAAATTCGACAGCATAGACATTTTTGGTAAAAAATAAAAATAAAATAAAAAAACAAATTTGTTTCATTAATTTTGACAAAAATTATTTTTAACGAAAACTAAATCAGAATGAATCCAATTAAAAATTTTGTAGCCATTTTTAACTATTAAATTATAAATTTTTTTTAGAAAAATCATTTTATTGAGCAGTCCATCCACCATCAATCAATATTGATGTTCCTGTGATCATAGAAGAAGCATCAGACGCAAGAAATACAACTGCATTGGCAACATCACCAACCTCTGCAAATCGTCCTAATGGAATATTATTTAACATATTTTTTTTAAAATTTTTGTTTTTAAGGAATTTTTTTGTCATAGGAGTTATTATAAAAGTTGGACAAACCGCATTTACTCTAATGTTATCTTTAGCTAAGTCGATCGCCATCCCTTTTGTTAGTCCTTCCAAACCAAATTTTGTCATGTTGTAAACACTCCGAATTGGACCACCTACATGACCCATTTGAGAAGACATATTAATGATAGAGCCTCCAATTTTTTTTCTTTTTTTTGACTCAAGCATTTTTAAAGCGCATAATTGAGCTATATGAAAAGTTGCTTCAGTATTTAACTTAACCATATAATCAAAATGTTGTTTTTTTACTTTTGTAAAATGTTCAGGAAAGTTAGTGCCTGCATTATTAACCAAAATATCAATTTTTGTTTGTTTGTTAATAATTTGTTTAATTTGCTTGTAATTTGTCACATCGCAAACAAAAGAACTACATTTAGATTTAAATTTTCTTATTATTTTAGAAACATTATCTAAATCTTTTTTTGTTCTACTGATTATTATTAGGTTTGCGCCTGCTTCGGCTAAAGCGATTGCACAGGCTCTCCCAATACCCTTGCCCGCTCCTGTAACTATAGCTATTTTATTTTTTAAATTAGTTTTTTTTAAATACATATTTTTTTATAAAAATTGGTTTAGGTCACTATAAATTAATTCAACAGCAACAGCTAGTATAGCTAATAATCCCAACCAACCTATCCATTTATACTTTTTAATCCATTTTGATATTATGTTGGCAACTGTTGCCATAAGTAAAATTGATAAAATTAGACCAAAAATTAATAATACATAGTGTTGTTTAGCAGCTCCAGCTACACCAAGCACATTATCTAAACTCATACTAACATCAGCGATTAATACAGTCATAATTGCCTTAAAAAAAGTAGAGTTATTTGGTTTTATTTTTTTTTCTTCTGTATCCTCATTTTTTATTACATCTTTATAAAGCTTGTAAGCAATATAAAGCAAAAGCAATCCACCTATAAGCTTAAGACCATTAATTTGAAGCAAGTATGCTGTAATTAAGGTAAATATAATTCTTAATATTATTGCTGCTCCAATTCCCCAAAAAATTATTTTTTTTCTTAAATTTGGATCAAATTGAGAAGCTACCATTCCTATAATAATTGCATTATCTCCCGCCAAGACGAGATCAATGAATATAATTTGAAAAAAAATGATTATTTGTTCAGTCATGATTTGCTATCAGCTATTATCATATCTGCAGCTTTTTCAGCAATCATTATAGTTGGGGCATTAGTGTTTCCTGAAGTTATATGTGGCATTATAGAGGCATCGACAATTCTTAGATTTTCAAGTCCGTGAGCAGTCAATCTATCATTTACAACAGCCTTTTCATCATTTCCCATTCTACATGTGCTAACCGGGTGAAATATTGTATTAGCATACTTGCCAGCTTCCCTTGTAAGAGTTTTAGTATCATTAATATGTATTCCAGGTCTTAATTCTTCGGGATCATATTTTTTAAAAGCTTTTGAGTTCATGACTATATTTCTAGTAATCTTAATGGCCTTACTTGCTATTTCTTTATCTTCATCAGTAGACAAATAGTTCATTTGAATTTTTGGAGGAATTCTTGTGTCAGAAGATTTTAATTCAATAGAACCTCTGCTAGTAGGTCTTAGATTTGTAATAGTTGGAGTAAAAGCTGGAAAACTATGAAGAGTTGTTTTACCTAAAAAGTCTGTGCTAGCTGGTGAAACATGAAATTGTAAATTAGGTGTATCTAAATGTTCATCGCTCTTAATAAATCCACATAAATAACTTGCTCCAACCGCCAGAGGGCCTTTTTTAAATAGAAAAAAATTTAATCCAGTAATTATTTTTCTGTAATAGCTATGGTAAATATTGTTAAGAGTATCTAAATTTTTTACTTTATAAACAGGTCTTAGCATTAAATGATCGTGAAGATTTTTACCTACTGAAAAATGATCTTTTATGACGTTAATATTGTTTTTTTTAAGCAAATCTCCAGGACCAATTCCTGACGCTTGAAGAATATGAGGTGATCCAATCGTGCCAGCGCTTAATATTATTTCTTTATTTGTTTTGGCCATTAAAAGCTGATTATTTTTCCAATAATTTATACCAACTGCTTTTTTATTTTCAAATTTAATACTTTTAATATGAGCATTAGTTAAAATTTTTAAATTTTTTCTTTTTTTAATTGGATTCAAGTACCCAACAGCAGTGCTACATCTAAAACCATTTCTTACATTTAATGGAAAATAACCCATTCCTTCATTGTTTCCTGTATTAAAATCAGAGGTTTTTTGGTAACCAAATTCTTCTGCGGCTTCCATAAATAAATCTAAAACTTTAAAAGAAGCTCTCATTTTTTCAACTTTAAGAGGCCCTCCCACTCCATGAAAATCATCTTCACCAAGTTGATTATCTTCAGATTTTTTAAAATAAGGAAGTACATCCTCCCAAGACCATCCAACATTTCCTAATTGTCTCCAATAATCATAATCATTAGACTGTCCTCTAATATATAGCATTCCATTAATTGAAGAACTTCCTCCAAGAGTTTTCCCTCTTGGAAAATTCATTTCCCTATAATTGAGACCTGGATCTTTTTCAGTTTTAAAACACCAATCAGTTGTTGGATTGTGCATTGTTTTGAAATATCCACCAGGAATATGTATCCAGGGATTGATATCTTTTCCTCCAGCTTCTAGTAACAAAATTTTAATTTTTGGATTAGCTGAAAGCCTGTTTGCCAAAACACATCCTGCTGACCCAGCTCCAATAATTATGTAATCAAATTCTTCCATTACAGGTTGAAACTCATTTTAGGTTGAAAACATATTTATAAGTTAAAGTTTGTCAAAAAGTAATACAATTTTAACTTGAAATACATCTTCTATTATAGTCCTATTATTTTTTGTTAATTAATTAAGAGGGGAAAAATGAGAAAAATCATATCAGTGTTTTTAGGTATTGTTGTCTTTACAGTTTTTTCTGTAGCAGCTAATGCCAAAACATTAAAATGTCAAACCGTAATTAGTGCAAAAGCTGATGAAGTCGTAATGTTAAAAGATTTCGGTCAGACTGTAACTGATTTAACAGGTGGGTCAATAAAATTTGAAATTATGCCAGCCGGTGCTGTTGTTGGAGTAAAAGAAACATTAGATGCGGTTGACAAAGGTTTAATCGATTGTGGATTTGCTTGGACACACTATTGGTCAGGAGAACATCCAGCAGCTATGTTATTTGGATCTCCAGTAGCGGGTGCAGGTGTAGGAATTGATAATATCGCATTTTTATCTTGGTTCCAATATGGAGGTGGTAAAGAACTTTACGACCAACTTTGGAAAGAAATGAAAAGAGATATTAAAGGATTTATGCTTCAACCAGTTGGTCCAGAAGCTTTAGGTTGGTTTAAAGAGCCGATTAATAGCATGGATGATTTCAGAAAGTACAAGTTCAGAACTCCTCCGGGAATTCCAGGACAAACTTATAAAGATATTGGCGTAGCATCTGTTGCAATGGGTGGTGGAGATATTTTGCCAGCTCTTGAAGCGGGGACTATTGATGCAGCAGAGTGGTGTTGTCCAAAACCAGATAGTGTATTTGGTTTTCAAAAAGTTCTAAAACACTACTATCTTCAAGGTTTACACCAAGTAGTAGTAAATGCAGACTTATATGTTAATGGTAAAGTTTATAGAAGCATGAGTGATCTGGAAAAGAAAGCTATGGAAGTAGCTGCTAATGCATCTTTATCAAAATCTATGAGTTACAGAATATATGAAAATGGTAAAGCGCTTGCAGACTTAACCCAAAATCATGGAGTTATTTTACATGATACTCCGGCTGATTACTTTCCAGCATATATGGCTGCAGCAAAAGCTAGTTTAGAAAAGAATGCTGCAAAAAATGAGTTCTTTGCTAAAGTATGGCAGTCACAAAAAGATTTTGCTGATATAGCAGTTCCATTTTGGAGTGGTGCTCAAATGTCTAATGCTAAGCTAGGAATGGCTCACGCAGCAACATTAAAATAGTAGTTTTAAAAGTTAAAAAAATATTTAAAATAAAGCGGACTTAATAGTCCGCTTTATTTATTTTAGGGTGAAAAAATATGAGTGATGAATCTAAGACATTAGATACTTCAGATGAAATGATCGCAGAGCGTCGATCAAATTTAGAGAAAATGCCTGAGGATATGCCAAAATGGATGGCAACTCTTATTACAAAAATAGATTTATTTAGTAAATGGACAGGTAATGTTGTTTGTTGGATAACAGTTCCTTTAATATTAGCTATGGTTTATGAAGTGTTAGCTAGAAAACTTTTTACAGCACCAACTATGTGGGCTTACGATATGAGTAGGTTTTTATATGGTGCTTTGTTTATGCTTGGAGCAGGTTACGCTTTATCAAAAGGTGTTCATATTAGAGCAGATTTTTTGTACAGAAATTTTAAAGTTAAAACGCAAGGAATAGTAGATACAACATTGTACATTTTGTTTTACTTTCCAGGTCTTTTATTCTTTTTTTATATGACTACTGGCTTTGTTCAGGAGTCAATAATGAGAGGTGAAAGAGGAATGGATACAGCATGGATGCCTTATATGTGGCCAATTAAAACATGTTTATGGTTTGGAATATTGTTTTTGCTTATTCAAGGGGTTTCAGAAGTTTTAAAAAGCTATTATGCAGCTACAAGAGGAAAGTGGCCTAGTCAGAAATGATAGCAGAAATAATTAATCCAGCTACGCTAGGCTTTATATTAGTTGCAGTAATGTTATTTGCAATTTTTGTTGGCTTTCCTATTTCTTTTACTTTAATTTTTTTAGGTTTTGTATTTGGTTATTTAGGCTTTGGACCTTTAGTTTTTTATTTAATGACCTTGCAGTTTTCTATGGTCATGACAGAGCAAGCCCTCGCTGCTGTGCCACTCTTTGTCTTTATGGGTATAATGATGGAACAAGCAGGATTAATGGAAAGATTATTTTCATCAGTCCAACTTATGTTAGCTAGGGTCAGAGGATCTTTGTATTATGCTGTGCTTTTTGTATCTGTAATATTTGCCGCTGCTACTGGTATCGTTGGAGCATCCGTTACTATACTTGGAATTATGGCAGCAAAATCAATGAACAGATCTGGTTATGATGTGAGATTAGCAGCGGGAACAATAACCGCTGGTGGTACTTTAGGAATTCTAATTCCTCCTAGTATTATGCTGGTTGTTATGGGGCCAATTATGGAAATTCCAGTTACAGATTTATTTGCTGCTGCAATAATTCCAGGAGTTTTATTAGCTTTATTATACGCTGGTTACACAACAATACGTTGCTGGAAAAATCCAAAACTTGGTCCAGTTTTACCAATAGAAATGAGAGCTAGTAGTATGAGAGAAGTATGGGTTGAGTTTTTTTTAGGACTAGTTCCTCCTGCAGCATTAGTGTTTGCTGCACTAGGAAGTATTTTATTTGGTTTTGCGACACCAACAGAAGCAGCAGGCTGTGGAGCAATGGGAGCTTTACTTTTAGCCTTAGCTTATAAAAAACTAACATTTAATAAATTACAAGAAGCATTGGTAAAAACTTTAGAAATAACAGCGTTAATTATGGTGTTAGTAGCCGCTTCCAACTTTTTTGGATCCGTTTTTTCAAGACTAGGAACACCAATGGTTCTTACTGATTTTTTATTAAATTTGGAAATCAATAAATATTTTATTCTATTTATTGTTATGGCGATGATTTTTTTACTGGGTTGGCCACTAGAGTGGGTACCCATTGTACTTATTATTATTCCAATAATCCTTCCCCTAATTGAAAGTTTAGGATTTAATTTAACTTGGTTTGCAATATTAGTTGCAGTTAATCTTCAGACCGCTTGGCTATCACCTCCCGTTGCATTATCTGCATATTTTTTAAAGGGCGTTGTACCAGAGTGGGATTTAAAAGATATTTATATTGGAATGATGCAATTTATGGTTTTGCAAATAATTGGATTATCGCTTATTGTAATATTTCCAGAAATTGCTCTTTGGCTACCAACCTACATATATGGCAAGTAATATTGTTAAAAAACTATTTGAATAAGCGTGTTTTAATTAGTTGATTTTGCAATTCTTATTCTTATTATCTCAAAAAATTTAAAAAGAGAGGAGTAGATATGAGTACATTAACAAATAGAGACAAACGTTTATATAATTCTGATCTAGCCCCAACTCCATCAAATAAAAAAAACTGGGGTTGGTTCGAAATTTTTAACGTTTGGGCGAATGATGTTCAAAGTTTATTTGGATATACTTTGGCAGCTTCGTTATTTTTAACTTATGGATTAAATGGTTGGGCTGTATTTCTTGCAATAATTTTAGCAGGATTTTTTATAATGTGGTTGGTTAATCTTTCAGGAGCACCAAGTGTAAAACATGGAATTCCTTATCCGGTATTTGCGAGAGCTAGCATGGGTGTTTTTGGGGCAAATTTTCCAGCAATGGTTAGAGGTATAGTTGCAATGTTTTGGTATGGCGCACAAACATATTTTGCATCAACAGCAGTAGCGCTTTTAATTACGGGTATAACAGGTGCCAGTGGTAGTGGTGATTTTTTAGGAATGAATAGTATAGACTGGATATCTTTTATATTTGTTGCAGCTTTTCAAATTTATTTATTTTGGAATGGAATTGACCTAATTAGAAAATTTTTAAATTTTGCTGGTCCGGCAGTTTATATAATCATGATTATTTTAATGATTATGATTTGGTCCAAAGCAGGAGGGGGTCTTCTTTCAGAAGTTGGTAACATTTTTTCAGGTGTTGGAAGCTATGAAGGTGGAGCATTTGCAGCTTTTCTTGCAATTTTTGGAACAATGGTTGCGTATTTTGCAGCTGTAGTAATTAACTTTGGTGATTTTGCAAGATTTGTAAAAAATGAAAAAGAAATGAAAAAAGGAAATTTATGGGGATTGCCAGGCAACATTGTGCTTTTTTCATTTATTGCATTAATGGTCACAGCAGGAACCGTTGTAGTATTTGGCGAAACATTAACGAACCCAACCGACATGGTTGAAAGAGTGGGTAACATGGGATTAACAGTTGTTGCAGCGTTTGCTTTTTTTGCAGCTACAATTGGAATTAATATGGTTGCAAATTTTGTTCCACCAGCATATGACCTTGCAAACCTAATACCTAGTAAAATTAATTTTAGAGTAGGTGGTTTAATTACCGCAATATTAGGTTTTATCATTGGAGCGTTTTGGGTTTCAGTTATTAGCAATATAGGAATGTTTCCATTTGTTAATACATTGGGTGCAATTCTTGCACCAGTTTATGGAATAATGATTGTAGATTATTACATAATTAAAAATGGGAAAATTGATGTTAATTCGTTATTTTCTGCTAAATCTGGAGGAAAGTATTATTATAATGGAGGATGGAACACGAAAGCGTTCATATCTTGGATTATTGCTGGTATATTTTCTATCGCAACAGTTTGGCATCCATCATTATCTGCTCTAGGTGGATATGCTTGGATAATTGGTGCAGCTCTTGGAGCAATTTTGCACTACATAATGTCAAAAAACCAAGGATAAATAAATTTTTTTAAATTAATAAAACTCGCTGCTTTAAGTGCGGCGAGTTTTTTAGTAATCTAGAGTAACTTCCTCTTTTTTAAAATTATGAATAATTAAGTTATTTCCAGGACCTTTTCTATCTAGTACTAAAAAATTCATATCTTCGGTCGAAATTAAGGGAAAATGCCAAATACCTGGTTTATAATTTATTCCTATTCCAGGCGGAACAATAAAGGATTCAATTTTATTTATTTCGGGTTTTTCACCCGGAGGAGCTACAAAAGTTATAAAGGTAGTTTCTTTCATTGGAATAAATGCCTGAGAACTTAATGGATGCTTTTCCATCATATCAATCTTCATTGGAAAAGTTCTTTTTAATGCCGAAAAAATACTTACTACAGTTTTACCTTTTTCTTTTGAAGTATTAATATTTGCTAAGTTATCGAATCGCTTTGCGTAACCATTATTTATATTCATTGGTTTAATATCATTAGGTGAGATCAAATCACCATAGGAAGCAAAACTTTTTCTTGTTATTTTTATTGGTTTTATAATTCTTTCCATTAGTTAACTCTTCCAAAGACTCTAATTCTTGAAATTCCCCCATCCGGAAAAATATTTATTTTTATGTAATTTATTTTCTTATTTTTCATTAATTTATTTTGAAAATTGTGTTTTTTATGAGCACGTAGTTTTGCTTTATTTAATAATAATTTCCAACTTTTCGATTTATTGACAATATTTTTAGGTGAAATTTTACCATTTAAATAGGCAGCTTGGAGAGAAAATTTATTAGGATAATTGCCTTTAAAATGATGAGTATCAATTTGAATTTTATTTATTTTTCCTGCTGTCGCAC
>QCRZ01000031.1 GCA_003209225.1 Pelagibacteraceae bacterium AG-464-B04
TTCAAAAAAAGGAAAAAATTTTTTTAAAACAGCTAAAGAATTTACCGAGGAAATATTTAAAACTAAAATCAATTCCCAAACCAAAATTTACATTGACCAAATTAAAATTGAAACTGTAAAAGAAAAATATAACATTACCAACAGCACTAAAAATATTGTATGTGGAATAACCGCTTCTGGACCAACAAAGAGATGGGATATAAATAATTATATAAGTTTACTCGAAAATCTTAATTCAAAATTTAAATGTAAATTTTTTCTTGCCTGCGGACTAAACGATGAAAATTTAATTAAAAAAATAATGGACTCGAGTGTAGGAAAAAATTGTATATCATTTTCCAAAATGACCATTGAAGAAACTATGCCAATCATAGGGGCTTGCAAATATTATATTGGCAATGATACTGGGTTTGGCCATATTTCAGCTGGGTTGGGACTAAAATCTCTATTTTTATTTATGGACTCTCCTCCCGTTGCTTACGGGATCTATAGTAAAAATATTTCTATAATCGTTCCAGATGGTGAAACAATTGAAAGCTGCACACATGACACAAAAGGTAAAGATAAAATATCAGTTAGTAAAGTGTTTAATAGAGCTTTGGAAATCCTAAGTTAACCAAAATCATTTCTCAGCACAGTCTCTTTTGCTTCGTTTATTATTTGACTTAAACGTTCAGTATTAGAACTAGGATTTGCATCAGGATGTAATTTTTTTTGTAAATTGTTACATGCTTTAATAACTTCGTTTTTTGAACACCCTTTTTTTATACCTAAAATTTTATAAGCTTCATTTAAAGATAAATTGCTAGATGATCTTGTTTGATTTGTCTGGCTAAAATAAGAAAATCTTCCTGTGCTTCTAAGATAGTTGAGAACTCTCCACAAATTCCAAATCTGAAACGCAGTTAGACCTTTGATTTTTAAAGCGCTCATTGCTAAAAAAAACAACGGAAGTGAAAATAATAATCTACCCCCTATTAGAAGAACCACTGCCAAAATGAGAGAAATGATTATAATTAAATTTCTTACGCCTTTAGCTAATTTTTTGCTACTAGTCTTTGCAAAATAATTAAGAATTACATAAACTAGGGCGAAAATTAATATTCCAGTAACAAAAATATTCATATAAAAAATCCTTATGAAAATACCACATTTAAGAAGAAAACTAGAAGTTAAAAATTACCATGGTTATGAGTTAAGAGATGATTATTCGTGGGTACATCAAAAAAATATTTTGGAAGTGCTTAAAGACAGTTCAAAATTAAATCCTGAGGTAAGAAAATATTTAGAAAAAGAAAATGCCTATACTAACTTTCATTTAAAAAATACTGAAGAAGAACAAAAAAAATTATTCAATGAAATTAAAGGAAGGATCAAATTAGATGATGAAACTTTGCCCTTTAAAGATAAAAATTACGAATATTGGACCAAAACTACAAAAGAAAATAATTATTCGATTAAATTGAGAAAAAAAATAGGTAGCTCCAAAATTGAAGAATATTGGAATGGTGATAAAGAGAAAAAAAAATTAGGCGTAAGTTACTTTGGGGTTGGTGACTTAGCGGTTAGCCATAATGATTTACTTCTTGGATATTCTTTGGACCTTAATGGTTCTGAATATTATACAATTTACATAAAAAGAATTTCTGATCAAAAAATTGTTACAGAAAAAATTGAAAATACTTCTGGCGGGATAACATTTAGCCTAGATGACAAATACATTTTTTATACCAAATTAGATCAAAACCACAGACCAAAAGAAGTTTTTAGACATAAAATTGGCTCTTCTCAAAAAAACGATGAGCTGATTTACCAAGAAAAAGATGAACGTTTTACGGTTGGGATGGGGGGATTATTAACTGATGAAAAATATTTTGTATTAAATACATCAGATCATAATACTTCCGAAACCTATTATTTTTCTTCAAAATCAGAAAAGATTACACTTAAATTATTTCAAAAAAGAAAAGAAGGAATAAGATATTCAATCGATTCTTGGCAAAATTATTTTTATATTCATAATAATTTAAATGCAATTGACTTTAAAATTAGTAGATGCAAACACTCAAATATAAATCTTTGGGAAGATTTTATACCAGCTAGGAAAGAAGTTATAATCGGTGGCTTTCTTATGCTTAAAGATTGGATGATAAGAAGTGAGGTTTCAAATGCTTTACCAAAACTATTTGTTAGAAATCTTAAAAGCAATAAAGAAGAAGAATTAATATTTTCTGATGAAAAAGTTTATAGTCCAGGAATATCTGCCATACAAAAAGATCGAGAAACAGACTATATACATTTGTATTATTCTTCACCAAAAACTAATAGCAGAACTTACCTGTATAATTTAAGTTCAAAAGAAAAAAAATTAGTTAAAGAGCAAAAAATACCATCGGGGCATTTTCCTGAAAATTATATTGTTGAAAGGTTAGAATGCAGATCTCATGATGACAAAATTATACCTTTGACCATAACCAGGCACAAAAACACAAAAATTGATGGATCGGCAAATGTTTTATTGTACGGCTATGGAAGTTATGGCCATTCATTATCACCTAGTTTTTCTAGCACTAGACTAAGTTTAATAGATAGAAATATTATTTGGTGTGACGTGTCTACTAGAGGAGGTAGAGAATATGGAGAAAAATTCTATCAACAAGGAAAAATGCTTAATAAGAAAAATACTTTTGAAGATTATATAGCTGCAGCAAAATTTTTGATTGAAAAAAAATATACATATTGTGGAGGTATAATTGGTTACGGAGGAAGTGCAGGAGGACTTTTAATGGGGGCTGTGGTAAACCAGCGTCCAGAACTATTTTTAGGAATGGTTATTCAGGTTGGATTTCTAGATTCTTTGACTACTAATTTAGATCATTCTTTGCCACTAACATTGGGAGAATTAACTGAATTTGGCGATGCAAAAAGAAACAAGGAACATTTTGAATATATTAGATCTTACGCTCCATACAATAATATCAAGAAAATGGATTATCCACATTTGCTATTAGTTACAAATATAAAGGACACAAGAGTTCTTTTTGATGAGCCATTAAAATTTACAGCAAAATTAAGACAATACAAAACTGACAATAATTTATTGCTTCTTAAAACAGAATTAGAAGATGCGGGACATGGTGGTAAATCAGGAAGAGATTCGGCGATTGAAGAAATTGCATTGGATTATAGTTTTATATTAAAAATTGCAAAAAAAATTAATTCTTGATCTTGAAAAAAAATAAATAATTCTTAAATAAATGTTAGCAAGAAACTGAAATAGGACTTGCTTGTAAAACTTGCTTATTAAAGGAGAAAAAAACTATGAACAAAACACTATCTATATTTAATCAATTAAGTCCTGTAACTGTTGGTTTTAACTCAATTCTTGATAACTTTGAAAGAATATTTGAGGATGATTGTTTTAGATCATCTTTCAACTACCCTGATTATGATGTCATAAAGAAAAATGATAATTTGTATGATGTTGAATTAGCCTTAGCAGGTTTTAATAAAAAAGATATAAAAATTGAATATTCTGACAATAAATTGTCAATTGAATCGATAAAAAATAATAAAGTTAACGAAAGAGACGCAAACGAAAACTTTATTCGTAAAGGTACAGCAAAAAGGTTCTTTAAAAAAACTTTTTCTATTGCAAACAATGTTGAGGTTGGAGGAGCAGAACTTAAGGATGGTCTATTAAAAATTTCTTTAAAAAGATTTGTGCCAGAAGCAAAAAAACCAAAAACAATAGATATAAAATAATCATTTTATAGATACAGGCGACTAATTGTTGCCCCTAATCTGAGGTTCATTTAGATATTCCAATATCTACAACTAAAATTTTTCCTGAATATCTTTTGCCTGGATATAAAGTTTGTCCTATTTTTTTAGCATGTAAAGCTAAAGTAATATTGGCTTTTACGGCACATCCAAGAACTTTTCCTGTATCTCCATTTATGCCTGATGAAATATCAATAGATATAATTTTATTAAACTTGTTCATTTCAAAAATTATTGATCTTAATCTTCCAGAAATAAATCTGTTTAAACCTGTTCCAAACAAGCAATCTATTAAAATAGAATATTTTATGAATTTAAATTTCAAAATATTTAGTGGCTTAACCTTAAGTTTTTTAAAAGCTTTTAAAGCATCACCCTTGTAAAGCTTTTTATTAAAACAATACAATTTTACTATATAATTTCTTTTTCTAAGATATTCAGCAATTATAAAACCATCTCCTGCATTATTTCCTTTACCCGCAACTATAGTTATGGGTTTGTTTTTTATTAATTTAATTATTTTTTTTGCACAATTGGTGCCTGCATCCGCCATTAATGAAAAAGAATCACCCCTCTTTTTAAACTCTTGAGCCTCTATTTTTCTAATTTTTTTTAATGAAAATATTTTTTTCATAACTATTAACTTAACAATTTATTCTAGTATAATATTAAATTAAGGTTCCGTAGTTAAATGGATATAACGGATTCCTCCTAAGAATCAGATCTGGGTTCGATTCCCGGCGGGACCGCCAATTTTTACAATCTAATAAAACTGTTTTTTGTTGCCTTAATCCATCTTTTAATCAATTCTTCTTCGAACATAATATCAATCTCAATTTTAGATAATATCCAGTGATCCATTTCTATTTCTCCTTCTAATTGTCCATCTCCCCATCCAGAATATCCTAAAATAATCAAACTTTTTTTGGGCCCCTTTTTTTTAGCAATATCAAAAAAAATTTCTGCATCTCTGGTTATTGAAAAACCACTGTATTTTTTTGTTGATTTGCTTTTGTATTCATCAGAATGCAAAACAAAAATCTGTTTTTCATCAACTGGTCCTCCCCAAAATATTGGTATAAATTTTTCATACAAATCTTTTTCTTCATCTTTAATATTTTCTGGAGTATCAATTAGTACTTTTAAGGGCACTGAACCAATTTGTTTATTAACAGCAAGGCCCCACGCACCTTCTTTGCTACTGGATAACATTAAAATTACAGCTTCCTTAAATCTTTCATCAGGCATTCTTTCGGTTGCAACAAGAAAATTATTTTCAACACTTTCATAAAATTTTCCTTTTAAGTAATTTTTGGGCTCTTTTGCTATAGTTGCAAATATGAAATTTAATAAAATTATTTGTGATACAATAAAACAAAACAATGAATAGACTAAAAAACTTTTGTTAAAAAATTTGTTGTACATTTGTTTTATTAAAAAAATTATTATAATTACAACAAAACAAAAATTAAAAGCATCCTTTGGATGAAAATCCGATTACTATTTTATTTTCATCAATTTCAAACTTCCTTTCGCATTTAATAGTATATTTTTTTGATTCGTATATTAAAAACCTTACACCTTTGCTATCTTTGATTTCATTGTCAGGATTGCCCATATTAATTTTAAGCTCACTTTCAGACTGACCAATAAATTTACTTAATTTTTTGTTTTCTTTTTTAATTATTTCCTCTGATTTCTTATCAATGGTTTCGCAACCAACTAAGAAAAAAAAGCTAATAAAAGAAGTTAGTAAAAATAATTTTTTCATAATTTCAACCTGATTTAGAATAACACGTAGATTATAAACTAATATAAACTTTTAGGTTGAATTTTAATTAATAAAAACAATTTTTCTAAAGATTTTATTAAGAGAATCTATTAGTTTCCCGTTCAACAAGGAGGTTTTATGTTAGATAAATATTTTAATTATAGAAAACACAAAACGGATTTTAAAACAGAAGTAATCGCCGGAGTTTCAACTTTTTTGACTATGGCTTACATTATGTTTCTTAATCCGGTCATACTTGCTGATGGTGGGTTTGATTTCGGCGGCGTTTTCACGGCTACAGCGTTAGCAGCTGCTATAGCTTGTTTCATTGCTGCATTTTACGCAAAAACATGGCCTGTGGGTTTAGCGCCTGGAATGGGAATTAACGCTTTTATAGCTTATGGCGTTTGCTTAGGTATGAAATACACACCTGCAGAAGCACTTGGAGCTGTACTTGTTGCTGGTATAGTCTTCTTAATAATTTCGTTAACTCCGATAAGAGCTTGGCTAATCAACTCGATTCCAAAAAGTTTAAAACTTGGAATTGGAGCTGGTATTGGATTGTTTTTAGCTATTATTGGTTTTCAGCTTATGGGACTTACCGCTGATAACCCGGTTGTACTTGTACAGCTTGGAGATCTTTCAAATCCACTGCTTCTATTAGGAGCGGGTGCATTTATATCAATGATTGTAATGGAAAAAATGAAAATTAAAGGAAATATAATCATTGGAATTATTGCTTTTAGTATTATTGCCTGGATTTTTGGTTTAGCTAAATTTAATGGTATAGCTTCTGCCCCACCGCCAATGACACATCTATTTGCATTTGATTTAGGTGCTGCCCTTTCGGCTTCGATGGTGACGGTAATATTTACTTTATTCTTCATTGACTTTTTCGATACTGCGGGAACATTAACAAGCGTAGCAAATGTTTCTGGAAAAATAGGTAGAGATGGGAAAATTGAAGACATTGATAAAGCAATGTTATCAGACAGTGTATCAACGGTTGCTGGTGCTGTATTAGGTACCTCAACAGTTACAACATATGTTGAATCAGCCGCAGGTGTAAAAGCTGGCGGAAGAACTGGAATGGTTTCTTTGGTTGTAGGAATTTTATTTCTGCTATGTCTGTTCTTTGCTCCTTTGGCAACTAGTCTTCCAAAAGAAATTGACGGTGCAGCATTAATTTATATTGCTACTCTTTTTGTTCGTAATATCACAGATATAGAATGGGAAGATGCCGCGGAAGCTGGACCAGCTGTATTAGCTATGATAGCGATGCCATTTACATATTCTATTTCACATGGAATAGCTTTAGCGTTTATTTCTTATGCAGCTATCAAAGTTTGCACTGGAAAAACTGACGTGAGCCCAGCTATTTGGGTAATAGCAATAGCAAGCATAATAAGCTTTGTTGTAGCGTAGTAATTTAAATTTTAATTTAAAAAAAGGGCCAGATTTATTTTGGCCCTTTTTTTTATTTATTGTGTTTCTTTTTTATATCTTCAATTCTAATTTCTTCAAAAATTTCAAAAGGCTGAACTATCCAAGGATTATCTGAAAGTTTTACTGCACAAAAATCTGGTTCAAAAGTTGATTTCTTTTTTTTCCACAAAGTAGCTGTTTTTATGTCTTCAATTTTATCTTTTATTGGAGGATAATTTTTTAACCAGTCCACACTTTTATTAAGAGTAATTCCTGTATCTGAAAGATCGTCACACAATAATATCTTTCCACCCATATTTTTTGCAATTGAGCTCATCTCTCGAGAAAAAACTATGTCACCTTGTTCGTCTTCAACACCTTTGCCTGAATAAGATTCAACTGCAAGATATGCACATTTTAATTTAAAAATTCTGCTTAAAACATCTATCATTGGAGCTCCACCACGCATTATGCCAACTAGTAAAGTTGGCTTATAACCACTTTCATCAATCCTTATAGCTAACCTTTCAACAATATTATTATATTCTTCCCAAGAAACTATTAATTTTTCTGACATATTAGATCTGCTATCATAATTAAAAAAAAATTAATAGAAAAGGAGAAAATTCATGCCGAAAGGATATTGGTTAGCAACTTATAAAAAAATAGAAAATAAAGATAATCTTGGAAATTATGCAGCAAAAGCAACTAAGGTAATAAAAAATTTTGGTGGAAATCCACTTGTAAGGGGAGGTAAATATAAATGTTTTGAAGGAAATGATTTTCCAAGGACAGTAATTTGGGAGTTTCCAAGTTATGACTCTGCGGAAAAATGCTACAACTCAAAAGAATACCGGGAAGCATGGGCTTTGGCAAAAAGTTCAACGGAGAGAAATTTGCAAGTAGTGGAAGGTGTTTAATTTTTTTTTGCCCTTAAATTAAAATAATAACGGATAAATCCAAAAATAATAGCTAGTAGAGATAAAATCGCCCAATTATATTTATTTATCCAAACAAAAGAAGCATGCCCACTCAACATAACAAAAAGAACTAACAGAGTAATAATATTGTTATGAACACTGCGAGTTTTGGCTTGAGTCGATAAATTTATATTAAATTTTGTTTTGTTTAAAGCTGCGGAAGTAATGTTTTTACCATTAGGTATAATGACATAAAATACATTAAAAAACATTATACAACCTAAAATAATTCCGACTGACAGAAATGCAAATCGAGATCCATAAATTTTAGTTAAACCAAACGAAATAATAGTGCCAATGATTAATAATATGATAGGAAAAATTACTTTATAATTTATCAATCTAGACTTGCAAATAAGATCGTAAATTAGCCAAGATCCTATTATAGAAAAAATTGAAATTGCTATTCCCATTAAAGGAGTGATATTTTCATTAACTCTTTTATCCATCATTAAAACTTTTGCATTTGCATAATAAATAACAATCAAAAGTAAAATCCCTGTAATGAACGTTAGATAACTTTGCCATTTAAATATAATTAAGTTTTTAGGTACTTCCTTGGGAGCCCCATTAAATCTAGTAAGTTTATAATAGTAACCACTGTGCTGGAGAATACCTTCGGCATCCTCTTCATCGTTTTTTATATTTTTTTTTAATTTATTGTCTAGATAATTAAATAAATATGAATTACCAACCCATGTGATAGCAAAGAAAACGTGCGACCATCTTAATAAAATTGTTAGCCATTTTAGTATATAGGGTGATAGTTCCATTTTAATATTTTACTTTATCCTTTTTTTTATCCCACATTTCAAATGCCTTTAAAGCTTCGTCTCGCATTATTTGATGCATAGGAATTTTTCGCTCTTTAATATTTTTTCTAAGCTCTTCATAAATTAAAGAATCGTCAAAATCAATTTTTTGTGCATCGCTTCTAGTGTTTGCATAATATACATTATCTATTCGAGCCCAATAGATAGCAGATAAACACATAGGGCATGGTTCACAAGTTGTGTACAAATCACAACCTGTTAAGCTAAAATTATTTAAATTTTTACAAGCGTCACGAATTGCTGAAATTTCCGCATGGGAAGTGGGATCATTTGCAGAGGTTACCGTATTAAATCCCTCTGATATAATTTTTTTATCTTTAATTATTACTGCGCCGAATGGACCAGTCCCTTTATTAACGCTTTTAATTGAAAGTTCTATTGCTCGTGCCATAAATTTATCACTCATATTTTACCTTTTAATTGATTTATGCTCATTAAAATTTTTTCTGGCGTTGCTGGAGCATCAAGATTGGGAGCTATAGTGTAATTCCCTAAAGACGCTATAGCATTTTTAATTGCAAAAAAAACTGACATAGCGTTCAT
>QCRZ01000032.1 GCA_003209225.1 Pelagibacteraceae bacterium AG-464-B04
TATATTAACTGACCTTAAACTTGATAGCGCAACAATAGCAACAGGTCTTTTACATGATACAATAGAAGATACAAAAACTACTTATGATACGGTTAAAGATGAATTTGGTAAAGAAGTTGCTGATTTAGTAGACGGTGTTACAAAAATATCTGAGCTAGAAGATAAAGCAATTAAAAATTCAAAAGCAGAAAATTTTAGAAAATTAATATTAGCTACCTCCAAAGACATAAGAGTTTTGTTGGTTAAGATAGCTGATCGATTACATAATATGAGAACCATAGAGGGTTTAACTGATTTAAATAAAAGAGAGAGAATTGCAAAAGAAACAATGGAAATTTACGCGCCATTAGCTGACAGAATGGGAATGAATAGAATCAGAGATGAACTAGAAGATATTTCTTTTAAAGTTTTAAATACAAAAGCTAGAAATTTAATTACTGAAAGATTAAAAATTATTAAAGAAAACCGAGAAGATTCATTTAAAGAAATATCAGAAGCTTTTGTAAATATTTTGAGTGAAAATGGAGTCAAAGTAAAAATTACAGGAAGAGAAAAAACTCCTTTTTCTATATGGAGAAAAATTCAAAAAAAAAGAATATCCTTAGAAAGAATTACAGATATTATTGGATTTAGAATTATTGTTGACAGTATACCCGAGTGTTATAAAACTTTAGGACTTTTTCATAGCAAGTGGCAGTCTATTCCGGGAAAATTTAAAGATTATATTTCTACACCAAAAATTAATAATTATAGATCTATACATACTTCTATTATTGGGCCTAAAAGACAAAGGGTTGAAATTCAAATCAGAACACAACAAATGCATGAATTTGCTCAAAGAGGTATAGCCTCTCATTGGAAATATAAATCTTCAGAAAAATTTAATTCATTAACATGGAAAGAGTATGATTGGCTTAGCGATCTAGTTGAAATTATTGAAAAGGATGCAAGTCCAGAACATTATTTTGAGTACACAAAACTCCAAATGTTCCAAGACAATGTTTTTTGTTTTACCCCAAAAGGTTCAGTTATAAAATTACCAAAAGACGCCACTCCAATTGATTTTGCTTATGCTGTTCACACCCAAATTGGTGATACTGCAATTGCTTGTGAAATTAATGGAAGAGAAAGTCCACTTCAAAGTAAATTAATTAATGGGGATATGATTAAAATAATTTCATCAAATAAGGCTTCTCCTTCACTTCATTGGCTAAGTTCAGCAAAAACAGGTAAAGCGCGTGCATCTATAAGAAGGTATTGGCAAGATAAGGAACCAAAAGAAGAAAAAACTAAAAAATATAACAGCACAATATGGATATCTTTGCCTGATTCTCCAGGTATATTAGGCGAAGTTACATCTTTAATTGGTACTCATAAGGGAAATATTACAGGCGTTGAATTGACTGAAAAAAAAGATGACCACATAAATTTTATGTTCGATATTCAAATATTTGATTTAAAAAACTTTACAAATCTTATAAGCGAGTTAAAACAAAAAGAATTTAATTTTAGAATTATAAGACATAAAAAAAAGCATGCTCTCTTACAAAGAATCTTTAAAAATTTTAAAAAAAACTAACGCTTTATTAGAGGGACATTTTATTCTTTCCTCTGGATTGCGCAGTAATCAATATGTTCAATGCGCAAAACTATTAAGTTATCCAAAACAAGCGCAAATAATTTGTTCATCTTTATGTAAAAAAATTACAAAAAACTTCAAGAGTATCGATGTAATTTTGTCGCCAGCAGTAGGTGGAATTGTAGTTGGTTATGAAGTTGGTAGACAACTATCAAAGCAAACTATTTTTGCAGAAAGGGTAAGTGGTAATTTTATTTTAAGAAGAGGTTTTAAAATTCCAAAAAACTCAAGAGTTTTAATAGTTGAAGATGTAATTACTACTGGAAAATCTGCGCTGGAGTGTTATGAGATTGTAAAAAAAAGTCGTTCAAAATTAGTTGGTTTTTCTTGTATAATAGATAGATCTAATAATGATGTTTTGATAAAAAAAAAAATTGTTTCACAAATTAAGTTAAACTTCAAAACTTACGATTCCAATAATTTACCTAAGCAACTTAAAAAAATTAAACCCATAAAACCAGGTAGTAGAAATATATAAAATGAAAAAAAAAACACTTGGTGTAAACATTGATCATGTTGCTACTATAAGAAATGCTAGAGGCGAAATATACCCCGATCCACTTATAGCAGCACAAATATGTGAAAGCAGTGGAGCTGATTCGATTACAATACATTTGCGTGAAGATAGAAGACATATTAGAGATTATGATCTAAAAAATATTAAGAAAAAATTAAAAATCCCACTTAATCTTGAAATAGCACCAACTAAAGAAATGTTAAATATAGCAATCAAATACAAGCCAAATTATGTTTGCATTGTTCCTGAAAAAAGAAAAGAAATTACTACTGAAGGTGGGCTAAATCTTAAAAACAATATGAAATTTTTAAAAAGCATGATTCCAAAACTTCAGCGACATAAAATAAGAGTGAGTCTTTTTATTGAACCTTCGCTACAAGACATAAAATTAGCCTATTCGATGAAAGTTAACTGTGTTGAGCTTCATACCGGCGCTTTTTGCGGAGCTTTTAATAAAAGGAGAAAAAAATTAATTAATTCATACTTTAAAAAATTAAAAGAAAGCTCTTCATATGCCAAAAAATTGAATTTAGAAGTACATGCTGGACATGGTTTGACTTACAAATCAACACAAAAAATATTGAAAATTAAAGATATTTCAGAGTTTAATATTGGTCATTTTATTGTTTCAGAGTCCCTGATTCATGGAATTGCATTTGTCGTAAAAAGATTTAAAAAAATTATTAGCAAGTAATATGGAAATTTTTGGAATAGGAACAGACATTGTTAACATCGAGAGAATGAACGATACTTTAAACAAATATGGATTAAAATTCAAAAAAAAAATATTTTCAAATAAAGAAATTTCATATTGTGAAAAAAAAAAAAATTCAAGCTCTTTTTACGCTAAAAGATTTGCTGCTAAAGAAGCTTTTAGTAAAGCTTTAGGAACTGGAATTAGAAAAGGTTTTAATTTAAAAAATATAGAAATATCAAATAATGTTTATGGAAAACCATCAATAAGTATTAAAGGTAAAATAGCTAGTTATTTAAAAAAAAAAGTTAAAAACAAAAAATATATTATTTATTTATCTTTATCAGATGATAAACCTTGGGCTCAAGCTACAGTCATTATCTCATACAAAACATGAAAAATAAAATTATTGAAAATATTAAAACTTTATTTTACGCATTAATAATTGCACTTATTATTAGGAGCTTTTTCTTTCAGCCTTTTTATATACCTTCTTCTTCTATGGAAGAAACTTTGCTAGTTGGTGACAGACTTTTTGTTTCAAAATATAGCTATGGATATAGTAAACACTCTCTTCCTTTTAGTCCCAAAATTTCGTCTAAAAGGTTTTTTTTTAAATCTCCTAATAGAGGGGATGTCATAGTTTTTAAAACCCCACAAGATAATAGAACAGATTATATTAAAAGGTTAATTGGTTTACCTGGTGACGAGATTCAATTTATTAATGGAGAATTATATATTAATAATAACCAAATTATTAAGACAAAAATCAAAACAAACAAACTAACTATAAATTGTGGTGGAGTTTTATTCAATGCGGAATCATATAGGGAGAAATTGCCTAATGGTTTTTCATATACAGCAGTTTATAACAAAGAAGGAAGTTACCAAAATTCTGATAAATTCTTAGTGCCAAAAGACCATTACTTTTTTCTTGGTGATAACAGAGATTGTTCTAAAGATAGTCGTTATCTTGACAGTGTCGGCTATGTTAATAAGTTAAATTTAGTAGGTAAAGCTAATATTATTTTTTTTTCAACCGATAAAAAAATAGGTAGTTTTTTTCAAATATGGAAATGGTCTAAAATTATAAGATGGAAAAGACTCTTAACAAAAATTAAATAATGAAAAAAAATTATCCACTTCTTGAAAAAAAAATAAATATTAAATTTAATAATAAAACAATTCTACTTTTGTCCCTAACTCATAAAAGTGTTAATACTCATGGTAATAATGAAAAATTAGAATTTCTTGGTGATAGAGTGTTAGCATTAGTAATTTCTCAACATTTATTTAATTTATATCCAAATGAGTCGGAAGGAACACTAGACAAAAAATTTGCTTCACTTGTAAACAGGAAAACTTGTTTAAAAATTAGCAAGAACCTAGAATTAGATAAATTTTTAATATTAGGTAATGCTTATAACAAAAAAAAAATTGTTGAAGATAAAATTTTAAGTGATGCATGTGAGGCCTTAATTGGAGGTATTTATTTAGATTCAGGATATCAAGCTGCCGAAAAATTTATTTTGAATTTATGGAGTAAAGAAATAAAAAAATCAGTTTTTACCGTTATAGATGCAAAAACAAAACTTCAAGAATATTCATTAAAACTTTATAAAAAATTACCAACTTATAAAATTTTATCTTTTAAGGGTCCACAACATAACCCGCAGTATAAAGTAGCTGTCAAACTTCAAGCTTCAAAATCTTTTTTTGGAATTGGTAACTCAAAAAAAAATGCAGAGCATGATGCAGCAAAAAAAATTCTTAAATCATTAAAAATAAATTAGCTTATGCAATGGAATGACGAAGGATTTTTGTTATCAAAAAACATGTACAGTGAAAATTCTGTAATTATTGAAGTATTTACTTTAAATCATGGTAAATGTAGTGGAATAGTTTACGGCGGAACATCTAAAAAAATTAGAAATTATCTACAAGTTGGAAATAAATTATATTTAGATCTTAAAAGAAAAAATGAAAATAAATTGGGTTACTTTAAAGTTGAAATTATCGAAGCAATTAGTCCTTTTATGTTTGATGATAAAAAAAAACTACTCTGTTTACTTTCTTCTATTTATATCTTGCGTCTGTTATTACCAGAGCAATTTAAATACAATTTAATTTATAATCTTTTTTCAGAATTTTTATTTAGTTTAAAATATAAAGAAAATTGGATTGCCCATTATGTTTTTTGGGAAATTGATCTTTTAAAAGAAATAGGTTTTGATATGAATTTAAAATCAAATAAAGATAATAAAATTAATAAAGAAAAAAATACTATTACTGTTGTTATAGATAACAAAAAAATCAACATTCCTATTTTTTTAATTGAAAAAAAAATTGTTAATGTTGATAGTAAATCAATATACTTGGCATTAAATTTTGTTGGAAAATTTATTGAAAATAATATTTTATTACCAAATAATCTAAATTTTCCAAAAGCAAGAAAGAATTTAGAAAATTGTTTTTTTGAGTATTAAAAAAAAATGATCATTTTAACTTACTTGCAAAGTATGGAGCAAAATAAGTAACAATTGCTGATGCACCAGCTCTTTTAAATGAAAGTAAACTTTCTTCGATTGCATTTTTTGAAATTAATTTTTTATTAATTCCATTCATTATTAAACTATATTCGCCGGAAACTTGATAGCCAAAAACTGGTATTTTAAAATTATCATTGATTAATTTTATAATATCTAAATAAGGCATGCCTGGTTTTACCATGACAAAATCTGCTCCTTCTTTAATATCAAGAGCGACTTCTCTCAAAGCTTCATTTGGATTTAAAAAACTCATTTGATAATTTTTTTTATCTCCTATTAAGTTTTTTTTTGATCCTATGGCATCTCTAAATGGTCCATAAAAATTAGAAGCGTATTTAACCGCGTACGATAGAATCTGAGTTAGTTCATAATTTTGTTTATCTAATGCCTTTCTAATTTTTCCAATTCTTCCGTCCATCATGTCAGATGGTGCAATAACATCGCAACCCATTTGTGCCAACAAAAGAGATTGCTTCACTAAAATTTCTACTGTTTTGTCATTATTAACATATTTTTTATTTAATAGGCCGTCATGTCCATGCGATGTATATGGATCTAAAGCAACATCGCACATTAATCCAATATCTTTTTTAAAATTTTTCTTTATAAATCTTAAAGCTTTGCAAACTAAATTATTTTCATTTAACGATTCTGATCCATTGTTATTTTTTAATTTGCTTGGTGTATGTGGAAAAAGTGCCAAAAGAGGTATTTTAAATTTAACTGCCTTTTCGACTACCTGGCCCAAATTATCAATTGAATATCGATAAACACCTGGCATTGAATTAATCTCTTTTTTTTGTTTTTTTCCTTCAGTAATGAAGATTGGCCATATTAAATCATCAGAAGAAATATTATTTTCACTAACTAATCGCCTTGACCATTCAGTTTTTCTATTTCTTCTAAGGCGTACATTTGGGTAAGAGCCAATATTTTTCATTTGATAATCATTCTCATTTTAATTAAAATTTTATATTATTGTAGCATAATTTACATTGCGACAAATCTAGCAAATCCACATTTTACTATTTGAAATTATCTAAACATACTGTATTAAATTAATTACATGAATAATTTTAATGACTTTCATACAGTTAAAAACTTAAAATTTGATATAGACAAGCTTCAAGCTAGTTTAAAACAACTTTTAAAGATCAAAAAATATGATACTGCAAATGGTATTAAAAACTTTGCAGCAATTTGCTTAAATCAAATACCCGGCGATCCAGATTCAATAAAAGGAAACAATGCCAGGGGAGTTTATTGGACAAAACCAAGCAGCTCCAAAGGAGAAGTTGTTAGAGATAAAAATTTAGACGAAACTTTATATACTGAATTTGTAAAAGATTTTGAACACACTTACTTTAAAGAAGTTTATGAAACTTTAAAATCTAGATTTAAAATTGGTCGTGTAAGAATTTTATTAAAAGAACCAAGAACTACTTTGAGTTGGCATAGAGATCCTGAACCCAGATTACATATTCCTATAATAACTAATCCTGGATGCATGATGGTAATAGAAAACATTGCTAAACATTTGCCTGCAGACGGATCTGTTTATATTACTAACAATGTTAAATATCATAATGCTTTTAACGGTGGTGAAGAAAATAGAGTCCATTTAGTGGCTTGTTTAACAGATTATAAGTTTTAAAAAATAAAATCAAAATATTGTGGTATAATTTCTTATACTATATACATGTAGTTAATAAATTTTATCTGTGACATTGTATACTAACATAAACACTAAAAAAATTATAATTGCATCTGATCATGCTGGCTATAAATTAAAAGAAATAATTAAAAAAAGTTTAACTAAAAAAAAAGTTAAAGTTCTAGATTTAGGAACAAACGATAAAACTTCAGTTGATTACCCAGATTTTGCTCATCTCTTATCTAAAAAAATAAAAAATAATCAACTTGGTATTTTAATTTGTGGATCTGGGATTGGAATGGATATGGCTGCTAACAGACATAAAAACGTAAGATCTGCTTTGTGTTATAACCAAAAATCTACTAAATTAAGCAGACAACACAACAATGCAAATGTTATGTCTATAGGAGCAAGATTGACTAAAAGCAAAGTTGCTCTAAAATGTGTAAATATATTTATAAAAACTAATTTTTTAGGAGGAAGACATTCCCGAAGAATTAAAAAAATATAATTTAAATGACAAAAGTAAATAATTATTTATCAAACAGTTATCATAACTTTTTCGAGAATGATTTGGCATCTACGGACAAAGAATTATTTACTGCTATTAACCTTGAACTACAAAGACAACAAGAACATATAGAACTAATCGCATCAGAAAATATTGTTTCAAAAGCAGTTTTAGATGCACAAGGTTCTATTCTTACAAACAAATATGCGGAAGGTTATCCATCCAGAAGATATTATGGTGGATGTGAATTTGTTGATAAAGCAGAAGTTTTAGCTATTGAGAGAGTAAAAAAACTTTTTAATAGTAAGTACGCAAATGTTCAACCTCATTCAGGCGCTCAAGCAAACGGTGCGGTATATCTTGCTTTATTAAACCCAGGCGATCCAATTCTT
>QCRZ01000033.1 GCA_003209225.1 Pelagibacteraceae bacterium AG-464-B04
TATCTGTCCTAACATATTTTTTATAATCTAACCCAACGTATGAAAAACATTTTTTAACAAAATATTCAACAGTATGAGTTTCACCTGTGGCAATAATAAAAAAATCAGGTTTTTTAAGTTGCATTATTTGCCAAGCATTTTCAACATAATCTTTAGCATAACCCCAATCTATTTTTGCTGACATATCACCAAGATGAAGGAATTTTTCTTTTCCATAATAAATCTTACAAACGGCCTCAACAATTTTTTTTGTTACATATTCTGGTGATCTTCGAGGAGATTCGTGATTAAAAAAAATTGCACCACATGCAAAAATATTGAAAATTTTATTATACATTTTACAAGAATGATATGCTGAAATTTTTCCAATAGAATAAATACTATTTGGATTTTTGTCAGTAAGTTCATTTTGAAATTTTGTTTTTGTTAAACCAAAAATATTTGATGATAATGGTTGAAAGTATTTAATTTTTCTATTTGTATTTTTTATAATTTCAAGAATCTGGATTACCGAATGTGCCGTGACACTAAAAGAATATATTGGGATATCAAAACTCCAATGAATATGATCTTGATCAGCAAGATTGTAAATTTCATCAGGTTTAACTTTTCCAATAATATTTATTAAAGAACTCACATCTAACAGATCACCTCTATGTAAAAACAAAGACTTATTGAATATTTTTTTATTATTTATTAAATGCTTTATATTTTTTGTATTTCCAGTAGCAGCTTTGCGTATAAGTCCATGTACCTGATATTTTTTTTTAATTAACAGATCAAGCATGTAAGAGCCATCTTGTCCCGTTGATCCAAATACAAGTGCCTTTTTTTTCATAATTTATCTATTTAAAACTCTAAAATTGGGATAAGGCAAAACAAATTTTCCACCACCTTTTAACCAATTTTTTTCCCTTTTTATAAATTCATTAATAAAAGCATAAGGCATTACAAAAAAATAGTCAGGATTTAATATTCTAGCTTTATTTTCAGATATTATTTTTATACCTGAGCCTATTGTATACTTTCCCCATTTTTCAGGACTTCTTTCCACAGCATATGTTATTAACTTATTATCAATCCCATAATATTGCAAAAGAGTATTTCCTTTAGTTGATGCACCGTAGATAAAAACTTTAAGTTTTTTTTTTATAGCATTATTTAAAAAAAATAAACATTTTTTTTTATTTAACTCGATACGTTGTATAAATTCTTTTATATCTTTTAAATTTGTTTTTTCTTTGTGGTTTATTGATTTAGCAATATTTTTTTTACAAAAAATTCTATAACTTCCACCATTAATATCATTTTCTTCAATCTTAAATATTTTTAAACCATTTTTTTCAAATAAGTATTTTAAAGATTGATAAGAATAAAATTCTAAATGCTCATGGCAAATATTACCTAAATCATTTTTTTTTAACATAGATTCTAAACACATTAATTGAGCAACAAATATACCATTATCATCCAATACTTCCGCGGCATCTGATATAAATTTTAATGGATTTTCTAGATCATAAAACATTCCAATAGCCGTAATCAATTTAGGTTTTTTTATTTTTTTAGTTTTTAATATTTTTTTTAAATCATTTGAATTCCAGAAATTATTTATTACGTATGTGCAATTTTTTTTAAGTAATTTTGTTAAATTTTTTGCTGGCTCACATCCAATTGTTATATATTTTTTTCTATCAAAAAAATTGAGAAGAGTTCCGTCATTTGCACCAATATCCAAAATAGTGTCATCTTTTTTTAAAATCGACATTTTTTGGACAGTTAAAAAAATATCTTTTAATGCGTTTTTCATTGTATTTGTAACACCTGATCGGTACCAGTAAAATTTTTTGTACATAATTTCTTGTGGCGCCGAATGTTCTAGTTGCAGTAATTTGCAATTTTTGCAGTAAATGAGATTTAAAGGTGCTCTTATGCCTTTATTTATATTTATTTTTGAGACAAAGTTACTAACAAATAAACTTCCAAGAGAACTAATTTTCATTAATTTTTTATTTGAACACAATCTACATTTTGTGATTTTTAGAGTTTTTGGTATCTTCATACATGATTTATTAAACAAGAGATTAAATAAAAATACTAATTTAATTTTTAATTAGCTCTAACATAATTTAATATATTTAACAAATTTAATTTTTATAATGAAAAAAGTACTTTTATTTTTTTTTAATATATTTTTTTTTTATAAAAAAAAAAGATTTAAAATTTTGATATACGAAATTTACTTTGCAATAAAGTATTTAAAAAGTGGCAATTTTTATAAATTTAGAAATGATGACGTAATGACAGACACTATACCCTGCCCATATTATTTTATTCATAAAATTTCCAAGTTTATAAATAAAGAAAAAATTAGAAATATAGTTGATCTTGGAAGTGGCTATGGAAGATTGACCAACTTTTTGGATGATAAAACGGAAGCTTCTATTTTCGGATATGAACTTGATAAAGATGTTTTTAAAATTTCTATGAAAAATAAAAAAAAAAATACTACTATTATAAATGATGATATTTTAAATATTGATTATAATAAACTTAAAGTGGATTGTTTTATTTTAAACGATCCTTTACACCATAAAAAAAAGCTTGAGTATTTAATAAAAAAAATTAAAGTAAGCAAAATTGATTCTAAAAAAAAATACTATTTGATAACTATTAACATAAACGAAAAAAAAATGCATATTTTTGAAGATTATAAATTATTGAAAATTACTTCTGCTGGATATTCAAAATGTATTAATTTTTTTTCTAATTAAAATTTATATTAAATGAAGAAATTATTTATTCATATTTTTCTAACCTTAATTTTTTGTGAAGTGTCATTTTCAAAAAGTTCACTACCCGAATGTGAAGGAAATGATAATAATATTTCTAAGTATACAAGAAAGCATTTTAGCATGATGAGGAAATGGACCGATTGTCATGGAACCGCTATTGGCCCCAAGGGTCAAAAATACATAGGGGAATTTTCTAATGGAGATTTTCATGGGGATGGAATTTTTAGACATGAGGGTAGAGAATATGTTGGTCAATATAAAAAGCATAAAAGACATGGGCAAGGAACTTATACTTATGCCAACGGAGATCAATACGTTGGAAAATGGAAGGATCACAAATATACCGAAGGAGTTTATATATATTCTAACGGAGATAAATATATAGGAGAATGGAAAAAAGATGAATATTTTAAGCCAGACAACCTAAGAGAACGTGATGGTCAAGGAAGTTACATGTATGTTAATGGAGACAAGTATGTAGGGACGTGGAAAAAAGGAAAGCGCCATGGAAAAGGAATTTTTACCAACGCTAGTGGAGAGAAAAAAGAAGGTATTTGGAAAAAGGATAAATTTATTAAACCAAAAAAATAAATAAAAATTTTTTTTTAATTAGAAAATTTTTAAGAAATTATTTCTTTTGCATTTTTAGGTAAGTTATAGCGCTTTAATACAAAACGTCGCCAAAATTTAATAATACCAAATTTCCATAAGAAGTAACCTGGTTTACCGGGCAAAACAGAAAAATCCATGAAGCGTAAATGATCAAAAGCCCTCTTCACATAATATATGGAGCGAATTAGTGCAAACAAAATTGGATAAAGCGGCTGTTTAGTTTGAACAGGATAAACTTTCTCACGAAGAATTTTGTATAACCATTTTGGCATTTTCCAAAAAGTAAGTGCAAAAACAAGGCAATTTCCAAATGTTCTATGATAATCAATAAAATAATTTTTATCTATCATAGGAGTTTTAAGACCTCTGGCCTCAATATCTTTAGCCATCGTGGTGTTTGGAATTATTCTTAGAGCATATATGTTTAAAGTATAAGGCCTAGGCATCTCGTATAACATATCAACGGTAGCCCTAGTGTCTTCAGGTGTTTCAATTGGATTTTCAAGAATTATATCATAAGAAGGAGGAATCATATATTTTCGAAACTTATTTAATATTTCTGTTGCTTCTTTAATACGGTGTAATTTTGTTGGTCTTTTATAAAATTCAAGAATATTGTCACTACCAGATTGTATACCCATACGAACTCTATTCATGCCCGCATCTACAAGTAAAGCAATTTTATCCTCACGAACATAAGTCGGAATAACTCCATATATTACAAAAGGTATTTTAATTTCTGATTTGTAAAGCTTGGCAAATTCCTCAAGCTGCACATATGGCAATGAAAGAAAACTGTCATCATGAAATGCTACTGTTGATAAATGTGGTTGTTTAGCAATTGCCCTTTTAATTTCATCAACTATTGTACGTGGAGAAGAATGACGTATTCTGCGGTAAGCATTATCATATTCAATAAATTTTGTATTTCCACAGTATGTACAATGCAAAGGGCAGCCGATACTCCATACTGTTCCATATTGAAGCCCAGCATAATCTAAAAAGTCATTAGAACTTACTTTCTCAAAACCTTTTTTTCGACGATAAACAACCTCACCGTCTTGGTATGTGAGAGGTGGAAGTTTATCCATCTCTTTTGGGGTCATTAATGGAAGGTTGCGATTTTTAATTATGTTTTCATTTTTTCGAAACCAAAAACTAGGAGTGGCTGTATAGTCTTTTCCATTTTTAAACAGCTCCAAGAAAGTTTTAAAAGCAAATTCCCCCTCTCCTGTACAAACAGCATCAGCATGTTTAATTGCATCTTCTGGCTGAATTATAGGATGAATGCCGCCCCAAATTATATATGAATTTGGATTAATGATTCTAATGTCAGCTATGATTTTATATACAGTACTTGCGCTTTGAGTCATTGACGAAAAGGCAGCAATATCTCCCTCAGCCATAAATTGCGCAACTCTATGAATATCTTTTTCACTTAAATTTCCACCTCCTTTTTCCATCAAAACACCGACAAGGTTACGGTGGTTTGCTGTAGGAACGTAAGCTATTTTTGTGTTCGAATGAATTGATTTAATGAAAGCTGCAATTTTACGAAATCCCGTATTATCTAGCCCATCCTCAACACAAGCTAAACGAATATCCAATGTATCCTTTGAAGAATTTAAATTTAACCAAGCATTAGTGTTTGAGGCCTGTTCTTCATTTAAATTAATTTTCATATTTAAAAAATTATCATAATTACTGAAAATTGATATAATCTATTTTTGCCTATTATTGAATGAAAAAACTATCTCTATATGTGTTTCTAATTTTAATTTTTTGTGACACTAGTTTTTCAAATACTTTAAAAATAGTTGATGGAGATACAATTGTTCTAAATGGTGAAAAAATTCGTTTTTCAGGTATAGACGCTCCTGAACTAAAACAAACTTGCATAAATAATGAAGATCAAAAAATTTTTTGTGGTAAAACTGCAAAAAAGCTTCTTATTAAAAAAATAGGTAACAAAACACTCAAATGTACAAGGGAAGGTAAAGATTTTTATAAAAGAACTTTAGCTGAATGTTTTATCAATGGAGAGAGTTTGTCAGCTTTTTTAGTAAGAAACGGTTATGCATTTGCTTATAGAAAATATTCTGATAAATTTATTAAAGAAGAAGAGTTTGCTAAAGCAAACAAATTTGGGATGTGGGCTATGAAGTTCCAATATCCGTGGGATTTTAGGAAAGGATCATGAAAAAACTTTTAGCAATCTTGGTTCTGGGTTTATTGTTTTGCAACCTAGCAAGGGCAAAAGAATGTGAAGGAAGTCCTTTTGTAGAAAAAAAAAATACTTTAATACTTTTTAAGACACTTATTAAATGGAAGAACTGTAACGGCACTTTAATTTATAAAGATGGATCTAAGTATGTGGGTGAATTTAAAAATGGAAGATTTTCAGGTCAAGGAACTATTACATGGGAAGAAGGAAAATTTTCTGGAGAAAAATATGTTGGAGAATTTTTAAGGGGCAAAAAAAGTGGAATAGGAGCCCACACATTTTCTAATGGAGACATAGATTATGGCATTTGGAAAAAGGGAAAATTAATAGAACGTTTTAAAATAACTAGAAAAAAACCTAAATTTGACAAGATAGAAAAAAACAAAATAAAAAAACAAGACATAATAAAAGCAGAAAGCGCACTATTAAGATGTAAGGAAAGCCCTCTTGTAGAAAAAAAAATAGCATTAAGATTTCGTAAAACCGTTATTAAATGGAAAGATTGCAAGGGTACTTTAATTTATAAAGATGGCTCCAAATATATTGGCAAGTTTAAGAATGGTAAATTTTCAGGACAAGGAACTTTTTCATATAAAGATGGCTCTAAATATATTGGCAAGTTTAAGGATGGTAAATTTTCAGGAAAAGGAACTTTCACAAGCGCAAATGAAGAAAAATATGTTGGAGAATGGAAAGACAATATAAAACATGGA
>QCRZ01000034.1 GCA_003209225.1 Pelagibacteraceae bacterium AG-464-B04
CCAAAAATTGATGGAATATCTGCTTCTCTTCATTATGTGAGTGGCGTACTTAAGTTTGGATTGTCAAGAGGCGATGGCATTATTGGTGAAGATATAACTTCAAATTTAAAAACTATCCAAAATTTACCGATAAGATTGAAAGGCTCAGAAATTCCTGAAAACATTGAAGTGAGAGGTGAAGTTTATATATCTAAAAATGATTTTAAAAGGATTAGTGATAAATTTGCCAATCCAAGAAATGCTGCTGGAGGTTCCTTAAGGCAAAAAGATCCATTAGAAACAAAAAAAATTCCACTTAAGTTCATGGCTTATAGTTTTGGATTTATTAAAGGCCAATTTTTTAAAACACAATCAGTTTATTTGAGATTTTTAAAAAAATGGGGATTTGATACAAGTCAATATAATGGCATTTTTTCAAATGTTAATGATCTAATGAAAAATTATAAATGGGTTGAAAACAAAAGGTCGGAAATAGATTATGATATTGATGGAATTGTTTATAAAATTAATGACCTAAATTTACAAAGTAGGCTTGGATACGTTTCTAATTCTCCAAGATGGGCTATTGCGCACAAATTTTCATCTTCAAAAGCTATATCAAAAATAATAAACATAGAAATTCAAGTTGGAAGAACTGGAGCTTTAACGCCTGTTGCAAAACTTGAACCCGTTAATGTTGGTGGAGTATTAGTTTCTAATGCTACTTTGCATAATGAAGATGAAATAATAAGAAAAGATGTCAGAGAAAAAGATATTGTAACCATACAAAGAGCTGGGGAAGTTATTCCACAAATAGTTTCAGTTGATTTAACAAAAAGATTATTAAAATCAAAAAAATTTATTTTTCCTAAAAAATGCCCCTCATGTGGATTAAAAGTAATTAAGGAATTTAATAGTAATACTAAAAAAAAAGATGCCGTAACCAGATGTCCCGATCCAACTTTTAGTTGTGAAGGTATATTAAAAGAAAAATTAAAGCACTTCGTATCCAAAGATGCCTTTAATATCGAAGGTTTAGGAAAAAAGGTTATAGATAATTTTTGGGATAAAAAATTAATTAAATATACATATGATATTTTTAATTTAGATTTTAATGTAATAAAAAAATTTGATGGATGGGGTAAAAAATCTATTATAAATTTAGAAAATTCTATAAATAAAAGTAAAAATATTTCATTAGAAAGATTTATTTTTTCCCTAGGTATACGTCATATAGGTCAAGAAAACGCTAAAGTTTTAGCTAAACATTTTTTGAATGTAGAAAAGTTTTTAGATGTTTGCAAAAAGCTTAATATAAGAAATGCTGACTATTTAGATGAATTAAAAAGTATAGATGGAATTGGGTTTTCACAAATAGAATCTTTAAAAAGGTTTTTTCTAAATAAACAAAACCTAAATACAATCTCTAATTTGTTTAAATCTATTAATGTAAAAAGTTATAAAATTACAAATAAAAAAACTCCGCTAAGTGGAAAATTAATTATGTTTACAGGAACTTTTGAAGATAAAAGCAGATCGGAATTGAAGGTTCTTGCAGAAAATTTTGGGGCAAAAATAGTTAGTAGCATAAGTCAAAAAACAAATTTTTTAGTAGTCGGATCACAAAAACCAACAAATAGAAAAATTATTGAAGCAAAGAAGTTAAATATAAAAATACTAACCGAAAATGATTGGAATAAAATTGTTAATAAATAATTGATCTTAACCAATTTTTTTCATTGTTACTAAGGTATGGACTTAAAATAATATAAATCTTTTTATTATACTCATTTAAATATTCTTTTTCTTTTTGATTTAATAAATTTGAGTTAATCAAGTCTTTTTCTATTGGAGCAAGTGTTAAATTTTCAAATTTCAATTTATTATTGGATTTTTTAATATAAACTAGATTTTCAATTCTAATTCCAAATTTATTTGATTCATAGTACCCCGGCTCATTCGAAAGTATCATTCCTTCTTTTAATATCACATTGTTTTTTTTTGAAATTGCTTGAGGTCCTTCGTGTACATTTAAAAAATATCCTACACCATGTCCGGTCCCGTGCGCATAATCAAGACCAGAACTTTTTAAAGCTGATCTAGCAACAAAATCTATCTGGTCCCCAGTAGTATTTTTTTTTAATCTATAAGTAGCTACACCAATATGCCCTTTTAATACTTTCGTAAAAATATTTTTAATTCTTGGAGTTTGCTTATAAAAACAAATTGTTCTTGTTACATCCGTAGTTCCATAACGATACTGACCACCAGAATCACACAGGTAAACATCTTTTATTCCAATGACTCTATTTGTTTTATTATTTGCTCTGTAATGAACAATGGCACCATTAGGTCCAGAACCTGAAATGGTATTAAAACTTGGATACAAATAATTTCTATTTTTTTTTCTGAACTGTTCCAATTTATTTTGCGCACTTAGTTCAGTAATTTTAAATTTTCTAATATTATTTTTTATCCAAAAAATAAATTTTGTAAGAGCAATACCATCAAGTATATGTGAATTTATTGTATTATTTATTTCAACTTTATTTTTTTTAGATTTTAAAAAAAATATTGGGTCTATCTTTTCAAAATATTTAAATTTTGAAGCTATTAAAGTTTTATAAAAAACAGAACAGGTGATTTTATCTATTAAAAAATTTTCATTACTATTTAAGTTATTTAAATGTTCAGCAATATTTGATGGGTCTATATATTGAAAATTTTTTCCAAATTGAGATTTAAATTTTTTATTTATTTTTTTTTTATCAACAATTACTGTAATTTTTTTTTTACTGTTAATTATTGCATTACAATTTGGTATTGGAGAAAAAAAACTATCATTACCTCTTATATTTAATAACCAAGCTATATTTTCAGGTGCCGTAATTAGCAGATTTTTTAATTTCTCTTTTTTTAAAATTCTACAAATTTTATTTATTTTATACCTATAATCTTTCCCAACATATTGTTTTTTTAGTACAAAGAATTTTTTAATTTTGGGCTTAGGTTTGTTTATCCAAATTTTGTCAATTAAATTAATTTTTAAAGGAATAAATTTGGTATTTTTTGTTAAAAATAAATTAATTAAATTATTTTCTGTATATAATTTTGGATCAAATCCTATAACCATTTTTTTTTTATTTTTTTTTAATATTTCCGCAGGTTTTATTTTATGAATTTCTATTACTTTAAAACCACTTTTAATTTCTTTTTGAGCCTGTAAAGTGTATCGTCCATCTACAAACAGAAATGCTTTTTTTTTTAAGACCAAAGCATGTCCGGCAGAACCAGAAAACCCTGTTAAATACTTTAATCTTTCATCGCATGGATTTACATACTCTCCAAAAAATTCATCATTTTTTGGAACAATATATCCATCAATAAAATTTTTTCTAAATTCTTTTCTTAAACTTATTACGTTATTTTTTTTCATTTAATTTTTTTTGCAATCTTAACCAGCCAGGGCTTCTTACTTCATTTTCAAAATTAATATCCTGATTAAATTCAAAATCATCAATACGATCTTGATTTATGCTATTTTGTTCAATATTTTCTTTTGGTAGTTCATCAATAAATCTGGAGGCAATACTGTCCATCCAATCCCCTTGATAAAATCTGTTCATTGAAAACGAAATATAGGCTTCTTTTTTTGCTCTTGTTATCCCTACGTATGCAAGTCTTCTTTCTTCTTCTAGAGCCTGATCTCCTTTTTCTTCTAAAGATTTTTGATGTGGAAACAATCCTTCCTCCCACCCAGGTAAAAAAACCACATCAAATTCTAATCCTTTAGAAGCGTGCATTGTCATTAAGTTTATTTTTTCACCTTCCCAGTCCTGATCTATTGAAGTAGCTAAGGACACATGTTCTAAAAAATTTTCTAAGTTTGAAAATTCTCTCATGCCCCTCAATAGTTCCTTAAGATTTTCTAATCGTCCTTCGCTTTCTATATCTTTTTTATTTTTTAGCATTGCGGAATATCCAGATTCATCTAATATGATTTGCATTAATTCAACATATTTTTTAGATATCAAATTTTTTCTCCATTTTGCGATAAGGTTAAGTATTTGAAGCAAACCTATTTTTGCCTTAGGTTTTATTTTTTCTAGTTCTATCATTTTTAAAGAAGCATCTTCCAAACAAATTTTGTTTTTTCTAGAATATTCACTGATTTGTTTAATAGTTGTTTCCCCAATAGATCTTTTGGGGGTATTTATTATTCTTTCAAATGCCAAGTCATCTTTTTTTTGATAAACTATTCTTAAATATGCTACAGCATCTTTTATTTCAGCTCTTTCATAGAATTTAGTTCCACCAATTATTCGATAACCAATTCCAATTTTCAAAAATCTTTCTTCAAATTCTCTTGTTTGAAATATTGCTCTTACTAAAATTGCAATGTTGTTATAAGTGAATTTTTCTTTTAATTTTTTTTCAATTATATCAGATATATTTATTGCTTCATCTTTTCCATTTTTGTAACAATTTAACTTGACTAATTCTCCATTTTCCCCTTCCGTCCATAAATCTTTTCCAAGTCGATCTTGGTTTTTTGATATCAATGTTGAAGCTGTAGATAAAATATTTTGCGTAGACCGATAATTTTGTTCTAATTTTATTTTTTTTGCTCCTTTATAAATATAATCAAAATTTAAAAAATTTTTAATTTCTGCCCCTCTCCAGCTGTAAATTGATTGATCATCATCTCCAACACAGCAAATGTTTTTGTACTTATTAGCTAGAAGATTTAACCATTTACTTTGAATAAAATTTGTATCTTGATACTCGTCAACTAAAATATATTTAAAATTATTTGAATAAATATTTAAAATATCTTTTTTGTTTTCAAAAATATAAACACAGTGTAAAATTAAATCACCAAAATCACAGGCATTAAGAGCTAAAATCTTTTCTTGATATATCTTGTAAACATTTAAAATTCCTTTTTCTAATATATCTCCTTTTCTACTAATAACTTTATTGGGATATAGCCCTTTATTTTTCCACTTATCAATTTTAGCAATAATGAATTGAGGTGAAATTTTTTTAACATCAATATTTTCAACTTTGCAAATATTTTTTATTAATCTAAGCTGATCATCTCGATCAATAATAGTAAAATTGGAATTTAAATTTACAGCAGCAGCATGCTTTCTAAGTATTTTTGCACTTATTGAATGAAAAGTACCTAACCAGGGAATCGCAGTGGTTTGCTTATAAAGTAATTTACTTACTCTATTTTGCATTTCCCTTGCAGCTTTGTTTGTAAATGTCACGCACAAAATTTGATTAGGCCAGGCTTTTTTTTGCTTAATTATATGTACTACCCTGGTAGTCAATACTCTGGTTTTTCCAGAGCCAGCACCAGCAATAATTAAGCAGGGTCCTTCTGAATTAATCACAGACTTTCTTTGATTTTCGTTCAAATTTTCAAGATAATTTGTATTGTTATTTTTCATTTAAATTTAATTAATTGCATTTTATACTTTTTTTTTTTATTTAGTAAATTATACATATCTACTTATTCAATGATTACAATAAACCAACCTGGATTAAAAAGTTTTATTGCCTATGTGTTTAGTTTTATTTTTTTAACACTCTTCATATATCTTGGAATACCTTTCTTTTTTGATTATAAAACCAATAAAACAGAGATAGAAAAAAAAATATTTAACAATTTTGATTTACATTTAAAGCTTAATAATAAAACAAGTTATAGTTTTTTTCCTAGTCCGAGACTAAATCTGAAAAATGCTGAAATTTTAGATATTTCAGGTGGTTCAAAAATTGTTGGGACGGCAGAAAAAGTAATTTTAAAAATACCATTTAAAAAATTAATTAGCCTAGAAGAAATAAATTTCGAATCAATTGAACTAATCAACAGTATAATAAATATTGAAGTTTCAGAAATTGATATCTTTAAAAATTATTTAAGCACAACTCATAAAAATTTAATTGAAATAAAAAAAAGTAAAATTAATTTTTTAGATAAAACCAATTTATTATTTAGCGCTAGTATTAAAAAATTTAAAATTGCTGGAGATGATT
>QCRZ01000035.1 GCA_003209225.1 Pelagibacteraceae bacterium AG-464-B04
TCTGAAATTACTTGGCCACCAGTCAGTATTCCAATATCTTCCAGCATTGATTTTCTTCTATCACCAAAACCAGGAGCTTTAACCGCAACCACTTTTAATCCACCTCTTAGTTTATTTACTACTAAAGTTGCTAAAGCTTCGCCTTCAACATCTTCAGATATTATCATAAGAGGACGTCCTGCTTGAACAACGGACTCCAACAAAGGAACTATTGTTTGCAAGTTAGTTAATTTTTTTTCATGCAGCAAAATAAGTGGATTATCAAGTTCGGTAGTCATTTTATCAGCATTAGTTATAAAGTAGGGAGAAAGATATCCTCTATCAAATTGCATACCCTCAACTACATCTAGCTCTGTTTCAATTCCTTTGGCTTCTTCAACTGTAATCACTCCTTCATTCCCAACTTTTTGCATTGCTTTAGAAATCATTTCACCAATTTCTTTTTCTCCGTTAGCAGAGATTGTTCCAACCTGTGCTATTTCATCATTGGTTTTAACCTTTTTTGAAGATGATTTTATTTTTTCTATAACATGTGCTACTGCATTATCAAGGCCACGCTTAACATCCATAGGATTCATTCCAGCAGTCACATATTTAATACCTTCCTTAACTATTGCTTGAGCTAAAATTGTTGCTGTTGTTGTTCCATCACCCGCTTCATCATTTGTTTTGCTGGCAACTTCTTTAACCATTTGAGCTCCCATATTTTCAAATTTATCTTGAAGATCGATTTCTTTAGCTACTGTTACCCCATCTTTCGTTGTACGTGGAGCTCCATAAGATTTATCTAGAACTACATTTCTCCCTTTAGGACCCAGGGTTACTCTCACAGCGTTAGCAAGCGTGTCAACTCCTTGAAGCATTTTTGTTCTTGCTTCAGTATTAAATTTTACGATTTTTGCCATTTTTATTTCTCCTTATAGTAGTTATTTCTTGCCTTTAGAAATTCCCATAATGTCAGATTCTTTCATTATGCTATATTCTATACCATCAATTTTAACTTCTGTTCCTGACCACTTCCCAAAAAGAACCTTATCTCCAACTTTAACATCCATTGGTATAATTTTTCCGTCTTCCGATTTTGCACCATTGCCAACAGCTACAACCTCACCTTCTTGAGGTTTTTCTTTTGCAGTATCAGGTATTATAATTCCACCAGAAGTTTTTTCTTCACTATCTAAAACTTTTATCAAAACTCTATCGTGTAAAGGTCTGAATTTCATTGTTTTCTCCTATTAAAATCTGCAAAAGATATAGATATGTAAACGTCTAATTTCAAGATGGTATCTTAAATTAACTTAACCTTTAAAAAACATTGAAAATACTATATTTTTTGCGTTTATATTATCCTTATTAATGAATTTTTTGTATTTAAAAAATGGACTAAAAGAAATAGTCAATAAATATGAAGTTTTTTCTATAGATTTATGGGGAGTGGTGCACAACGGAATATCACTAAATCCCCTAGCAATTGAAGTTTTGGAAAACTTAAAAAAAAATAATAAAGAATTTGTCCTAATGACTAATGCGCCAAGACCAAGAAAAAGTGTAGAAATTTTTTTGAGTAAATTAAAATTCAATAAGGGTTTTTACCAAAATATTTTTACTTCGGGTGATGCTGCATTAAATTCAATAAGATCAAACACTCATGGAAAAAATTTTTTTCATCTGGGACCAAAACGTGATCTAGACCTATTTTCAGAATTTAAAGAAAAAAAGAAAAATGAAATAAATTCTGCAGATTTTATACTTTGTACTGGCTTATTTGATGATCAAGAAAATAACCTTTTATATTATAAAAAGTTTTTGCAAAACCATAGTGACAAAAAAATGGTTTGCACAAATCCTGATCTTATTGTGCATAGAGGAAAAAAAAAAGAATATTGCGCAGGTTCAATAGCTAAAATTTTTGAAAAATTAAATGGAAAAGTTATTTATTATGGGAAACCGTATCCAGAGATTTATGAAAACTCTATCCAGAAAAAAAAAAAGGTATTGGTTATAGGAGATAACTTAAATACTGATATAAAAGGAGCAAATAATATGAATTATGATTCTTTATTTATAAAAAATGGGGTTCATGAAGATGAATTTAAGAATCTTCAACACAAAAATTTTGAGAAAATATTTAAAAAATATAAGGTGAAAATTAATTATTATCAAAGTCTTCTATCATGGAACTAAATAATGTTTAAAGTTTACAATAATTTTGCTATTCCAAAAAACTTAAAAAAATCTATTTTATTAATAGGAAATTTTGATGGTTTGCATTTAGGACATCAAAAGATTTTTAATCTAGCAAAAAAATATAAAAAAAAATATAGGTTAAATATAGGAGTTCTAACTTTTGACCCTTTGCCAGCTATGTTTTTTAATAAAAGAATTAAAAATTATAGACTTACAAGCAATATACAAAAATTTAAGTTATTAAAAAATATAGGAGTAGATTTTGTAATTAATAAAAAGTTTAATTTAAAGTTTTCAAAAATTACAGCAGAAAAATTTATTAAAAATATAATAGTAAAAAAAATTAACCCAAAATTTATTTTCGTTAGTAATAATTTTAGATATGGCAATAAAAGAAAAGGAGATATTAAAGAATTAATTAAACAAGGAAAAAAATATGATTTTAATATTGTTAAGCCCGAGCCTTTAAAAGTTAAAAAAAAAATAATATCATCTACGCTTATAAGAAATTTATTAAAAAAAGGTAAAATAGAAATAGTAAATAAACTTCTATCAAGAAACTGGGTAATTAAAGGCACCGTTCAGAGAGGCAAACAATTGGGTACAAAACTTGGCTTTCCAACATGCAATGTTGATATCAATAACTATCTTTCAGCAAAGAATGGCATCTATTCAGTCAAAGTTTCTATTAGTGATTCAAAACAATTTTTAAAAGGGATAGCATATTTGGGATACAGACCAACATTCGGAGGAAAAAAACTACTACTAGAAGTAAATTTATTTAGTTTCAATGGAAATTTATATAAAAAATCATTAAATATTTATTTTTTCGGCTATATAAGAAAAGATAAAAAATTTAAAAATAAAACAAGTCTAATTAATCAGATGAAAAAAGATTTAGTTATGGCAAAGATTAATTTAAAAAAAAAAATAAATTTATGATTAAAGAAGATTTAAATTTACCCAAAACATCTTTCTCGATGAAAGCTAATCTTCCAGCAAAGGAGCCAAAAATATTAGAATTCTGGGATAAGATTGATTTATATGCTTTACAAAGAAATCAAAGCGTAGGAAAAGAAAAATTTATTCTCCATGATGGACCACCATATGCAAATGGTCATATCCATATGGGTACAGCGTTAAACAAAATACTAAAAGATATAGTAACCAGATTTCATCAAATGAATGGTAAAGATTCGAACTATGTTCCAGGATGGGATTGCCATGGTTTACCTATTGAGTGGAAAATAGAGGAAAAATATAAAAAAAATAAAAAAAATAAAGACGATGTTCCAATCAGAGAATTTAGAAAAGAATGTAGGGAATTTGCAAATCAGTGGATAAATATTCATATTAATGAGTTTAAGCGACTTGGAATAATAGGTGATTGGAAAAATTATTATTCCACAATGAGTTTTGACGCCGAAGCCGAAATAGTAAGAGAGCTTGGAAAATTTTTGTTAGAGGGAAGTCTATATAAAGGTTTTAAACCTGTTTTGTGGTCAACTGTAGAAAAAACAGCACTTGCTGACGCAGAAGTGGAATACAAAGATCATGTTTCAAATACTATCTTTGTAGGTTTTGAAGTAGAGCAATCAAAAATTAAATCAATAAAAAATAGCAATGTTATTATATGGACAACTACACCTTGGACAATTCCAGCAAATAGAGCATTGGCATATAATAAAGATTTAGAATATTCTTTGGTTAGAATAGATGATGTCTCCTTTGATTTTAAAAATAAAGAAATATTAGTTGCATCAAAGTTACTTGAGAGCACTTTAAAAGAAAATAAATTAGAAAAATATAAAGTAATAGATACCTTCAAAGGCAGTAGTTTTGAAGGAACGGTTTGTTCTCATCCTCTAAAAAATTTAGGGTATAATTTTAAAGTTCCAATGTTCGAAGCACAATTTGTAACTTTAGAACAGGGTACTGGATTTGTGCACACGGCACCAAGCCACGGCCCTGATGATTTTAATCTTTGTCTTAAACATGGAATTAATGCCATTGACACAATTGATGACAGTGGTCGTTACACAAAAAATATCCCTTCTTTTGAAGGTATCCACATTTTTAAAGCTGATCAAATTATAATTGATAAACTAAAAGAAGAAAAAAAACTTCTTGGTAATGGAAAACTCACACATAGCTACCCACACTCTTGGCGATCCAAAGCTCCGTTGGTTCATCGAGCAACCCCTCAATGGTTTATTTCGATGGAAAGTCATGAGCTTAGAAAAAAAGCTCTTAAAGCGATTGATAATACAGATTTTTTTCCAAAGAAAGGAAAAGAAAGAATTCGATCAATGGTAAAATTGCGTCCAGATTGGTGTATATCAAGGCAAAGAACCTGGGGAGTTCCTTTGCCTATTTTTGTTTCAAAAAAAACAAACAAACCCTTAAAAGATTTGGAGGTTATTGAAAATATTGCAAAAATTTATGAAAAAGAAGGATCAGATGGTTGGTTTACTGACGACCCTCAAAAATTTTTAGGAAATAAATATAAAAAAGAAGATTTTGTAAAATCAACTGACATATGCGAGGTTTGGTTTGATAGTGGATCAACTCATGCTTTTGTTCTTGAAAAAAGAAAAGATTTAAAATGGCCAGCCTCGATGTACTTGGAAGGGTCAGATCAACACCGTGGCTGGTTTCACTCTTCGTTATTAGAGTCCTGTGGTACAAGGGGCAGGGCCCCTTATGAAAGTATTTTGTCCCATGGGTTTGTAGTAGATGGAAAAGGACTTAAAATGTCCAAATCTACAGGAAACATAATTTCTCCAGAAGATATATTAAAAAAATATGGAGCAGATATACTAAGAGTTTGGGTAGCAGCTTCGGACTATTCGGAAGATTTAAGAATTGATTTTTCAATATTAGAACAACATGCAGAATCTTATAGAAAAATTAGAAATACTTTTAGGTTTTTACTTGGCAATCTCCAAGATCAAAAAATTAATTTTAATTTTAATTCTGAAGAAGTTCTTAAATGGCCGGGGCTTGAAAAATATATGCTTCATAAAGTATTTGCTTTAAATGAAAATTTTAAACTAAACTTAAAAGAATATAATTTTCACAAAATTTATAAAGATTTATTAAATTTTTGCTCGCAAGACCTATCAGCTTTTTATTTTGATATTAGAAAAGATACCTTATATTGCGATGGAAAAGAGTCGCAAATAAGAAAAATCTGTATAAAATTTTTAAATATTTTACTTGATGTTTTATTAAAATGGTTTGCTCCGATATTGGCATTTACTACAGAAGAAATTTATAAAATAATTAACAAAAATGAATTTGATAGTATTCACTTAAAAAATTTTCCAGACATTCCTCAAAAATGGCAAAATAATCAGTTGTTTGAAAAATGGAATAAACTAAATGATATCAGGCAAGTTTGTAATGCAGCAATAGAAGTTAAAAGATCAAATAAGGAATTGGGTTCAAGCCTGGAAGCAGAACTTGAAATATATTTAGATGATTTATATTTAAAGCTTGCTAGTGAAATTAATT
>QCRZ01000036.1 GCA_003209225.1 Pelagibacteraceae bacterium AG-464-B04
CTGCAATTACTCTTTTTGGATCACCAAACTGTAGCACTATTGCTTGGTTAATTTCTTTAACTGTAAAAAGTGATAAATAAGTTAAGACTACGGCAGCAATAACTAGGGGAATTATAAACTTTGTTAATTTCATTGTGTTTCTGATCCTTTTGGTTTTTTTGTTAATTCTGGTAATGGCAAGTATGGAACTACACCTCCTGCCTTTTTATCAATAATCACTTTGTCTATGTCAGCTAAAACTTTTTCCATAGTTTCAAGATACATTCTCTCCTGAGTTACTTGTTTGGCATTTTTATATTCATTATAAATTGCTGTAAATCTACTTGCTTCACCTTCAGCCGCGGCAACCACTTGTTTTTTATAAGCTTCCGCTTGCTGTAAAATTTTTGCTGCATCCCCTCGTGCTCTTGGAATTACATCGTTAGCATAAGCTTCCGCTTCATTTTTAGAACGTTCCATGTCTGCTCTTGCTGCTTGAACATCTCTAAATGCATCAATTACTTGATCTGGTGGATCGGCTTTTTGGGTTTGTACTTGGGTAATTTGTATTCCTGACTCGTATTCGTCCAAAATACTTTGGATAATTTCTTGTGTTTCCATTTCAATTTTTGAACGTCCTTCAGTTAATATAGATTGTATTCTACTTTTAGCTATCACCTCTCTCATGGCTGTTTCGGCCGCAGCCTTTACAGTTTCTACTGGACTTTGTATTTTAAACAAAAACTTACCAGCGTCCTTGATGACCCAAAAAACTGAAAAGTCTATATTTACAATATTTTCATCTCCCGTTAACATTAAACTTTCCTCTGGAACATCGCCTACCCCTGAAGTTCTTCCTGAATCACTAGCTGACCTAAACCCAACATCTATTCTATTTACTTTTGTAACCTTGGGAGTAAGAGCTCTTTCAACGGGGTAAGGAAGATGATAATTCAAACCAGGTTGAGTTGTTGAAACAAATTTTCCAAATCTTAAAACTACTCCCTGTTCATCAGGAAGTACTCTATACAATCCACTGAATGTCCAAAGAGCTATTAAAATAATTAGACCTAAAATCATAGGCTTTCGTCCTGATTTACCACCAGGTAAAAATTTATTTATTAAATCTTGTATTTTTTTTATTACTTCATCAATATTAGGTGGTGTGGGACCTCTTCCTGAACCATTTCCTCCTCGTGGTGCAGAACCCCAAGGGCTTCCTCCAGTTTTAAAATCATCACCATTTGCCATGATAGTGTATATAGTGTTTTTGGAATTAAAAACAAGTTAAGATACAGCTATGGATAAAAAAACCGCAGGAATAAGTAGTGCTATGAAAGAAAAAATAGCACCTAAAAGCTTTATAAAAAACCCAATAAATGGAACAAAATACACTATTGCAATTTCAAGCGCCAAAGGAGGCGTCGGTAAATCAACATTCGCTATTAATTTAGCAATTTCTTTAAAAAAGCTTGGATCAAAAGTGGGTATTCTTGACGCTGACATTTATGGACCTTCTTTGCCTAAAATGATGAAAATTAACGAAAAGCCTGAAAGCGATGGTAAAAGCATGTCACCAATTGAAAAATATGGTTTGCAGTGTATGTCTATTGGTTTTTTAGTTGATGAGGAAACTCCGATGATTTGGAGAGGGCCTATGGTTACAAGTGCAATTAAAACTTTTACGCAGAAAGTTCTTTGGAAAAATTTAGATTTTATTATTATTGATATGCCTCCAGGAACTGGGGATACTCAGTTAACTTTTTCACAAGAAATTAAAATTGATGGAGCAGTAATAATTTCAACCCCTCAAGAAATTGCTCTTTTGGATGTAAAAAGAGGAATTAAAATGTTTGATAAACTAGGAGTTAAAATAGTTGGTCTTATTGATAACATGAGCCATTTTGAAGGAGATGATGGAAAAAAATACAATATTTTTGGAGATGGTGGTGTTGAAAAAGTGGCAAAAGAATTTGGTAAAAATTTTTTAGGTAAAATTCCTATTAACTCAGATATTGGAAGAACTGCGGATAATGGAAAACCATTAGTTGAAGAAAATCCTGATCACAAAATTTCAAAACTATACTTAGAATTGGCAAAAAAAATTAAATCATCTTTTCTTTAAAATCAAAAGATTCCATTAGCTCATTCCATTCTCTTTTGGATAAACCAGAATTTTCAACTTTAACTTCTTCACCTTTAATTAATTTTTGAATTACAATTTTTCCTTTTGCAGAAACTTCTGTTCCTCCAACTCTATAATCCATAAAAGCTTCATATGTAATTGGAACCCATTTCTTGACAGTATCTAACATTATGTCTGCGTAAGCCCTAATTTCGTATTGAGCATGGCTGTCAGCTCTTAATCTTAAAAAATTCATCAAATTTAATAAATCAGTTTTCCAATACCATTGGGTATAAGTGTTTAAAGTTAAATTCATTCTAGCAAGTTCTCTCGCTAAACCTTTTTTGTTTTTATTAATTGTTGTTCCATCAAAACGTTCGTTTAGCATCTTTTCATAATTATCGTAGGTTTGTTCAGCATCTTTTTTTAAAAGATTTAAAATTTCTTTCGCTTGTTCTCCATCGATAATGTCGCCTCTTCCTTGTCTATTGTTTTTTGATTGGGCAGCAAGATTTTGGTTTGATGGAAGATAAAATTCTTTATCCAAAATAGAATATCTTGCAGAATATTCATTTACATTTGCGGTTCTGTGTCTAATCCATTGGCGAGCAATAAATATTGGAAGTTTTACATGATATTTTATTTCACACATTTCAAAAGGAGTGCTATGCCAATGACGCATTAAATATTTTATTAAACCACTATCTGTAGAAACCTTTTTTGTACCTTTTCCGTAAGAAACTCTTGCTGATTGAACAATAGAAGTATCATCACCCATATAATCAACAACCCTAATAAAGCCATGATCAAGAACTGGTAATGCCTCATATAAAATTTTTTCGAGTTCTGGCGCAGTAACTCTTTTTGTGGTATTTTGTTGTTTTTGCTGATCTTCAATATCTTGTTTTTGCTCTTTAGTTAACTTCATGATTATTATTTTTATTGAATCTGAACCTACAAGTTTTATATTAATAATGTTGGATTTCCAACTACGACGATAAACGAATTTCGTAATAAACATTGCGGACGTGGGGGCAGTACCCACCACCTCCACCATTACAACTTAGGGGGGTGAACTAGATTCGACGGGTGTCTAAAGGCTATTCTTTCGTTCGGTATTGTTCCGCCGTAATGGGCTAAATTATAAATGCTAACGAAAGTTACGCACTTGCTGCTTAATTAACTTGTTAATTAAGTAAACGGGGTTTTGGGGCACCTGGCAACAGAACGCCCCTAAAAAAAGAACTTTCTTTAAATGTAGTTTAGTCGCAGCGACAATCAAGAAACTTACTACTTTAAATAAAAGTATTTAAATACTCAGCATTAACAAAAGGAAACATTATGAAAAAAATAGCAATAATATTATCTTTATTATTTTTGACTAATTCAGCATTTGCTGGTTCATGTCCGATGATGGCCAAAAATATCGATAGCAAAATTGAAGAAGCACAAAAACTGCGTGATGCGGGAATTAAAGCGCACGAAGATGGAAAGCATGCAGAATCTGAAAAATTATTAAATCAGGCACTTCAACTTTTTAAAAGTTAGTATAAAAGCGGTTTAGGAGGGGCGCCGGGCAACAGAACGCCCCTTCCTATTTTAAAATAAATTTTAGTTTCTTTAAAATTTATTAAACTGTTATGAATCAATTGCTTTTTTTATCAAATTAATAATTTTGATTGGCTTTTCCCACATTGTTGAATGATTTCCATTAAAAGAAGTAAGAGTAACATCAATATTTTCTTTTTTTAATAAATCATAATATTGTTCAGAAAACTTTGGGTGTGTATTTTTATCGTTTTTACCAATAAGTATGTCAACTTTGATATCCTTATCTATGTTAGATACCAAGTTATGTGGAGAAGATGATCTTGGCCATCCCGATCCTTTCTTTCTATGTTTTCTCCATTCAGGAACATTGCAAGGACATCCCGCTAAAATTGCATGATCTATTAAACCTGAATATTTTCCAATAATTACTCCTGTTAAAGCTGCACCGCCAGAATAACCAAATAAAATTAATTCCTCTGGTTTGTAATGTTCTTTTAATTTCTTAATAGCTAAAGCAACCGGTTCGATATCTCTTATAAATATATAATTATCCCCTCTATCAACTCCTCTTGAATCACCACCATCTGATTTTCTATTTTTAACTTTCCATCCAGGTCTAGCTATAACAAATACATTCCTGTCTTTATTTTCTATTTTGTTTACAAATGCTGGAAGATTGCCTCCAATATCTCTTTTTCTATGGTCACCATGTAATAAAATTATTAATTGTTTTTTATTTATTTCATTTTTTTTTGTTCCAAAAAGAGCAATACAATTTCCTTTTACTTCTACATATTTAATGAAATCCTCTTTTTCACAAGCACTGTAAGCATTTGTTGATAACAACAAGCACAGAACCACGATCCCTAAAATTTTTTTCATAAAGTAAGTTTAATACAAAACTACGAACTCCAAAAGCAAGATCGAAACAAAATATTGCTCAATTACTACGAACTGACTACGAACTCTTTAAAAAAGTTATATTTTAAGGTACTCTCTGACCGAGGGCGGGATACAGAACGCCCCTAAGTGAATTTATTAATGCTGTTCACCACTAGTATATTTTGTTTTTTTTTCATTTTTGTTTTTCTGACACCGCATACCATTTGACAGGAAAAGGAAATGAAATTAAAACAGACTTCTTTATAGAAGTTTTAAAAATTTATTTAAATGATAAGTGAATATAAAAAAGCTGATACTTCTAAAATTCTGCATATAA
>QCRZ01000037.1 GCA_003209225.1 Pelagibacteraceae bacterium AG-464-B04
TCATAAAGCAACTTATTAACTTCATAATTAAATTTTATTCCATCCGTAAATTCTATATCTAGGTGACCATTGATGATTATAGCTTTTTTAATTTTAAGATTTTGATCAAGTTTAGAAGGATCATACAATCTTTGGTCGTTGTGTTTATCTACCAATTTTTCAGTTTTAGCTCTTTCTCTCAACCACAACGGATGTATTTCAAAATTTTCTTTTGAAGAATTAATCAATATTATATTGTTTTTAACAACTTCTAATTTCACTTTACTATCTGGTTATTTGTTTATCATCTGAATATACATTGTGATAAGTACTTTAAAAAGCAGGAAAATGAAAACTAGAGACATACTTATAGCATTACTTGTTCCTATACTTTTAGGCTTTGGATTTGTTATAGCAAAGCCAGCAATGCAAGATTTTCCACCTTTTTTGTTAATGGGTTTGCGTTTTACAATACCTGCTTTACTTCTTGTTTGGTGGTTTCCTGTACCCAAAGGATTATTTGTAGATTTATTTAAAGTTTCATTTATTGGAAGTACTTTACAATATGGATTAACTTATTCAGGTTTAAATATTATTGACGCTTCATCGGCCGTGCTTCTTGTTCAATTAGAAGTTCCATTTGGAATAATTATTGCTTTTTTTTTATTAAAAGAAATACCAAGTGTAAAAAATGTGATTGGTTTAATTATTGCTTTTGTTGGATTGTTTATTCTAACAGGAGCTCCAAACCTAGAAGGTAAGTTTATTGGAGTTTTGTTAACTATATCAGGTGCTTTTACCTGGTCGTTAGGAGCAGTTATGGCAAAACCACTTAGTAAAAAAATTGGAGCATTTGCTTTGATGACTTGGCTTTGCTTATTTTCTGGTCCAATATTAATATTGAGCTCTGCACTTTTTGATGGCAATCCAATAAAATTTTTTTTAGCTGCAAATTTTAATAGTTGGCTAATAGTTATATATCTAGCTTTAATTATGCAGCCAATAGCCTATGGCTCCTGGTACTATGTGCTAAGAAGATATCCGGTTAATAAAATTCTTCCTGTTCTACTATTATTACCAATTACTGGTTTAGTGACATCTATTTTTTTACTTGGTGAAGAACCCACAAATCAGGTATTTCTTGGTGGATCAATTATAATCTTAGGTGTAGGCATGATATTGTTTACTAAATCAAAAGTAAAAAAAAAGAGGTAGTATGAAGGTAGGATTTATAGGATTAGGTAATGTAGGTGGAAAATTAGCGGGAAGTTTATTAAGAAATAAATTTAAATTAACAGTTATAGATTTAGACAATAGATTAAAAAAAAAATTTTCTGAATTAGGTGCCTCAGTAGCAAAATCTCCTAAAGAATTAGCTAAAGAAGTTGATTTAATTATAACATGCTTACCATCCCCCAAAGCTTGCTCAGAAGTTATGGAATCAAAAAATGGTATTATAGAGGGGTTATCAAAAAATAAAATTTGGTTAGAAATGAGTACAACGGATAATATTGAGATTAAAAGGATTGGAAAATTAGTTAAAGAAACTGGTGCAATTCCTTTAGATGCACCAGTAAGTGGTGGATGCCATCGTGCAGCTACAGGAAATATTTCAATTTTTGTTGGGGGTGAAAAAAATACTTTTAATAAAATTTTACCAATATTAACTGTAATGGGTAAAGAAATTTTACATACTGGTGAATTAGGTAGTGCCTCAATTTTAAAAGTTATTACTAATTATTTAGCATCAGTAAACTTAGTTTCTATCGGTGAAGCCTTAACAGTTGCAAAAAAATCAGGAATGAATCTTAAAACTACTTATGAAGCTATAAAAATATCCTCAGGAAATTCCTTTGTTCACGAAACAGAAAGCCAAGTTATTTTAAATGGTTCTTACAATATAAGTTTTACAATGGATTTGGTACTTAAAGATATGGGTTTATTTAATGATCTATCAATAAAAAATAATATCCCACTTGAATTATCACCATTAGTTTTAAATATTTTTAAAGAAGGACAACAAAAATATGGTTCAAGAGCTTGGTCCTCAATGATTGTGAAGAGATTAGAAGATGCTTGTAATATTAATTTAAGAGCAGAAGGATTTCCTTCAGAATTAACCGATTCTGGACTTGTGGAAAAAGGTCATGAAGTATAATTTTTATGATAATAATAATTTCAAATGTTAGATAAAAGAAATTTTTATATAAATGGCGAATGGTTATCTCCATCAAAATCAAATGACTTTGAGGTTATAAACCCATCAAATGAAGAGTCATTTGCAGCAATCTCTTTGGGATATAAGGAGGACACTGACAAAGCGGTAAAAGCAGCTAAAAATGCATTTATTAAATGGAAAGAAACTTCTAAAGAAGAACGAATAGCTCTTTTGAAAAAATTGCTTATAATTTATAAAAAAAGATTTAATGAAATGACAGAGGCAATTTCAATGGAAATGGGCGCGCCTATAGATTGGTCATCTTCAGTTCAAACTGCTTCTGGTCAATCTCATTTAGAAGATTTTATCTTAAGACTAAAAGACTTTAATTTTGAAGAGCAATTTGATTCAAAATCAAATAACCATATAAGTTATGAGCCTATAGGCGTGTGTGGTCTAATTACTCCATGGAATTGGCCAATTAATCAAATAGCACTAAAAGTAGTTCCCGCATTAGCAGCGGGCTGTACAATGATACTTAAACCGTCTGAGATAGCGCCTATCTCAGCAATGCTATTTGCTGAAATGATAGATGAAGCAGGTTTTCCATCTGGAGTTTTTAATTTAGTTAATGGTGATGGAGCTGGCGTTGGCACACATATGTCCGGTCACCCTGACATTGATATGGTTTCTTTTACAGGATCAACAAGAGCTGGAAAATTAATTTCAAAAAATGCAGCCAATACAATTAAAAGAGTTTGTTTAGAATTGGGAGGTAAAGGTGGAAATATTGTTTTCGCTGACTCCTACCCAAATGCAGTTAAAGAGGGAATTAGAAATGTAATGAGTAATTCTGGACAATCATGTGACGCACCAACGAGAATGTTGGTTGAAAAATCAATTTATGAAAGAGCTGTTAAAGAAGCGGCTGAGGAAGCGAAATTAATTAAAGTCGATTTGGCTTCAAAAAAAGGTAATCATATAGGTCCTGTAGTTTCAAAAGCTCAATATGATAAAATAATTAATTTAATTAATAGTGGAATTGATGAAGGGGCTACATTAGCTGCTGGAGGACCTGAACTTCCAAATAATTTAAATAAAGGTTATTTTATTAAACCAACAATTTTTACTAACGTTACAAACGATATGCAAATAGCAAAAAAAGAAATTTTTGGACCTGTACTTTCTATAATACCTTTTGAAACAGAAGAGGAAGCAATTAAAATTACCAATGACACAGAGTATGGACTTGGTAACTATTTGCAAACAGAAGACAAAGAAAAGGCAAAAAGAGTTGCAAAAAAACTAAGATCAGGATGCGTTTATATAAATGGAAATTCTGCTGATTCCGGGACACCTTTTGGAGGATATAGACAATCTGGAAATGGACGCGAAGGTGGCATTTGGGGATTGGAAGAATATCTTGAAGTAAAAACAATTACTGGCTGGAATTAATTTATTAATGGATAAAATAGATAAAAAAAAAATAATAAAATATTACAAATTTTTAAATTTGCTTCCAAAAAAACTTAATAAACTCTATTTTTTGAAATTAAAAGGAAAATTTAAATTAAATAATAAATCAAAAAAGAAAAATGGGTTTGATCCAGTTACTAATATAGATAGAGCATTTGAGCTGTTCTTAAGAAAAGAAATCTTAAAAATCTTTCCAAATGATGGAATTATAGGAGAAGAGTTTAGAGAAAGAAAAACAAAAAGTGGTTTTTCTTGGATACTTGACCCAATTGATGGAACTAGATCATTTGTTATTGGCAGCCCAACGTGGAGTAATCTTATAAGTGTTAATTACAAAAAAGTTCCAACTTTAGGATTAGTTAATTTTCCTATATTAAAAAAATATTATATTACAGGAGCGGATCGTTCATCTTATTTGGTTGAACACAACAAGTTTAAAAAACTGCATGTTTCTAAACCTACATCATTTAATAATAGCAAAATAGCCGGCAGCTTTTTTGGCTGGTTGTCTCTAAAAAAGCAGCTAAAAATAAGTAAGCTGGTTAGTTTTATGAGATTTCCATGTTCAGACGCTTTAAGTTACTGTCAACTTTGTGAAGGAAAATTAGATGCAGTAATGCAATGTTCAAATAAAATATGGGATATTCATCCAATGATACCATTAATAAAGAATGCTGGCGGCTTTATAAATACATGGAAAAACAAAGATCCTAAGTTAGCTGGCAATATTGTTGCTAGTTCAAATATAAAAATTCATAAACAGCTTTTAAAAATGCTTAAACCAGTAACTTAAGCAAATGGCACATATATTAATCCACAGAGGATTAGCAAAGGAAAATTTTACTGAAAATACCATTTCTGCTTTTAGATATTGTTTTAAAAAAAAATATGGAATCGAAACAGATATTCATTGCACAAAAGATAAAAAAATAGTTTGTTTTCATGATTTTAATTTGAAAGGTAAATTTAAAATAAATAAGTACTTAAAAAATCTTAATTATCAAGATTTACTAAAAATTAGTAAAGCTAAAAAAAAGCCT
>QCRZ01000038.1 GCA_003209225.1 Pelagibacteraceae bacterium AG-464-B04
TACAAAAAAAGAATTACCAACAGTTAGCAAAGATTCATTTAAAAAAGGCGTTTATTATTAATGGCTAAGCATAAAACACATTTTGAAGATTGCGACATCCTTGTTGTTGGAGGGGGTATGGCAGGAACAGGTGCAGCATTTGAAGCTAGACACTGGGGAAGAGATTTAAAAATTATTTGTGTTGAAAAAGCAAATATTGATCGAAGTGGAGCAGTAGCTCAAGGCCTTTACGCAATTAACTGCTATATGGGAATGCAATGGGGTGAAAATCAACCAGAAGATCATGTTCGTTATGCTCGTAATGATTTGATGGGAATGGTTCGTGAAGATCTTGGTTATGATATGGCGCGCCATGTAGACTCAACTGTGCATATGTTTGATGAGTGGGGATTACCTATGATGAAAAATGAAAAAACAGGACGATATCTTAGAGAAGGTAAATGGCAGATTATGATTCATGGGGAAAGTTATAAACCAATTGTTGCTGAAGCAGCTAAAAAATCTGCAGATAAAATATATAATAGAATTATGATAACCCATTTGTTAATGGATGAAAGCAAGGATAATAGAGTTGGCGGCGCAGTAGGTTTTAATATGCGTACTGGTGACTATTATGTTTTTCGGGCAAAAACTGTAATTGTAGCAGCTGGTGGAGCTTCACATATTTTTAAACCAAGGGCAGTAGGAGAAGGTATGGGAAGAACTTGGTATGCGCCATGGAGCAATGGTTCAGCTTACGCATTACCAATTGCTATTGGTGCTAAAATGACTCAAATGGAAAACCGTATTGTTTTATGTAGATTCAAAGATGGTTATGGTCCAGTAGGAGCTTATTTTTTGCACCTTAAAACCTATACTCAAAATGCCAATGGAGAAAATTATGAAAAAAAATGGTATGATCAAACTAAAGAATTAGTTGGAGAGTATATCGATCATCATCCAACACCAACATGTCTACGCAACCATGCTTTTGTTCAAGAGGTAATGGCTGGAGGTGGGCCTATTCAAATGGTTACAAAAGAAGCTTTTCAAGATCCTCATTTAGAAACAGTTGGTTGGGAGAACTTCCTTGGTATGACTGTTGGGCAAGCTGTCGTTTGGGCATCTCAAAATATTGATCCAAAATACACAAATCCTGAATTAACTACTTCTGAACCATATGTAATGGGTTCTCATGCTACATGTTCAGGTGCCTGGGTAAGTGGCCCAGAAGATCTTTCACCACCAGAATATTTCTGGGGATATAACAGGATGTTAACAGTTGAAGGACTTTTTGGAGCTGGAGATACAGTTGGTGGAAGTGCTCATAAATTTTCCTCAGGTTCTTTTACAGAAGGGCGTTTAGCGGCAAAAGCTGCAGTGAAATATATAACAGATCAAAAGGCAGAAAATATTAGTGTTAGCGATAAACAGTGTGAAGATTTTAAAGAAATTATATATAAACCTTTAGAGAATTATACTGTAGGTAGAAATGAGATTACAGGTGGAACAGTTTCTCCAAGTTATATTTCTCCAATTCAAGGTCTTCAACGACTTCAAAAGATTATGGATGAGTACGTGGGGGGTATAGGTGTTAATTATATGACTAATGGTAATTTACTTAAAAGAGGTTTAGAATTATTAGAGTGGCTACAAGAAGACTTAGAAAATGTTGGAGCTGAAGATTATCATCAGCTTATGAGAGCGTGGGAGTTAAAACATCGTGCTTTAACCTCACAATGTGTAACAGAACATACATTATTCCGTGAAGAAACTCGTTGGCCAGGTTATTACTATAGAGGCGATCACATGAAATTAGATGACGAAAATTGGCATTGTTTAACTGTATCTAGGCGCGATCCTAAAACTGGCAAGTTTACTTTAGAAAAAGTACCAGTATATCATATTGTAGACGAAAAAGAGAAAAAGAAAGCTTCTTAAATATATCAGATGAAAAACAAATGGATCTTCTCAAGAAAACTGATGAAGAAATAATAGAAATTGCCAATCCAATTTGGGATAATCTTGTAAAAACCTCTAATCAAAAAGATTATGGTGGATTTACAAGAGATTTTTCATCACAAATGCTTTTTGGTGCCAATGAAGTAGAATTAGGTAAGCAGTGGGCGAATAACAAATTATTAACTAGTTTGTCAGATAAAAAAGTAGTTTTGGGTTGTTTAAGAAGAAATCTTCACGTAACAGTTCTTTATAAACAAACCAGCAATACAGTTGATGGAGATTTTCTTGGTCGTTTAGTTCTGGGCGTTGAAGATGGTGAAGTTAAAGTTTTTGGAGCAACGATTTACTAAAAACATGTTGTAAATCTTCAAAATTTTAAATTTTTTTCATCTAGTTATTGACTTTGTAATGTTTGAAGAATAATCATTAATTAAAATTTATGGAAGTTTATTTACCTATTGCTGAGGTTTCAGTTAATATTATAAATATACTTTTTCTTAGCTTCATTGTAGGCTTGTTATCTGGACTTTTTGGAATTGGTGGTGGCTTTCTTATGACACCTTTTTTGATTTTTTTAGGTATACCACCAACATACGCTGTAGCAAATGAAGCAAATAATATTTTAGCTTCGTCTGTTTCTGGGTCATTAACTCATTGGTTTAAACAAACTTTAGACTACAAAATGGGATTAATGATTGTTGCTGGAGGAGTAGTTGGAACCATAATTGGGATTTTTACTTTTACATATTTTAAGGAAATTGGAAAAATAAATTTAGTTATCTCCTTAGCTTACATGTATGTCTTGGCAATGATTGGTACCTTAATGTTGATAGAGGGAGTTAAAGAAATAGACAGAGAAAGAAAAAAAATTTTTTTAAAAAAAAAATTACATTCTCATTATTGGATTCATGGATTACCATTTAGAATGAGATTCAAAAAATCCAAAGTATATGAAAGTGCTTTAGCGCCGATAGTGTTGGGTTTGGTTGTGGGATTTATTGCATCAATTATGGGAGTAGGAGGGGCATTTTTGTTGGTACCAGCAATGATTTATATAATTGGTATGCCGACAAAGCTAGTACCTGGAACCTCACTATTTGTAACAATATTTATTACTGCAATTGTAGTAATTCTTCATGCAATAAATTATCAGTCTATAGATTTAGTTTTAGTGATAACACTTATTTTTGGTTCAATAATTGGTGTTCAAATAGGATTAAAACTAGGTGAATATTTGGAAAGTTCTGAATTAAAAACATTATTAGCTATACTTTTATTAATTGTTGGAATTGCAATGGCTTATGATGCATTTTTTAGAAATCACAACGTTGTATTGAGTGATAATAATTTAGATTTAATGGAAAAAAATCAATTGTATGAAACAATAATCAATTTATCGATCAATCACCCTCTCACTTATGGCTTGTTTTCTATTATTCTCGCTGTTGGACTTGGAGTTCTGGCTTCTATAATTAGAAGATCAGTAAGTAATTACAGAAAAAAAAGAAATTCATTAAAAGCAGCTAAGTGATTTTAAAATTATCTATGCGCTTCTATAAAGTTTAGTAATCACAAATTCTTTATGTCCTAAAGCTTCAGCGCAGGTCAATCGTCCATTTGCTACTTTTAAAGTAGTTTTTATTAAAGCATCTCCAGCTTGATCTAAATTCATTTCTCTTTTTAAAATTTTAGAAACATCCAGATCAACATGTTCGCTCATAGAAGTTGCAGTTTTTGGATTAGCTGTTAATTTAATTACGGGTTCAATGGGATTCCCAATAATATTACCTTGTCCAGTTGGAAATAAATGAATATTAAAACCAGCTGCTGCTTGAAGCGTAACACATTCTGCTGCCGCAGAAGAGGTGTCCATAAAATATAAACCTGCTCCTTTTTTAGGTTCTTCAGCAGGACCAAGCACATCAACATATTTAACTTTTTTTCCAATTTTTTGTAAATTGCCAAAAGCCTTTTCTTCAATGGTAGTAAGTCCTCCAGCAATATTTCCAGCAGTGGGTTGAGATTCTGAAAGATCATCTGTTTTATTTTCTAAAATAAAATCATTATAACTATTCCATGTATCTAAAAATTTTTTAGTTGCCTCCTCATCTTTGCCTCTTTCAGCACATACTTTTTCAGCTCCAGTAATTTCTGAAGTTTCGCCAAAACATAAATGAACTCCGTATGGTTCCAATTTATCCATTAAATTTCCAACAGTAGGGTTCGAAGCAAGCCCTGAAGTTGTATCTGATTCTCCA
>QCRZ01000039.1 GCA_003209225.1 Pelagibacteraceae bacterium AG-464-B04
CTTCACTCATTTTTTCTGCTTTAAAAGACTCATAAATAGAATTTTTTGAATTAAAATCAACTTTTTGGCCTGTAATTGGATCAACTACCATCATAGCTATACCATCGGGAACTTTAAAAGGTGTAGCTTCCTGTTTAGAAATACTATTTAAGATAAATTTTTTAAAAATTGGTAAAGCTGTTTTCCCTCCGGTTTCATATTTTCCTAAAGATGCAGGTTCGTCTAAACCTACATAAATACCTACAACTAATTTTGATGTAAATCCTATAAACCATGTATCTGTATTATTGTTTGTTGTTCCTGTTTTTCCAGCTATATTTAAATTTAAATTCTTTAGTTTTCTTCCTGTTCCACGCTGAACAACTCCTTCAAGCATTGATATCATTTGATAAGCTGTTTCAGGACTAATAACCTGCTCGAAATTATCTTCAATTTTTGGCACTTGATCACTTAAATAAGATATTTGTTCACATTTATTGCATTTTCTTTTATCTGCATTGTAAATTGTTTCTCCTCTTCTATTTTGGATTCTATCAATCATGATTGGAGATATTTTCTTACCTCCACTGACAAAAGTACAATACGCTGAAGTTAATTTTAATAATGTTGTTTCGGCTGATCCTAGAGAAATAGATAATAATTCTTCAGGATTTTCATAAATATTAAGTTTTTTTGTTAATTTAGCAATTTTTTTTATACCTAAATCTGAAGCAATCCTCACTGTCATTAAATTTCTAGACTTTTCCAACCCTGTTCTTAAAGTTGATGGGCCATAAAATTTTTTTCCATAATTCTGTGGTTTCCATAACTTTAAATCAACACCTTGTTCCATAACCATTGGAGCATCTAAAACTAACGTTGATGGGCTATAACCATTTTCTAAAGCTATAGAATAAACAAAAGGTTTAAATGCAGAACCTGGCTGTCTAAAAGCTTGTGTGGCTCTATTAAATTCACTTAAATTATAACTAAATCCACCAACTAAAGATAAAACTCTCCCTGTAAATGGATCCATTACAACTATTGCACCATTAACTTTGGGTAACTGTTTTAATTCCCATTTTTTTTCTCTAATTTTTTTTACATAAATAATATCACCAAGCTTAAAAAGCTCTTTGAATGATTTTTTTGTCCATTTAATTGTTTCAAAATTTATTTCTCCAATTTCTTTATCTTCAGTTTCAATATTTACAGAAAATTCTTTAATTTTTACTATCTTTGCTATTTTCCAATTCAAGCTATCTTCTAGTTTAAATTTAGATATCGATTTAAACCACTCTAAATCATCTTTTTTATTTATTAAAACACCTCTCCATCCATGCCTACGATCGTACATTTCTAAACCCTCTCTTAAAGCTTTAACTGCTTGAACTTGATAAAAGGGATTTAAAGGAGTTCTTATAGAAAAACCTTCTTTATATAAGTTATCAAAGCCATACTGATCTTTTAAAACTCTTCTTACTTCTTCAGAATAGTAGTTTGCTTCCTCTAAAAGTTTAACTTTTCTAATTTTAAGTTGGATATTTTTTTCAAGTAACTTTGTGTATTCATCAAGTGTAATATATTGATTCTTATATAAATTTTTTAAAACAGTATTTCGTCTTTTTTTTGCTAATTCTTTAAACTTAAAAGGATTGTATCTGCTGGGTGCCTTTGGAAGAGCGGCTAATAATGCTGCCTCTTCATATTCTAGTTTATTTATGGGTTTATCAAAATATTCTAAGCTTGCCGCTGCAATTCCATACGCTCCTTGTCCAAGATATATTTGGTTTAAATATAGTTCCATTATTCTTTTTTTTGATAAAGCCCTTTCGATTCTAAATGCTAAAATCGCTTCTTTTATTTTCCTAGTAAAAGTCACTTCATTTGAAAGCAAAAAATTTTTTGCTAATTGTTGTGTTATTGTTGACGCACCTTCCAATCTTTTTGACTTTAAATAATTTTTAAAATTATTGACTATTGCTCTTGTAACTCCCTTTGCATCTATACCTGGATGTTTAAAAAAATTTTTATCCTCTGCTGAAAGAAATGAATAGATTACATTTTTAGGTATTTCCTCATATGGTACAAATAATCTTTTTTGAAGGGCAAATTCAGCTATTAGTTGTCCGTCGCCTGCGTGAACTCTGCTAGAAACGGGAGGCTCATAATTGAGTAAAAACTTGTAATTTGGTAGGTCATTTGAAAAGTTCCATAACACTATGAATAGTCCTAAAAAAAACACCAAAAAAGCAGATAATGAAAATATTACTATCTTTTTAAAAAAATTAGACATTCTAAAATTAATTAAATAAATTTGACCTTCTTTAGGCAAAAAATCACTTATTTGGAGTGTTTGCTAGTAATGTATAGAACTTCTTTAACAAATATTATATAAAAAAGATTAATTAGTAAGAATTAAAAAAAAAAATGATTAAACACACTTTTAAAAAATTATGGAAAAGAAATTATATATTGATGCATCGCATCCGAACGAAACTAGAGTTGTTCTTAAATCAGACGAATACATTGAAGACTACGAATATGAAAGTAAAAAGAATATATTACTTAAAAACAATATTTATTTAGGAAAGGTAACTAGGGTAGAACCATCGCTTCAAGCAGCCTTTATCGATTTTGGTAGAGAGAGAAATGGTTTTTTACCGTTTAACGATATACAGCCCGACTACTATCAAATCCCCCAAGGTGATATACAAGATTTAAAACAAAAAGAAGAAAAGCATAGAGAAAAATTAAAGGAAGAAAGTAAAGAAAAAGAAGAAAATGATACTTTAATTACTCAGGAAGATTTTAGAAATGATGAAGAAAGACCAATTAACGATACTGCAACAAACGATTTAAAATTAAGCTCAGATATCAAAGAATTAAATCAAAACAATAATAAATTAAGTGAAAAACATATTAAAGTTAATGAAGTAGAAAAAAAAAATAGACAAATAAGACAAAGTTTTGGCTCAAAGAGATATAAGATACAAGAAGTTATAAAACCAAATCAAATTATACTGGCACAAGTTTTAAAAGATGAAAGAGGAAAAAAAGGTGCAGCTTTAACTACTTTTATCTCCTTAGCTGGAAAGTACACTGTATTGATGCCAAATACAGCAAAAGGAGGTGGTATTTCTAGAAAAATTTTTAATTTAAATGATAGAAAAAAAATCAGAAGCATTCTTAATGAATTAACAATTCCTAAGGAAATGGGCTTAATTGTTAGGACAGCTGGCGCAAACAAAACTAAAAATGAAATTCAATCTGATTTAGAAAATTTGATTAAAATTTGGGATGAATTAAAAAACAAAGCATTAAATTCATTAGCTCCTAACTTGATACATGAAGAGAGTGACATTATTAAAAGAGCAATAAGAGATATTTATGACGAAAAAACAAAAAATATAATTGTAGAAGGTAATGATGGATATCAAAAAGCAAAAAGCTTTATGAAATCAATTATGCCAAAAAATGTAAAATATATAAAAAAATATAGAGGAAATGTTCCTTTATTTTATAAAGAAGGTATTGAAAAAAAACTAAACCAAATTTTTGAACCAATAATAAAACTAAAATCTGGAGGGTACATAGTAATCAATCCAACAGAAGCTTTAGTCTCCATAGATATTAACTCCGGTGGATCAACAAAAGAAATCGATGTAGAAAGAACAGCTTTATCAACAAATTTAGAAGCTGGAGATGAAATAGCTAGACAAATTAAAGTTAGGGACTTAGCTGGTTTAATAATCATTGATTTTATTGATATGTTTAATTTTAACAATCGAAGACTGGTCGAAAAAAATTTAAGAGATAATTTTAAAAATGACCGAGCAAGGATCCAAATTGGAAGAATAAGCAACTTTGGTTTACTAGAAATGTCTAGACAAAGATTAAGGGAAAGTTCTGTACAATGGAATATTCAGCTTACATTAGAATCATTTTCTTTTAAAATATTAAAATTAGCTGAAGAACAAGCAATTTCTAATAAAATTAAAAATATCAATATTAAAGTTTCTGAAAAAGTAAATGAGACTATAAAAAAACATTATGATGACGAACTTTCATATTGCAAAAACAAACATAAGCTTGAAATTAATTTTATTAACGATAATTC
>QCRZ01000040.1 GCA_003209225.1 Pelagibacteraceae bacterium AG-464-B04
GATTTTTACGAGCAACTGGCGCTGATCATTTTGATTCAAAATATAAAGATATGCCGTTTGAAAAAAGAGGTATATTTAAATATACTTCAAATGCCATGTACCTGCTGGCTATGCTGGTATTCCTATGCTTTGCTATTTCATCTGGATCAAAGGCAGGTTTTGTTTTTGCTGTTTATAGCTATATTAGTGTGTGGCTACATTATTTCTGTACAGAAAAAGAAGATTTTAAATATATATATGGGAATTAAGATCAAAAAAAATCAGAGAAATTCAATATCATGAATAAAAATTTAGCTGTATTGACTTTAAGCCAAGTCTTTGGATTTACAGCTAATATTATTACAGTTTTTTTAAGTGGAATTGTCGGGTCACAAATTACTTCTATAAAGTCTTTATCAACACTGCCTACAGCGAATATTTTATCAATAGATATTGATCTTAAAGCAAGAAAATATATTTCGAAAAGGGCAATATATTCTGAACTTGATTTTAAATATCAAGATTTTACTTCGATTCCTGAAAACTCCTTGGTTTTGTTTGATGATCACCAAAATAATTTGGAAAGAATAAAACAAGCACAATGGTTTGGTATAAAACACTTAGTATTTGACGATAATTATCCAGCAAAAAAAGGCGATTGTTATAGCATAAAAAAAGCATTTGCAAATGCAGGCTTTAATCATCAATTAAAAATTAAGGGCATTATAAAAACATTTTTTTTAATATTTTTAGAATTATTTAAAAAAAAAATTAATAAAAACTACTTTATTTCTAAAGATGTTTTATCTTCAAGATTTTTAAGAGACGTTAAACCCAACAAGGTAGATTTTAAATATATAGAAAGAAATATAGAAATATACTATGAATTTCCCCCAATTTTTAAGAGTGTAAAAACTAAATGGAAAGACGATTGGGATAATATTAAATACCCCACTGAAGAGCCAATCTTGGATGAAAGTGAAAAATCAGAAAATCAAACTGCATACGATGAGGCAAAATTTTATACATGGATAACTTATGTAAAACTACTATAAGAGAATAGAATTTACTTTAACGACTCGATTAAATTACCATCTTCCCAAATACCTTTTTCTGTTGCACCGTTGATATATGTGAGCGTTCCCTTTCCATTTCTTTTACCGTCTTTAAATTCTCCAATATATTCTTCTCCACCAGAAAATTTGTAAGTTCCTTTGCCATCAGGTAAATCATTTTTATGTTCTCCAACATAACTAGAGCCATCAGCATATAAGTTTGTTCCTTTCCCATGCTTTTTACCATTTTTAAAACCTCCAGTATATTTTCTGCCATCTTGCCATGTCATTGTGCCCTGGCCATCTATTAAGCCATTAAAATAATCACCAACATATTTTTTTCCATTTAACCAAGTCTCGGTTCCTTTTCCGTGAGGAAATCCATCTTTCCATTTTCCAATGTATTTTGACCCATCAGATGCTATATAGGTTCCGTTTCCTGTTGCTGAGCCATCTATGAATTCTCCAGTATGTTTAGAACCATCTTGCCATGTCATTGTGCCTTTTCCATCTGGAAGACCATTTTTAAACTTTCCAATAAATTTTGATCCATCGGGATAGATTAGCGATCCCTGACCTGGCCCAATTTTTTTTCCAGCCTTAAATTCACCAATATATTTGGTTCCATCTTCCCAAGTTTCTGACCCCTTTCCTTCTGGAAGACCATTTTTCCATTGCCCAATGTATTTTGATCCGTTTGGATTAAACAGAGTGCCAACCCCATGTCTTTTACCATCTTTGAATTCACCAATATATTTTCTTTCATTACCTAAAATTTGAGTTCCTTGACAACTTACCCATTTTTTTTGATCAGAGCCCTCACATTCAGGCAGTTCACTGCTTGCTTTTAAACAATTAAAGTTAAAAATTAGAAGTGTTGTAAATAAAATTATTTTTTTCATTTATTTTTCACTTTTTATTAATTGTCCTTTTTTCCAAATACCTTTTTCAATTTTTCCATTAGCAAAGGTATATACTCCATTGCCTTCGGGTAAACTATCTATCCACTCACCAACATATCGAGCACCGTCAGCCGCCGTGTAAGTGCCTTGCCCATGCTTCATTCCGTTCTTAAATTCACCCACATACTTGTTTCCACTTGGATCTATCAAACTTCCTTTTCCATTTGGCAAACCATTATCCCACTGCCCAACATATTTTCTTCCATCTGCAGCAATACTTGTTCCACTTCCATGGTATTTATCATCCTTCCATTGACCAACATATTTTGCTCCATCAAGTGTTGTGTGAACTCCTTCTCCATGATATTTACCATCTTTAAATTCTCCAATATATTTATTACCCATCGAATCAGTCAAACTTCCTTGACCATTTGGCACACCAGAATTCCATTCTCCACTATATTTTGTTCCATCTGGGTGTTCGATAATCCCTTTTCCATGATATTTACCATCTTTAAATTCTCCAATATATTTATCGCCCGAAACAGGCAAAGGTCCAATTTTACCATGACAATTGGTCCATGTTGGAAAATTAGTTCCTTTGCATTCAGATAACAAACTTTCAGCCATTAAAATATTAGAAAAAAATAAATTTAAAAACACTATATTTATAATTGCTTTTATAATTTTAAATTTATATATCATTTTGTTTAAGAATTTTTATACTATCATATAGTATATATTATTTATTATGATGAAAAAAAATTTTCAATTTTTATTAATATTTATTTTACTATTCCTTAGTGGCTGTGGGCTACAAGCACCTACAACAATTGTAATGGAAGAAAATCAGCTTCGAAAAGGCATGACAAGAAAGGATATGAGTAAAATTTTCCGTTTTAAAATGCTTGCGGCGCATAACCCTTTCAAGGGTGAATGCTTTCACGAATATTATCCTCAGAAAAAAAAAGAAATTATATCAGGAAATGCCCACATACTTACTGAAATAAAAAGTAACATTGAGCCAATATTCTATATTCTAGATAATGTAACTATTCCATCTCACAGAGCCCGATTAAGTGGAAACGAATGTTCACATGGGAATGGTACTTTAGCAGCGTGGGTAAAGGGTCATTTTGAAGCCCTAGATTATGTATCAAACAATTGATTATAAATTATATAATTACTTTTTTATTCAACAAATTTTTTTAGATCAGGCTGAGAATAATTTGGTCCTTTCATAACTTTTCCCTTTTCGTTAAATATTGGTTTGCCATTTTCATCTAATTTGCTCATATTTGCTCGCTGAACTTCTTTAAAACATTTGTCCAAATTAATTCCATAGGCGTAACCAGCTCCATAAGTAACATAAAGAATGTCTGTTAAAGCGTCAGCTATTTCTTTTAAATTTTTATCATTCATGGCAATTTTTAATTCGTTTAATTCTTCTTGTATAAGCTCGAAACGAAGTTGCATGGTTCTATCATCTGGCAATTGAGGTTTGGTTCTAACTCTCTGACCAAAAGTTTGCATAAATATCTTAACATCATCAAAGTTGCTCATCAGTCTCCTTATTATGATTATGAAATTAAAACAAAATTAATTATTGTTCAAAAAGATTTTCCACATTTTCCACAGGGTTTCATGAAAATTTTCTGCAAATTTTTTATTATTAAATAAAGATGAATTAAGTGCTTTATTTCTTAAATTTGCTCTTAATTCTGATAGCTTATTGTAATTAGAACAAATATTTGTTGCTTTAATTATAAAATCATCTTTATTTTTACCAATCCAATCATTCATGCCAAGGTTATAATTTATACTTTCTCCACATTTTGAAATAAATTTTTTTCCTTTAAGTGTTAATATTGGCACCCCCATCCATATACTTTCAAAATTTGTGGTACCGCCAGAATAAGGAAAT
>QCRZ01000041.1 GCA_003209225.1 Pelagibacteraceae bacterium AG-464-B04
ACCAATAATAGGTACAGTTTATTTGGCTCCTGAACCAGGTGGAAAAAAATTTGTTGAATTGGGAAAAAAAATAAAAAAAGGTGATACAGTTGTGATTGTAGAAGCCATGAAAACAATGAACCATGTCCCTTCGCCAAAAGATGGTATTCTAAAAAAAATTTGTGTTGAAGATGGTCAAGCTGTAGAATTTGGACAGTTGTTAGTTCTATTAGACTAATGTTTAAAAAAATTCTTATTGCTAACCGAGGAGAAATTGCGGTTAGAATTATTAGAGCTTGTAAAGAATGGGGAATATCAACAGTAGCTGTTCATTCAGATGTTGATTCAGAGTCAATGCATGTCAGGTTGGCAGATGAAAGTATATGTATAGGTTCTCACCAACCTCAAAACAGTTATTTAAACATTGCAGCTTTATTATCTGCTGTAGATATAACAAACTCTGATGCAGTACATCCAGGTTATGGATTTTTATCAGAAAATGCAAATTTTGCAGAAATTGTAACAAAACATGGAATTAAATTTATTGGTCCTAGTTCGGATTTAATTAAAAAAATGGGTGACAAAATAGAAGCAAAAAAAATTGCTAAAGATAATGGATTACCTGTTATCGCTGGTTCAGAGCAAAGCGTACAAACAGTTACGGAAGCAAAAAAAATATGTGATAAAATTGGCTATCCAGTATTAATAAAAGCTGCTGGTGGAGGTGGTGGAAAAGGCATGAAGATTGTAAATAAGCAAGAACAATTAGAACAGCTGTATTTAGAAGCTAAATTAGAAGCAAAAAAATATTTTAATAATGATAAAGTTTATATTGAAAAATATTTCAAAAACCCCCGACATATTGAAGTTCAAATTTTATCTGGAAAAAATAGAACAGTTCATTTACAGGAAAGAGATTGTTCTGTTCAAAGAAGACATCAAAAATTAATAGAAGAAACTCCAAGCCCAATAATTGATGAAAAAGTAAGATTAGATTTGCTTAATAGAACTGTAAAAATGGTAGAAAAAATAGGATACGAAGGAGCAGGTACAGTTGAGTATATATATGAAAATGGAAAATTCTTTTTTTTAGAAATGAACACGCGAGTGCAAGTAGAACATCCTGTTACAGAAGTTGCGACAGGAATAGACATAATAAAAGAACAAATTTGGATCGCTAATACAGGTGATACAGCACTAAAACAAAGCGATATCAAGCCAAGTGGCCATGTAATAGAATGTAGAATTAACGCAGAAGACCCAAGTAAAAATTTTCAACCTTCTCCTGGAACAATTAAAACTTGTCACCAACCGTCTGGATTTAGAACTAGAGTAGATGGGGCAATTTTTCAAGGTTGTAAGATTACGCCGTATTACGATAGTTTAATTTGTAAGCTAATTTGTCAAGGTAGAAATAGAACTGAGGCAATTCAAAGAATGTTGAGATCATTAGATGAATTTGTAATAGAAGGCATAAATACAACAATAAATCTTCATAAGAAAATTTTAAATCATCAAAAATTTATTTCTAGGTTAATTGTAGGAACGGGAAAATATAAAAATTTTCAAGAAACTGCTAAAGCGATAAGAGCGTCAGGAGCAGACATGGTTACGGTTGCAGTTAGAAGAGTAAATATACTTGATAAAAAAAAACCAACGTTGATGGATTATGTGAACCCAGGAAAAATTACATATCTTCCAAATACTGCTGGATGTTTTAATTCTAAAGATGCACTTAGAACTTTGAGATTAGCAAGAGAAATGGGAGGATGGAAATTAGTTAAACTTGAAGTTTTAGGAGATAAAAAAACATTATACCCAAATAAGATAGAGGCCATAAGATATCCAAATACTCCAAACCCACAAACAATACCTTTAACAGCTTTACTTATCAATGATTTCTGGCGGAACTCTTCTCTAGAATAAATATTAGATATATGTAATTCAATTGATGGAATTTTTATCACCATTAGAGCATCTAATATTGATACAGATGTATGTGTATAACCTGCAGCATTGATGATTAATCCACTAAATTTTTCATTTGAGTCTTGTATTAATGACACTATCTCACCTTCAATATTACTTTGTTTAAAAACAAGTTCGATTTGCTTATTTTCAGCATATTGCTTACAAGCATTCTTTAAATCTTCAAAAGTTGTTTTTCCATAAAAACTTTCTTCTCTTTTACCTAAAAGGTTGAGATTTGGGCCATTTATAATTAATATTTTTATTGTCATCGATTATACTATTTAAATAAATAAGTCTTTTTTATGAATAACTCAAAAAAAATAAAAATTCAATTGAATGGTAAAAAGTTCCAGGTAAAGAAAGGGAGCAATCTTAATGATTTATTAAAAATGTTAAAAAAACAAAATAATAAAGTAGCTATAGAGCTGAATAATGAAATAGCAGATAAAAAAAAATATAGTAAAATAATCTTAAGTGTAAAAGACAAAGTAGAGATAGTTCAATTTATTGGTGGAGGGTAAACTAATCAATGAAAGATAATTTTATAGTAGCGAAAAAAAAATTTATTTCTAGGTTAATTGTAGGAACGGGAAAATATAAAAATTTTCAAGAAACTGCTAAAGCGATAAGAGCGTCAGGAGCAGACATGGTTACGGTTGCAGTTAGAAGAGTAAATATACTTGATAAAAAAAAACCAACGTTGATGGATTATGTGAACCCAGGAAAAATTACATATCTTCCAAATACTGCTGGATGTTTTAATTCTAAAGATGCACTTAGAACTTTGAGATTAGCAAGAGAAATGGGAGGATGGAAATTAGTTAAACTTGAAGTTTTAGGAGATAAAAAAACATTATACCCAAATATGATAGAGACAATAAAATCTACCCAGGTTCTTGTTAAAGAGGGATTTAAAGTAATGGTTTATTGTACTGACGATCCGATTATGGCAAAAAAATTAGAAGAGGTGGGCGCTTCAGCAATCATGCCACTAGCTGCACCTATAGGATCGGGTCTAGGAATTCAAAATAAAATTAATATTAAAATTATTAAAAGTCAGTCTAGTGTTCCAGTGATCGTGGATGCCGGTGTTGGGGTGGCGTCGGATGCAACTATCGCAATGGAATTAGGTTGCGATGGAGTTTTAATTAATACTGCAATTGCAGAAGCAAAAAAACCAATTTTAATGGCTGAAGCAATGAAATTTGCTGTTATAGCAGGAAGAAAATCTTATCTAGCAGGTAGAATGAAAAAAAGAATCTTTGGTAGTGCTTCTTCACCAAAAAATAATTTAATTTAATTTTTTATCTAACTCTTGCATGATTAAATTTAAAGTTTTTTTTATGCCGTCTTGTATTTTTAAATTTTTTGAAAGATTTTATTTTTTTTCCTTT
>QCRZ01000042.1 GCA_003209225.1 Pelagibacteraceae bacterium AG-464-B04
AACCTCCCTCTATTTGCCCAAGCTCAATAGCGGGATTTATGGCTTTGCCAGCATCATGTAAAATGTCAGCTTGTATTATTTTATTTTCTCCTGTCAATGTATCAATCATCACTTCACTAACGGCAGCACCATAAGCAAAGTATAAAAAAGGTCTTCCTCTAAAAGTCTTCTTATCAAAATGAATTTTTGGTGTTGCATAAAAACCAGATGAAGATAAAGAAACCCTATTTAAATAGGCTTCTTTAATAAGTTTATTAAATTTAAAGGATTTGTTTTTAAATTTAACTAATCCGTTTTTATAAATTCCTTCAGCATTCTTAATTTTATATTTATGTTTTACATATGTGGCTAGGTTCATTTTTATTTTAGAAATTGCATTAAGAGTAGCGGCACCATTAAGGTCGGTCGTGCTAGAAGCTGCGCTTGCGCTTGTATTGGGAACTTTATCAGTACGGGTAGATGAAACCTTAATTTTGTTAAACGACAAACCCAGAGCGTTTGCAGCTAATTGCGCAATCTTAGTATAAGTGCCCTGACCCATTTCTATTGCACCAGTGCTTACATGAACGCTTGCATCATTAAAATAAATATGTACTAAAGCGCCAGCTTGATTTAAATGCCAAGTTGTGAAACTTATTCCAAATTTTACTGGGGTGATAGCAATCCCTTTTTTAATATATTTATTTTTTAAATTAAATTTTTTTATATTTAATTTTCTTTTTTTATAATTTGAAGATTTTATGAGTTGACTAAAAATTTCTTGAATAACATTGTCTTCTACCTTCATATTATAATGGGTAATATTTTTTTTTTTCTTTTGATAAAAGTTTTTTTGTCTTATTTCAGCAGCATCTTTTTTTAGTGAATTTGCAATTCTATCTATAATGTTTTCAATAACCATCATTCCCTGATTTCCGCCAAATCCCCTGAACGCTGTGTTTGACGCTGTATTAGTTTTACAAAGATAATTTTCTACTAATATATTTTCCAGAAAATAAGCGTTATCAATATGTAGTAATGCTCTTTCATTAATTGCTTCTGATAAATCTGGCGATGAACCACACCTAGATGCAAGTTTAAGTTTTAAACCTTTAATAATACCTAGCTCGTTAAAGCCTACTTCATATTCTGAATAAAAGTCATGTCTTTTTCCTGTTATAATAATATCATCATCACGATCCATTCTAAGTTTAACTGGGCGTTTAGTTTTTTTTGCAAGCAAAGTGCAAATTGCTGCAAATATAAAAGATTGTGTTTCTTTTCCTCCAAAACCTCCACCGATTCTTCTTGTTTCAACGGTAATAGTGTTGCTTTCTTGGTTAAGCATTTTTGCTATAATTTGTTGAGTTTCGCTAGGATGTTGTGTTGAAGAAAATACCTTAAAATCATTATCTTCTTGAGGAATTACAAAAGCAGTTTGTCCCTCGAGCGCAAAATGCTCCTGGCTTCCAGTGGTAAAACTACCCTTTAGGTATTTTGCTGATTTTTTAATTGCTTTAATAGCGTCACCTTTTTTTATTGTTTTTCCTTTTAATACAAAGGATTTTTTCTTTAACGCATCTTTAATGGTAATAATCGGTTTAAGTTTTTTATAGCTTATTTTTGCTTTTAAAACTGCTTTCCTTGCAAACTCTGTTGTTTGTGCGGCCACTGCAAACAATGGTTGTCCATAATATTCAGTTTTTTTTGGAAATATGGGATCGCCATTATATACTGCGCCAACGTCATTTCTTCCAGCTATATCGTCAGAAGTTACTACGGCGATGACTCCTTCACTTTTTTTTACCTCATCAAGATTCATTTTTTTTATTATTGCGTGGGCTTCTTTACTCCAGCCTATAGCGCCATATAATATTTGGGGCGATTCAAGAAGATCATCTGTATAATAAGCGCTACCACTAACATGCTTTATGCCACTTTCGTGGGGGGTTTTTTCATTAATAAAATTTTCTTTTTTTATTTTAAACATACACCCCTATCAATTTTTTTAGTTTTATTTCAACAAAACATTTTTCAAGTAAATTTTTTGCAACTTGCATGCGATACAATCCACTAGCTCTCATATCGCTAATTGGTTTAAAATCTTTTTCCAAAGCTTCTTTAGCCATATGAATGATTTTTTCAGTAACTAATGAATTTGAAATTATTTTTTCACAAAAAATTGCTCTCTTGGGTATTGCTGCCATACCCCCATATGCAATCCTTGCATTTTTAATTTTATTTTTCTCTATTTCTAAATTAAATGCAGCACAAACTGATGAGATATCATCATCAAATCGTTTTGATACTTTATATGCTTTAAAGGTATTATTTTTGAATAAAGGAATCCGGATAGATTTAATAAATTGTCCTTTCTTTAATTTAGTTTTACGATAGTTAGTAAAAAAACCATCAAGAAATAATATTTTCATTTTTTTTAGATCTTGTAAAACAACTTGTGCATTTAGTGATAATAATAAGGGTAAGCAATCACCTATGGGAGATGCCGTAGCAATATTTCCAGCTATTGTTCCAATATTACGTATTTGAGGTGATCCATAGCGTTTAAGAATTTTTGAAAAATCTAGATAGTATTTTTCTATATAAGACTCAAATTCAATTAATGGTGTTGTTGCACCTATCTCAATATATTTGTTATTATTTTTTATATAATTTAATTCACTAATTGAATTCATATAAATAATGGAATTAATATCTTTTCTTTCTTTAGTAACACTTAGTGATAAATCTGTTCCTCCACTAAGAAAATTCGAATTAACATTTGTTTTAAGAATATTTTTTAATTCTTTAATACTACTGGGAGCAAAATATTTTTTATTTTTTTTGTAAATTATTATGCTTTTATTATTTATTTTTTTTAACAAATTGATTGTTTTTTTTTTATTTTTATTGAATTGATCAATTTTATTTTTATTTTTTAAACTTTTAGCGGCTTTAATTATAGGTTGATAACCTGTACATCTACAAAGATTTCCAGAGATAGAGTCTTTTATAACTTCGTCTTTAAATTTAGAATATTTTTTAAACATTGAAAATAATGACATGACAAAACCCGGGGTACAAAATCCACACTGCGATCCGTGGTAATTAATCATCGCTTTTTGTACGGGGTGCAAAGAACCATTTTTTGAAATTAAATCTTCAACAATTATAAGTTGTTTTCCATGCAAAGTTGGTAGGAGCGTAATACATGAATTTATTGCTTTATAATTTATTTTGTTATTTTTTAATTCACCTAATACAACCGTGCAAGCCCCACAACCGCCTTCAGCACAACCTTCTTTGGTACCTGTTTTTTTTAATTTTGTTCTTATGTAATTTAATAAGGTTTCGTTAGGATCT
>QCRZ01000043.1 GCA_003209225.1 Pelagibacteraceae bacterium AG-464-B04
CTACTTTTATATTATATTTTGGTTCAGAAAAACTGTTCCAAATATTTGGTAAACGCCAAACTTTTTCTACATATAATTTTTCTTGCTCCTCATCTATGACATAGGGATCAGCTATTATGTAATCAATTTCTTTTAACCCTGTAGTATCTAAATATCCTGACCAAGTAATCTGCAAAGGAGCAGGTTTATTAATAAATATCGGCAATCTACTATTTGCCGAATGGCCAGACAAATCTACAAGTAAATTAATCTTATCGTTTCTTATCAAATTAATTAATTCTAGGTCGTTAACATTTTTTATTTGCCGCCATTTAATAAAAAAAGATTTCAATTTTTCAGTTAAACTATCTTCCTTTTTTATTTCCAAACCACTGTACGCAAATAGATCTACTTTCATATCTTTTAGATATTTTAAAGTTTCAAATAAAAAATATCCTACTGGATGGTTTTTTAAATCGTTTGAAACAAAGCCTATTCTGAGTTTTGGTGTAGATTTAATATATTGATATGGTGCTAATAATTTTTCATCAAACTTTTTAATTGATTTTCTGTAATTAAGTGACTCATTGTAGTAAAAATTACTATCATGCTTATCTGAATAATTTATAAAAAAAAGATAATTACTATAAGCCAAATTAAAGTCAGGCTTTGAAACAAAAGCTTTTTTAAAACAATTTATTGCTTTTTCAATTTCATTAAATTTTTCGTATAAGTCTCCCAAATTAAAATTTGATAGGTGATGGTTAGAGTTAATTTTTAATGCATTTTGAAAAACCTTTAATGATTTTGAAAGTTCATTATTATTTTTTAAAGCAATCCCAAGATTATTATAAGCATCTAACATTTGTGAATTTAGCTTAATTGCTTTTTCAAAACTAATAATTGCCTGTTTAAACATTTTTTTAGAGGATTGAGCAATTCCAAGAATATTGTGCAATAAGGCCACATCTGGATATTGCTGGATTAAGAAATTTGTTTTTTGTTCTAATAAATCATAATTTTCATTTTTATAAAGAATGTTTAAATCTTGTAGCTCTGTTGAGCTTGGTAAAGGTGGGTTAGTCTTTTTTATCATTTTAATATTTGATAATTTAAGATATTAATTTAATTATTTTATACTAAAATATATTTAAATGAAATTTAGAAAAGAATTCGACACCCTGGGTTTTGTTAAAGTGCCATCTGATAAATATTGGGGCGCTTCTACTCAAAGATCTAAGAAATATTTTGATATAGGTGATTTTTTAGTCAGACCTATAGTTATAAAAACAATCGCTATAATAAAAAAAGCCGCTGCAATAGTTAATATAAAAAATAAAGACCTTAATCCAAAACTTGGTAAAGCTATAATAAAAGCTGCAAATGAAGTAATTAATGGTCATCTTAAAGATCACTTCCCTCTTAAAGTTTGGCAAACCGGATCAGGAACACAAACTAATATGAACGTAAATGAAGTCATTTCAAATAGAGCTATTCAAATTCTTGGTGGAAAGATGGGAACTAAAAAACCAGTTCACCCCAATGATCACGTTAATAAAAGTCAGTCAACAAATGATGTATTTCCAACCGCAATGCATATGTCGATAGCGATCAGAGCTAACGATAAATTATTACCTTCATTAAAATTACTTGAATCAGAAATAAAAAAAAAAATAAAACAATTTGGCAAAATAGTTAAAGTTGGAAGGACTCATTTACAAGATGCAACACCTCTTACGCTGGGGCAAGAATTTTCTGGCTACCATTCACAATTAAAAAAATGTATTGAAAGAATAGAAATTGCATTAAAAGAAATTTATTTCCTAGCCCAAGGTGGAACTGCTGTTGGGACAGGTTTAAATACAAGAAAAAATTTTGATAAGAAGATAATTTTAGAAATAAAAAAAATTACCAAACTTCCTTTTAAACCAGCAAATAATAAATTTGCTGCTCTAGCAGCTCATGATGCAATAGTAAATTTTTCAGGAACTATGAATACAACAGCAGTTTGTTTAATGAAAATTGCAAATGATATTAGGTTTCTTGGATCAGGACCAAGAGCAGGATATGGTGAGCTTATTTTACCAGAAAATGAACCGGGTTCATCTATAATGCCTGGAAAAATTAATCCCACGCAGTGTGAAGCGGTAACCATGGTTTGTGTAAAAGTAATCGGAAACCATAATGGTATTACCATGGCTGGTTCTCATGGACATTTTGAACTTAATGTTTTTAAACCATTAATTATTCATAATATTATGCAATCAATTCATATTATGGCTGACTCTTCAAAAAATTTTGCAAAATATTGCATAATGGGATTAAAGCCAGACAAAAAAAGAATAAATCACTTACTTGAAAATTCGCTAATGCTTGTTACAGCTCTTGCTCCCAAAATTGGATATGATAATGCAGCTAAAATTGCAAAAATGGCACTCAAAAATGGAAGCACTTTAAAAAAAGAAGCAATTAAATCTGGCCTAATAAATGAAAAAGAATTTAATAAAATTGTTAATCCAAAAAAAATGATAGGTCCACACTAATAAATAATTTTATTAAGCTAATTAAAAAAAGATTGAATAATTTTTCTTAAATTTGAATATTTTAATATTTTTTCTAAAGGATTCTGAGAAAAAATTTCGTTAATATTTTCATTCAAGACTTCTAGTTGATTATTTTCTATTTCACTTTCGATATTATTTTCAAAATATATTTGATCTAGTTTAATTTGTGAATTAGCTAAATCAATTTTACCAGCAAGGTTAATTGTTTTTAGAGGCTTTCTACTTTTTTTTGGTATTAAAAAACGAGAATAGAAAACTTTGGGTTTCTCTATATTTATTAAACCGTTAAAAATAAATAATTTTTTTTTCTTTTTTTGCAAAAAACTGCCATCCAAATCTATATAGCCCATCTTGTTTATATTTAATTTAATTTTATTTGCCTTTAAAATACCATTCACAAATTCTAGATTAATATCTCCTGAATTGATTATATTTGATGATGATGCGATTTTATCAATTTCTATATTTAAATTGCCATTTATTTTATTATTTATTGGTATTAAATTAGAAAAAAATTTATTATTTTTTACAAATAAACTGTTTAATATATTTTTAAATTTTAAAAGATTAATTTTTAAAACTAA
>QCRZ01000044.1 GCA_003209225.1 Pelagibacteraceae bacterium AG-464-B04
TGTATCCACTAATTAAAGAGAGGATAACAATAGTATAAAGGGCAGGAAGTATTCTTCTAACTCTTCTTATATAAAATTCAAATAAAGAAAACCTTTTGCTTTGCAAATCTTCCAACAGTAAATTTGTAATCAAATATCCACTGATCACAAAAAAAACATCTACGCCAATAAATCCTCCAGTAAAATTTAACAATTCGTAATGAAATAAAATAACAAGAAAAACAGCGATAGCTCTTAAACTATCTATTTCTGGTTTATAATTTTGAATTTTAAAATTTTTTTTCATAATTTTTTAAATTCATAAATAAATTTGCTTATTTCTGCTAAATTAAATTAAAAAACAATTATATAATTTTGTGGTGCATAAATTGATAAAAAGATAGTAACTTTTCAGCTATTTTAAATTTATGAAATAAATATGATTTTTTAAGAAAAAGATAACGTAAAAAAATATTACTAAACTTTCTTTTTTTTCCATTTTCAAAAAAATAATAGTTAACACCATTATTAAGGTCTTCTTTAAATCTTTCAGATGAATTTGTAACTACAGAGTCAATCGTGTCATATGCAATTCTAAGCATAATTCTATCTGTCTTTTTACAAAAACCACCTCTATGGTAACAGTTATAACTATCAATGAATAAAGCTGTGCCCCGTTGTCCAATATTGTTGGAGATATTATTGTTTGAATATATTTTATCAAAATTTTCTAAAGTTATTTTGTTTCTTTCACCTTTTCTTGGATTCTTAATTGAGTTTTCAATTCTTTCAAAAACACCTAATTTATTTTTTTTTTTTAAAAAATATAAAGGTCCATTTAATTCATTAACATCTGTAATTGAAATAAATAAATCAAAACCTTTATATCCAAACCCATCTTTGTGCCATAGCTGCGCACTTCTTTCATTGCTATTAATAATTGGAATGTTGTGGTACAAATAAATTCTAGTTAATATAGGAAACACCCCAAAATATTTTGATGCTGTAGTAATCATAAGATCGGAAGATGCAAAATTAATTATTTTTTTTTTTAGGTTTTCAGGTAGAAATTCAAATATACCATTTTGATATTTTTCACCTTTCTTATCTGCAAAATTTTTAACATCATTTGTACCTTCGTAAATTACATTTCTTGAATTTTGAATTAATTCATAGTTACAAAAATTTGAAATTTCATTAGCTAAGTTACAAAAAAATTCACTATCCTTAACTAAAATATTATTATCTTTCTTTAAATCGAAAAATTTTCTTTTCCTTAAATTCCACAATATATGTAAAAATTTGCCATAAGAATTTAAAAAATATTTCCAAAAAAAATCATAGATTGGAATAACTATAACCAGCAAAAATAGTTTCCAAAATTTTGTTCTTTTAAATTTTTTCATTATTATTGCTATTAAAATAACGAATATTTAAAATAAGTATATATATCTTTATTAAACAAATAATAGTTTGTCTTTCATAATTTCTTGTTATAAAACAGTGAAAATTAAGTTTAGGGCGGTTAGCTCAGTTGGTAGAGCATCTCGTTTACACCGAGAGGGTCATAGGTTCGAGTCCTTTACCGCCCACCATTTGGGGGGTGTAGCTCAGTTGGTTAGAGCGATCGCCTGTCACGCGATAGGTCGAGGGTTCGAGTCCCTTCACTCCCGCCAAACTTTGTAAAAATTTATATTTCTAAGCTAATATGTGACTTTAACTCCACTACTAGTGTAGATAAAAATATTATATAATTAGACAATGTTATTTGAATTTTTAAAAGATTATTTATCAATTATAATTTTTCTATTTATAGCATTAGGTTTAAGCGTTGGTTTTATTTTTTTAAATTTTTTACTTTCACCAAAAAAACCTGACCCTGAAAAATTATCAGCATATGAATGTGGCTTTGAAGCATTTGATGATTCAAGAATGGAATTTGATGTTAGGTTTTATCTAGTGGCAATTCTTTTTATTATTTTTGATTTAGAAATTGCTTTCTTATTTCCGTGGGCTATTTCTTTAGGAAAAATTGGATTACTAGGGTTTTGGTCCATGATGCTTTTTCTTTTAATACTTACAATAGGTTTCGTATATGAGTGGAAAAAAGGTGCTTTAGATTGGGAATAGCAACAAAATGAATATTTATAAAAACAAAGAAGAAAAAATTCCAGAGCAATTTAAAAAGTTAGCAAAAGATTTTAGTGAGAAGGGATTTATTACAACTTCCTCTGACAATCTTGTAAATTGGGCAAGAACAGGATCTCTTCATTGGATGACGTTTGGTTTAGCTTGTTGTGCTGTAGAAATGATGCAAACTTCAATGCCAAGATATGATCTGGAACGATTTGGTGCAGCGCCAAGAGCATCTCCAAGACAGTCTGATGTTATGATTGTTGCTGGCACACTTACAAACAAAATGGCTCCAGCTCTTAGGAAAGTTTATGATCAAATGCCTGAACCCAGATATGTGATTTCTATGGGTAGCTGCGCAAATGGCGGTGGCTATTATCACTACTCTTATTCAGTTGTTAGAGGATGTGATAGAATTGTTCCTGTTGACATCTATGTTCCTGGCTGCCCACCTACCGCTGAAGCATTGCTATATGGTATTTTACAACTTCAAAAAAAAATAAGAAGAGAAGGTTCAATCGAAAGATAAATTCTTAATGGTAAATCAACTTTACGATTTAGAAAAAGTTATCAACTCAGGTTTAACTACATCTGTTAAATCATCTAGAATTAAATTTGATCAACTAACAATAGAAGTGGAAGTCGAAAGTATTAGTAAAACTATTTTTTTTTCTAAAAAGTAATGAAAAATGTAAATTTAGACAATTAGTTGAAATCACAGCGGTTGATTTTCCAGAAAAAGAAAAAAGATTTATGTTAGTGTATATATTGCTTAGTCATGAAAATAACCTTAGGGTAATTATTAACTCTAATGTAGAAGAAAAAACTAAAGTACCCTCAATAACAA
>QCRZ01000045.1 GCA_003209225.1 Pelagibacteraceae bacterium AG-464-B04
TCTCCATAAATTCTAATTCTTGCAACACCTCCATCTGGATAGATGTTTAATTTTACATGACTAAAAATAGATTTATTTTTTATATTAAAAAAGTGATGACTATTGGGTTTAGTGGATTTTTTTTTTAAAATATTTATCCATTTAGAATTTTTATTAGGCAGTCTATTTTTACTATAACAAGCATCAAGAGAAATCTTGCTAGGCTGATTTCCATTAAAATAAGAAGTATCAATATTTACTTTATGTAATTTACCAGGTCTACCCAATTTTAAAATTAAGTAATCATGACCTTTAGTTCGTTTTCTTCTTGTTTCCCAACCATCCATCCATTTACCATGTTTATCAAAAACACCTTCTTTAAATACAGGAGGCCAAGGATTTATTATTCTTTTAGCTGGAGCAAAAAATTCGTCCGTTTTGTATACAATTTTTGAACCTAATCGCGATTGAGCTAGGTCTATTAATCCATTTAAAAATATTTTTTTATTTTTATTCATTAATAAAATTATATGTTTTGATAATTTTTAATCCAGTGTTTAGCAATGTCTATTCTTTTACAAATCCATACGTCATTATGTTTTAAAACATAATCTAAAAATTTTTTTAAAGATTGAATTCTTCCAGGTCTTCCTATTAATCTGCAATGTAGTCCTACAGACATCATTTTAGGATTCTTATTTCCTTCATCATATAAAGTATCAAAACTATCTTTGAGATAAGTAAAAAATTGATCACCGCTATTAAATCCTTGGTTAGTTGCAAATCTCATATCATTGTTATCAAGAGTGTAAGGAATTATTAATTGTTTTTTTTTTCCTTTACTTTCCCAATATGGAAGATCATCACTATAGGAGTCGCTATCGTAAAGAAAACCTCCTTCTTCCATAACTAAGTCCCTGGTATTTGGACTACAACGACCGGTGTACCATCCTAAAGGTCTTTTACCAAAAATTTTTTTAATAGATTTTATAGCAAGCTGCATATGTTTTTTTTCAGTAGCTTTTGTTATATTTTGATAATCAATCCATCTCCAACCATGCGAAGCAATTTCATAATCAGCTTCTTTCATTGCATAACATACATCTTTATTTCTTTCTAAAGCCAATCCCACACCAAAAATTGTTATTGGAATTTTTTTTTTTTGAAAAAGTTCATGAATTCTCCAAAAGCCTCTTCTTGATCCAAATTCATAAAAGGATTCCATATTTATATTTCTACCTTTTATGGGTTGAGCCCCAATTATTTCCGATAAAAAAGTTTCTGAACTTTTATCTCCATGTAAAACACAATTTTCAGAACCTTCTTCATAATTTAAAACTATTTGAAGAGCCAATTTTGCGCCATTTGGCCATTTTATGACGGGTGTTTTTGAGCCATAACCTATCATATTTCTTGGATAATTCTTTTTCATAGATTAAAATATTTATATACTAAATTAAAAATACACTCATAACAATTCAAACTTGTAAGTAATTTATGGCGATTAAATATTTGAAAAAAGCAATTAAAACTCCATCAACAGATGATTCCAAAACAAGAACTTCCGTACAAAATATTTTAAATGATATAGAAAAAAGAAGGGAAGAAGGAATAAAAGAAATAACAAAAAAATTCGATAATTATGATGGTGAAATTATTGTATCAAAAGAAAAGATTGAAGAAGCAATAAAAAAAGTTGATCAAAAAACAAAGGATGACGTTCAGTTTGCTCATGAAAGAATAAGGAAATTCGCCGAGTATCAACTAAAAAGTATGAATAATGAATTTGAGGTAGAGCTTTCAAAGGGATTATTTGCAGGTCAAAGGCTTATTCCAATTAATACCGCGGGCTGTTATATACCCGGAGGACGTTATGCCCATATTTCATCAGCTACAATGGCCATAACTCCAGCCAAGGTTGCCGGTGTAAGCAGAATAATTTGTGCAAGTCCACCAAAGGATAAAAACGGAGCACATCCTGGAATTATTTATGCAGCTAATCTTTGTGGAGCAAATGTAATTTTGAATTTAGGAGGAATTGCTGCAATAGCGTCTATGGCGTATGGATGCTTTAATAATCCCGAAGTTGATTTTTTAGTTGGAGCAGGTAATCAGTATGTGGCTGAAGCTAAACGTATTTTGTTTGGAAAAGTTGGTATAGATCTTTTTGCAGGCCCAACCGAAATTGCAATAATAGCAGATAAATCTGCAGACAAGGAAATCGTTGCGGCTGATATAGTCGGCCAAGCAGAGCATGGATATAATTCACCAGGCTGGGTGTTTACAACTAATAAATCTTTAGCAGATTATATAATGAAAAGAATACCAGAGCTGATTGCTGAATTGCCAGAAGGGCCTCGATCTAGTGCCGAACCTGCTTGGAGGGATTACGGAGAAGTAATACTTTGTGATAGCAATGAGGACATGGCAAATATAAGTGATAAATATGCTGCTGAGCATCTAGAGGTACATGCAGAAAATTTAGATTGGTGGTTAAAAAGACTTAAAAATTATGGATCTTTGTTTTTAGGAGAAGAAACAACGGTAGCCTATGGTGATAAATGTTCTGGACCTAATCATATTTTGCCAACAAAGGGAGCAGGAAAATATACAGG
>QCRZ01000046.1 GCA_003209225.1 Pelagibacteraceae bacterium AG-464-B04
CACCATTAACAACATTAAACACACCATCTGGTAATCCTGCTTCTTTTAATAATTCTGCCAATCTAATTGAACAAGATGGATCTTTTTCTGACGGTTTCAATATAAAAGTATTTCCACATGCGATTGCCATTGGAAACATCCACATAGGAACCATCGCTGGAAAATTAAAAGGAGTAATACCCGCGCAGACTCCAAGAGGTTGTCTTACTGACCAACTGTCAATATCTGTTCCAACATTTTCAGTAAATTCACCTTTTAAAACTTGTGGAATACCACACGCAAATTCAACTACTTCCAAACCTCTTGTGAGCGATCCTTTTGCATCTTCATAAACTTTTCCATGTTCAGAAACAATGAGTTTTGTTATTTCGTCAGAATTTTTTTCAATTAATTCTTTAAATTTAAACATTACTCTTGCTCTTTGAATTGGTGGTTTTAATGACCATGTTTCAAAAGCTTTTTTTGCAATTTTAACCACATCATCCAAATCTGTTTTGGATCCTAATTTTACTTGAGATTTTTGTTCACCAGTTGCTGGATTGAATATTTTTCCAGTCCTTACAGATTTACCTGGAATAATTTTTCCATTTACAAAATGTTGAATTAAATTCATTGGTAAAATTATTTAATATAAGTAATTAACCTGTTGCAAGTATTTTCTTTATTACATGTTATTGGGCTGATTATCCCTATTAATTGACTTAAAAAACAGTCTTACTGTATTGGATTTTCTAAATATATATATATAGTCAAATATGGTTGTCATTAAAGATTCGTTTACATTTGATGATGTAACATTAGTTCCTCAATATTCATCTGTGTTACCTTCAGAAACTATTACAGTTAGTGAATTATCAAATAATTTAAGTTTAAAAATACCCTTAATTTCATCAGCCATGGATACAGTAACTGAATCAAGAATGGCTATTGCAATCTCAAAACTTGGTGGTATTGGAGTTATTCATAGAAATCTATCTATTGAAAAGCAAATTATTGAAGTTCAAAAAGTAAAAAAAAGTGATTGTTTAGTTGGTGCAGCTATTGGAGTAAATTCAAAAGATTTGGAAAGAGCTGAAGAGCTATCTAAAATCAAGACAGATTTAATTGTAATAGATACAGCACATGGTCACACACAAAAAGTTTTAAATATGATTAGCAAAATTAAGAAAAAGTTAAAAAACACCACACTTTGCGCTGGGAATATTGCTACTAGTAAAGCTGCAAAATTTTTAGCTGATAGCGGAGTTGATATTGTTAAAGTTGGTATTGGTCCTGGTTCTATTTGCACGACAAGATTAGTAGCAGGAATTGGTGTACCACAATTAAGCGCAGTGCTTGAAGTTAAGAAAGCCTTAAAGAAACATAGAACGAGAATTATTTCAGATGGGGGTATAAAATTTTCAGGAGATTTAGCAAAAGCAATAGCAGCGGGCGCAGACGCGATTATGATAGGGTCGCTATTTTCTGGAACAATAGAAAGTCCTGGAAAAATTATTAAACATAAAGGTAAACTTTATAAAAATTTTAGAGGCATGGGATCTGTTGGAGCAATGTCTGTAGGATCTGCGGACAGGTATTATCAAAAAAAATTTAAAGACATTTCAAAATATGTTCCAGAAGGAGTGGAGGGTATGGTTAAGTTCAAAGGTACAGTAAAAAAAATTATATATAATTTAGTTGGAGGATTAAAATCATCCATGGGTTATTTAGGCACAAAAACAATAAAAGATTTACAAAAAAAAGGTGAATTTGTTAAAATTACAAAAGCGGGGTTTTATGAAAGTATGGTTCACAATGTTGATCATATAAAAAAAAATGAGTCGTAATAACGATTTAGAAAAAATAGTTATAATTGATTTTGGTTCTCAATTTACGCAACTTATAGCAAGAAAAATTAGGGAAGTTGGAGTTTATTCAGAAATCATTAGTTCTAATCGAGTTAAGGATTTAAAAAATTACAAATTGGTAAAGGGTATTATTCTTTCTGGAGGTCCATTAACTATAACAAGTAAAAATTCAATAAGTTTAGAAGATCGTATTTTAAGTTTAAATATACCAATACTTGGTATTTGTTATGGTCATCAAATATTAGCAAAAAAGTTTGGTGGAGGGGTAAAAATTTCTAAAACAAGAGAATTTGGAAAATCTTTCATTAAAAGTAAATTAAAAAGCCCTATTACCAAAAACTTCTTTAAGTATAAAAATACTCAGGTATGGATGAGTCATCAGGATATTGTATATAAAATTCCTTCCGGTTTTAAAAAAATAGCTTCTAGTGATAATTCAAAATTTGCGATTATTTCTAACGAAAAGAAAAAATATTATGGAATACAATTTCATCCAGAAGTTAGTCATACAATAAACGGAAAAA
>QCRZ01000047.1 GCA_003209225.1 Pelagibacteraceae bacterium AG-464-B04
CGTTTAGTTCAATCACCTCTTTAATATGAGGGTCATTTTTTAGTATTGCGCTTGCGTGTGTATTTTTTTGAGCCAAAACAGTTACAGGCTCGTTAATTTTTTGGCTAATTGCATGAATACTACTAACAAGTATGCACAAATCACCAATTCCTTTAGATTTAATTATTACAATAGCTAGACTCATTTTTTGAATTTTATATAATTTCTAACAAATAAATTGGTTAAAAACATGTCATTATTAAAAGGTATATATTCAGCTGGACTTAGTGTTCTGAAAGAAGATTTTTCACTCGACGTTGAAAGTACCATCAAACATCATGAGAATTTAATCGAAAAAGGGCTTGATGGAACCTTTTTTTTTGGCTCAACTGGACAAAGTCAATTGATCTCAATTGAAGATAAAAAAACATTAATTTCTAAATTGAGCCACAATAAATACAAAGATAGGTTTTTTTTGGGAACGGGGGTAAATTCTATTAGAGACAACATGAATTTAATAAATCATTCTATTCATAATGGATTTGATACATTTTTGCTGATGCCGCCCGCTTATTATGTGAATAATACACATGAAGGAGTTTATGCGTTTTATGCAAACATTATTAATAAATTTCCAGAAATTAAAATTATATTATATAATTTTCAAAAGCTTTCTCAGTATTTATTTTCACCCAAAGCTGTTGAAAAACTTGTAAAAGATTTTCCCCAAATAAAAGGGTGCAAAGATTCAAGTTATAATCTTTACGAGACTTTAAAAATTCCTGGATTTTCAATGTTGCCAGGCAGTGAAACAAAGCTTCTGCATGGCTTAAAAAATGGTGCTAGTGGAATCATTTCAGCGGTAACCAATGTTACGCATGTTTTATCCAAGCAGGTTTATAACGATTTTCAAAATAATAAAGAGCAGACAGTTAACGAAAAGCTCTGCGCAGTAAGAAAAGTATTTGATGATACTGGAAATTTAATTTCAGCTCTTCATAGCTTTATGTCAATTAAAGATAAAAAATATAAAAGACTATTACCTCCTTTAACTTTATTATCAGAAGAAAAACAAAAGGAAATGTTAAATAGACTTAAAGAGTTAAATTTTATTACAACAAAAAATATGGCAGCTTAAATTATGTTAGTAGCAAAATTATTTTCAAAAATTTATAAAGATGGTGGAATTATTCTTGAAGATTTTTCAGGGCAAAAATTTATATGTGGTAATCCAGATTTTAATAATCCCTTAACATTAAAAATTCTTAATAAAAATTTAAATTTAAAATTATTAATTAATCCCGACCTTTCTTTTCCTGAAGCTTATATGAAAGGTGATATAAAGATTGAAAATGGATCGTTGCTTGATTTTTTAAATTTAACATTTAAAAATTTAGGTCGCAAAGAAATTAATACTTCGGGATATTTTATAAAAAAAACTTTACACGCGTGGAGATTTTTTACAAATTTTAATTTACCTTTAAAGTCAAAAAAAAATGTTAAACATCACTATGATCTAGGAGAAGATCTGTATGATTTATTTTTAGATAAAGAATACCGTCAATATTCTTGCGCATATTGGAAATCTCCTAACGATACTCTTGAAGAAGCACAAAAAAATAAAATTAATCATATAATTAAAAAATTAAATTTATGCCCTGGTCAAAAAGTTTTGGATATTGGCTGTGGTTGGGGTTCCATGTGTTTTTCAATAGCAAAACAATCAGAATGTGAGGTTACGGGAGTTACTTTAAGTGAAAATCAGTACAATTATTGTATAAAAAAAGCTAAAGAATTAAAAATAGATAACCAATGTCACTTTGAACTTTTAGATTATAGACAGTTAAAAGGAAAATTCCATAGAGTTGTTTCCGTAGGTATGCTAGAGCACGTTGGAAGAAAATTTTATAAAATTTTTTTCAAAAAAATAAATGATTTAATGACCAATGATGGAATAGGGTTAATTCACACAATAGGTTCTACTGATCCTAAAACTCCACCAGCGCCATTTATTCAAAAGTTTATTTTCCCCGGAGGATTGGTGCCTAGTGGTAGCGATCTTATAGATGCGGTAGAAAAAACGGGACTAATTCTTTCAGATATGGAAAGTCTTATTCATCACTATGACAAAACTCTAAAAGCATGGTTAGAAAGATTTTTAAAAAATAGGGATAAAGCAAAAAAAATGTATTCCGAAAGTTTTTGTAAAATGTGGGAATTCTATCTCGCCAGCTGCTCTGCTGCTTTTCATTATCGAGATCTTTTGGTTTACCAACTCCAGATTGTAAAAAATTATACCGCAATACCGAGTAATCGTAGAGATTATATATATAAGTAATATTTGTTATATATAAAGAAAATACTTTTTCATGAAGAAAAAAAA
>QCRZ01000048.1 GCA_003209225.1 Pelagibacteraceae bacterium AG-464-B04
CCTATGGGTCCTTATCTAGTAACAAAAGATGAGATTCCCGATGTTCGGGAACTAAACTTAAGTTTGGATGTTAATGGCAAAAGAATGCAAACAGGCAATACAAACAAAATGATATTTAATATGAATTTTATTCTTTCATATTTAAGCAATTTTATGTCTCTACAACAAGGGGACATTGTAACTACCGGAACTCCTCCTGGTGTTGGTATGGGCAAGAAACCTCAAATATTTCTCAAATCTGGAGATGAAATGAGTTTATCAATAGATCATTTAGGAAAGCAACATCAAAAAGTTAAATAAAATTGTTAATCAAAAACTCAAAACCAATTTGTGTATGGAAAAATAGTTCTTTACTAGGTGAGGGAACTTTATGGATGCCTTCACTTAATTCAATATTGTTTGTAGATATAAAAAAAAAGAAAATCTTTATATTAAATATTAAAACAAAAAAGAAAAAAATATTTAAAGTAAATAAAGAAATTGGATTTGTTTCACACATTAAAAAGAATATTTTTATACTTGGATTAAAATCTGAACTAAGAATTATAAATTTGATAAATAAAAAGGTTCTTCATTCAATAAAAATAGAGCCAAATAAAAAAAATAATCGATTAAATGACGGTAAAACAGATCCTAAAGGACGATTGTGGTTTGGAACAATGGATAATTTGGAAAGAAAAAAAATGTTTGGTTCGTTGTATTGTTTAAATAATAAATTAAAACTTAATAAAGTAGATAGTAAATATTACATAACTAATGGACCAGCTTTTTTAAATAAAAATAATTTTTATCATACAGATACAAAAAAAAAAATAATTTATAAAATTAGAACTAATAATAAATTAAAAATTTTGAAAAAAAATGTTTTTTTAAAATTCAGTAAAGCAGATGGATTCCCAGATGGTATGACGACAGATGTAAAAAATAATCTGTGGGTATGTCATTATGCCGGAGGATGTATTTCGGTTTACAATTCAAAAGGTAAAAAAATACATAAAATTAATCTTCCTGCAAAAAATATCACTAATTGCACGTTTGGCGGTCCAAAAAATAATGAATTATATATCTCTACCGCTAGAAAAGATTTAAAAGCCAAAGATATAAAAAAATATCCCTTATCTGGTAGTTTATTTAAAACAAGGCTGAATGTTAAAGGAAAAAAAACTCAACCTTTTAAATTATCATTATAAAATGCAACAAGACAATCCATTTTGGATTGCCTTATGTGCATTTTAATTAGTTTATTTTCCTGGTCCTTTATATGCCGCTGCGATTTTTGCTGCGTTTGCCGCTATATCATTAATATTTATTGCTTCGCAAACAGCTATATTACAAAGAGCACCACTTGCCTCTGTTGCCATTTTTATTCCAGCTCCTTGTGCAAAAGTTCCTTCAAATACAGCTAAAAAATCATAAGGACCTCTTAATCCTGTATATGAAACCAGTTTTGCTCCAACGGCTTCGGCCGCGACGCTAGCTGCTTTTGCTCTATCTGATGTTGGATCTTTACAAAAACCTTGAAATCCTTGAGCAGTATAATTACCCAATGCATAAAATGTTGCCATTTGAACACCTCCTTTTAAAATCTATTGTACAATAATTTTTAAATTTCGATGATTAAATTTTAATTAATAAAATATTTTAAATAATCGTATAACGTGCAAAGTTTTCCCTTTGATACAATAGTTGCATTTTTAATACGTCCATCATCACCGGTTATTAAAAATGGTATCACTTGGGATAGGACACCTTTGCCAAATTCCTCACTGGAGTCCCGCGGTAGTTCGGAGGGTAAATTATCTACAGCCATAATAGCTATACCCTCTTTATTTAAAGATGTTTCTTGAAATGAATTAATATTAAAAGAATAATAGGGCTTTTCTATAGTTGTAGACCTAACTGTTGTTGGTATTGATCCATTAATATCGCAAGTTATATCTCCAATAATTTTTAAATCTTTAAATTTTTTTATTTCTTCTAATGAAAATAATTTTGGGAATTTTGGATTCCAATAGTGACACGCTATAAAAATATCTGTTTTTATTAAATAGTTCGTTACTTTTGATATATATTTGTTTGGATTCAAAATAAAATCTTCTTTGGAGTAACTTTTATTATCATTTCTTTCAACATGTTCTTTTGCAGAAATATTGCAAAAAACTGGATCATTATATTTTTTATTTAAATATTCATTTAACGAAATTTGTTTAAAGTTTGCATGCTCTAAAATTTCTATAGCTCCTTTGGCTGCTCTACCTCTTCCCGTAAGCAATATTTTTAATTTATCAAAATTTTGGCTATTTATAATTTCTTTAATTTTTTCATATTTTTTTATTTCA
>QCRZ01000049.1 GCA_003209225.1 Pelagibacteraceae bacterium AG-464-B04
AGAATTATTTTTAATAGCCATTGGTCAAGGAAGAGATTTTTACAAGGCATTGAAGGAATGCATGTTAACTCAGAAAAACTTGACGTCATTTACCAATCAATTAATCCTGCTAGAGTTAACTTAAATAAAAAAAAAAAATGGATCACATTTGTCGGAAAGTTAAATCAAGCAAAAGGTTATGATTTATTTGGTAAGGCTGTATTAAAAATATTAAAAAAATACAAAAATTGGAAAGCAATAGTTATTGGGGATGAACCTAGATCAACCCTTCATTTTAAACATAAAAGATTAATAAACCTTGGTTTTACCAATCATAATAAAGTTTTAAAAGTGTTTGAAAAAACAAGCATTGCTGTTGCTTGCTCTAGATGGAACGAACCCTTGGGAAGAACAAGCTTAGAAGCTTCTAGTCGTGGATGTGCAACAATAATAAGTAATAGGGGAGGCTTACCAGAAACAGTTACCCATGGTATAATATTAAAGACTTTAAATGTATCTTCAGTTTATACCGCAATTAAGGAGTTAATTAACAATTCAAAAAAAAGAAAAAATATCCAAAAATTATCTATACAAAACTTTTTTCATACCAATAAACTTAGTACACAAAAAATGGATAATTTTAGAGAAAGTTTTTTACAGGAAATTAAAAAAAACTCCTTTTTTACCAAAATATCGAAATCTTTAAGGATCCTTCATGTTACAAATTTTAATGAACGTCACGATGGAAGACTTTTTTTTAATACTGGAAGAAGAATTAATAATGGATTCATAAGATTGGGCCACAGTGTTTTAGAATTTAGTGATAGAGATATTGTTAAACATTACAAAAGTATTACTGACCATAATGGGTCAAAAACTTTAAATCATAAATTAATAAATACCGTTTATAATTACAAACCTGATTTATTAATTTTTGGCCACGCAGATTTAATTAAACCAGAAACAATTTCTTTTTTAAAAGATAATGATAAAAATTTAAAAGTTTCTCAATGGTTTCTTGATCCTTTAATTAAGGATGGCCCTGATTATGAAAAAAATAAAAATAGAATATTGGATAAAATAAAGTTTACAGATACTAATTTTTTAACTACCTCTCCTGACGTGTTAGATTTTTTACCAAATGACAAACCTAGCTTATTTATACCAAATCCCTCAGACCCTTCTTTTGAAGTTTTAAATAATTTTGAAAATAATCAATGCTCTATGGATGTTTTTTTTGCTTTAAGTCATGGTGTTCACAGAGGTATTCTTAAAAAGGGAAAACATGATGAAAGAGCTGATTTTGTTAATAAATTAATAGAAAAAACACCTAATGTTAAGTTTGATTTATATGGAATAAATAATATACAGCCTATCTGGGCTGATTCTTATCTTAAATCGATAGCTAATGCTAAAATGGGAATTAATTTAAGCAGAGGGAATCCAATAAAATATTATAGTAGTGATAGAATAACTCAATTAGTAGGCAACGGTCTCCTTACTTTCATACACGATAAAACTCATTATAGTAATTTTTTTGAAGAAGATGAAATTATTTTTTATAACAATGTTTCAAATCTTTCTGAAAAAATTCAAAAATACGCGAAAGATGATTCACTAAGAAAAAAAATAGCAAAAAAAGGAAAACAAAAATATATGAGGTTTTTTAATTCTACTTTAGTAGCTAAATATATTTTAGAAAAAACTTTTAACAGGAAATCTAAACAAAGATATCATTGGGAATTTTCTACTTCTTAAATTTTATTCTGGTAAAAAAATATAGTTATTTCTTGATTTAGTATTCTTTAATTTTGTTGTACTTACTAGCTTATTTCGATGAAGAAAGTAAGATTTATATCCTAAATTATTAATAAAATTTATTGTTTTTTTTATTTTCTCTTTAGTATGTCTTTCTTCAATTTCTACTAACATATTTGGTTTATTTTTTTTAATAATTTTGGAAGCTCCCTTAATAACATTTTTTTCGTGACCTTCGACATCAATTTTAATAAATCCAATTTTTTTATTTTTTATAATATCATCTAACTTTATAGTTTTAACCCTACATGTTTTAATTTCGCCTTTAAAAGTATTCTTCTCATGTATTGTTGCACAACCTAATTTATATAATTCTTCATAGTTGCTTTTGTTTAATGAATTAAATCTTTTTGGTATTCTCAAATTTGCTTCTCCATTTTTATTTGAAAGTGCAAAGTTATATAAAGTCATATTTTTTATTAACTTAGTTAAATTTTTTTTTAAGTATTTAAAAATTAAAGGATTTGGCTCAAATGAATGGACATGTTTGCTAATTTTTGATAATTTAAAAGAATATACAC
>QCRZ01000050.1 GCA_003209225.1 Pelagibacteraceae bacterium AG-464-B04
TAGAAGCTGGAGTACATCTGGGTCATAAGACATTCAGGTGGAATCCAAAAATGAAGCAATATATTTTTGGAAAAAAAAATTCTATTCACATAATTGACTTAGTTCAAACACTAGAATTGACCAAAGAAGCTTTATTAAAAGTTTCAAATGTTATTGAAAATGGAGGAAAAATTCTATTTGTTTCAACAAAAAAACAAGCGGCAGAATCAATTGCTGAACTAGCCAAAGAAACTTCACAATATTATGTTAACTATAGATGGTTAGGTGGAATGTTAACTAATTGGAAAACTATTTCAAATTCAATAAAAAAATTAAAGAAAATTTATGAAGACCTGGCGGCTGAAAACAGAGGTTTCACAAAAAAAGAAATACTTAAAATGGGACTTAAGAGAGACAAGTTAGAAAGATCCTTAGGAGGTATTTCTGAAATGAGAGGAATTCCAGATATAATATTTATTATAGATACCAATCATGAGAAACTTGCTATCAAAGAAGCGGTTAAGTTAAATATTCCAATAATCGCAATAGTTGATACAAATTCTGATCCTAGTGAAATTGCTTATCCAATACCCGGTAACGATGATGCAAGAAGAGCAATAAATTTATATTGTGATTTATTTAAACAAACTATTGTTAACGCAGAAAAGAAATCAAAAAATTCTGATGTAAAAGAAAGCGAAATTAAAGTTCTAGCCAAAGAAGTTAAAGTTGATGAAAAAAAAAAGGAAGAAAAAAAGAAAGTTAGATTGTTTGATAAAATAAAAGCATCAGTTGTTAAAACTATATCAAAAGATAATAATCTTAAAAAAATTAGTTTTTTCTATGTCATCATCAAGTCATTTAGATAAAGTTAAAAAGCTTAGAGAGCTTACAGGTGTGGGCTTTAAAGATTGTAATGTTGCTATAAAAGAAACTGGAGGTGATTTAGATAAATCAGTAGAATACTTAAGAATAAAAGGAATTTCTAAAGCTAACAAAAAAATGGAGCGTGTAGCTAACGACGGCCTAATCTGTATCTATGAAAAAAATGACGAAGCATCAATTATAGAAATTAATTGTGAAACTGATTTTGTAGCAAAAAATTTAGAATTTTTAAGTTTTTCAGAAAACATTTCTCAACTAAACTTTGAGAAAAAGGGAAATTTTGACCATTTAAAAAAAACAAAAATGAATGACGGAAATACCGTCGAAGATAATTTGGTTAGACTTATTTCTAAAATTGGGGAAAAAGTAACAATAAGAAGATCCTATTTTTTAAGTAATGAAAGTTGCAAGAATTTTTCATATATTCATACATCTATCAAAAATAATGTTGGGAAATTAGGCGTGATTTTATCATTAAAAGCAAAAAATTTTAATGAAGAAGTCAAAGGCATTGGGCATAAATTGGCAATGCACATAGCTGCTTCAAACCCTTTATCCATTGATATTGAACAATTAGATAAAAAAATTTTGGAGAAAGAAAAAATGATTATTAGCGAAGAACTTAAAAATTCAGGAAAAGAATCTAAAATTGTTGAAAAAATAGCAATTGGAAAATTAGAAAAATTTAAGCAAGAAAATACATTATTAAATCAAATTTGGATTATGGACCCCAAAAAAAAAGTGAAAGAAGTAATAGCCGATCTAGGTAAAGAAAATAGCATAATCATTAAAGATTTTGTTAGGTATAAAGTTGGTGAATAAATAAGAATTAAGCTTTAAAATACATATCAATAATTATGTTTGATAAAAACAATTGTAAACAGAAGATGAATAAAACCTTTGACTCTTTTACGAAGGATTTATCCGGTTTAAGAACAGGAAGAGCAAATGCTAGCATGCTTGATATTGTTAAAGTGGATGTGTATGGGCAAAAAATGCCTATTAATCAACTAGGAACAATTTCAACTCCAGAGCCACGCCTACTTACAATTCAAGTGTGGGATCAAAACAATGTAAACTTAGTTGATTCATCGATCAGAAAGTCAGAGTTAGGATTAAATCCTCATATTGATGGTCAATTAATTAGAATTCCAATTCCAGATTTAAACGAAGAAAGAAGAACCGAATTAAAAAAAATGATTAAAACTATTGAAGAAAAAA